>JBBSUW010000035.1:0-23912 GCA_038234025.1 Flavobacteriales bacterium
ATTTTATTAGTGTGTTTGTCGATTATTCCAAATTTGTTTATAGTTTTGTCATTGCAATTTAGAAACAATTGGAACAGTCACCTTCAAAACTAAAAGTCATGAAATCCATCAACCTTTTAAGCATAGCATTCACGCTGATTTTCGCAAGCAATTCCATTGCCCAGGAATCTGCCGCCAAATACGATCAAGAAACCAATTGTATGCTGCGGTACTATTACTATCCAAATCTGGAAGCCTATTTTGACGTCCAGACAAGCATCTATTATTATAAGGACAAAGGCGAATGGGTAACGAACAAGGAGATTCCAGCCGGTTATAAAGGTTATTCGTTGTACAAGATGACAAATGTGGCAATCCGCGACTATGATGAGCAAAATGTACTGCAGTTTTTGCCGCAGCACAAAAAGAAATTTCCCTACAACTCCAAACCCCCAAGAGCGCAACGAACCACCGCGTCCGCTGATTAAAATTGTATAATGATATTTTGGGCGGATATAAACGGTAGTGCTTCTTTTTACGTGATATTTGATCTCTTGAGAAAAACCCCTCAAAGAATATTATGGATGATTCAATAAAACTACCATTCCAATTCCGTCTTGCCATTACGCTGATTATCGTATTGGCGATTATTGCGATTTTGTACGTAGGCCAAGATGTACTTCTGCCGCTACTGCTTTCGGTGCTTTTTGCGATTCTCCTACGCCCTACAACGGCTTATATGACCAATAAATGGCATCTTCCAAGCGTTATTTCCGTTATTATTGTAATCTTGCTGTCTGTTGCGATAGTCGCTGGACTGATATATTTTCTTTCTATTCAAATCTCCTCGATGGCGGATGATTGGGATAAAATAAAGGAAAATGTGAACGTCCATCTTTTGCATCTTCAAAATATGGTTTACGAAAGCCTGGGGTTAACGCGACGCGAACAAAATGATATCATAGATGGCGCTGCCAAAAATTCGCTCGCAAAAAGCAAGGAAATGGTGGGCACGACCTTGAAGACGTTTACCGATATTATGGTAAACCTTACCTTGATTCCCATCTACACTTTTCTGCTGCTTCTCTATCGAGTGCATTTCATGAAATTTTTGGCAAAGCTTATCAACCGAAAACATCACTTGATTCTTGAGGATATTTTACGCAGCGTCAAGGTTTCGGTACAAAGCTATATTATGGGACTAATGATAGAAATGGTGATCGTTTCGGTATTGACATCAGTAGGTTTCTACTTTATAGGAGTACAATATTTCATCTTGCTGGGCGTCATCACTGGTATTTTGAACCTTATCCCTTACGTCGGTATATTGGTGGCTATGCTGTTGAGCATTATCGCTTCACTAACGGGCTCTACCGAACTTTCTGTAGTTATTGGAGTCATAGTAGTAAACATCATCGTCCAGCTTATCGACAACAACCTTTTGGTGCCGATGATCGTAAGTTCAAAAGTGCAGATCAACGCTTTGGTTTCGATCGTGGGAATAATCATCGGTGGTGCTTTGGGCGGAATCACGGGAATGTTCATTGCAATCCCTTTCATCGCAATATTAAAGGTTGTCTTTGATAGAATCGAACACCTTCGCCCGTGGGGTTATTTGCTTGGAGATGATATTCCAAAAACGTACCGTTGGAGAAATTTCAACATCCCGGTTTACCATTATGAGAACACACCCTCTGGTCCTTATATAGAAGGTGACGTACAATCGAGCACATTTACCGGACCCACTACCGAAGGTCCGAAGATTTCTGCGGATGCACGCAACAACATCGAATCATGAGCAACCCGCCAAAAATAGGCAAAGCAAAAAGTTTTGCGATTCGGAACACCTCAAAAGTGGCGGACAGATCAATTGTTCAGTCAAAAAAAGTTCGCGATTTTCTGGTTGCGACCGCCGATGTTTTCCTGTTCATTCTTCGCATCTTCAAGAATATGTTCAGCAAGGATTTTGAATTCCGCGAATTTTTGAAACAATGCTATCAGATCGGGAACAAATCGCTTGCGCTGATTTCCATTACCGGAATCATTATCGGTTTGGTCCTTACGATACAATCGCGACCGGTTCTCGTGAATTTTGGCGCGATCAATATGTTGCCGAGCATGGTAACGATTTCATTGATCAGGGAAATGGGACCTGTAATCACCGCTTTGATCTGCGCTGGAAAAATCGGGTCGAGCATGGGAGCGGAACTTGGCTCGATGCGCGTGACCGAACAAATCGATGCGATGGAGGTTTCCTCAACAAATCCGATGAAATTTTTGGTCGTGCCCCGAATCATCGCAGCAACTTTAATGGTTCCGTTGTTAACGCTTTATGCAGATGCTCTGGGAATACTCGGTGCGTGGATCGCCGCCAATATAAAAGGAGATCTGAGCTTTGTGCTGTTTATTTCGCAAGCCTTTAGAAAAGTTGAGTTTATGGATATTGTTCCGGCAGTTATCAAAACTTTCTTTTTTGGCCTGGTAATCAGTTTGGTGGGATGTTACAAAGGTTTCAACGCTGGTCGTGGCACTGAAAGCGTTGGAAAAGCAGCCAATTCTGCAGTTGTTGTTGCATCGTTGTTGGTGATATTTGTCGATTTGATCGCAGTCCAGATAACCGATTTGCTATCTTAATGGAAAACAACAAGTCAAATACAGTAGTTGAGATTTCGTCATTGCAAAAAAGCTTTGGAAGTCTCGACGTGTTAAAGGATGTTTCGGTAAAGTTGAACAAGCAGGAAAATCTCGTCGTGCTCGGAAAATCCGGAACGGGAAAATCGGTGCTCATCAAATGTCTCGTTGGATTGCTTCGCCCCGATTCTGGTTCCATCAATGTTTTAGGGAAAGAACTAACAACACTTTCTAAGGAAGATATTGATTCGGTAAGAAAAAGAATAGGATTTTTGTTCCAAAGCGGCGCGCTGTATGATTCTATGACCGTGAGGCAGAATCTTGAATTTCCGCTGAAGCGAATCAAAAAAGAACTCAACAAAGACGAAATCGACGCAAAAGTGCAGGAAGTGCTCACCAATGTCGGGCTTCCGGACACTTCGGAAAAAATGCCATCGGAACTTTCTGGCGGGATGCGAAAAAGAATTAGCTTGGCGCGAACCATAATCGTCGATCCAGAAATCATTCTTTACGACGAACCCACAACGGGTTTGGATCCCATCACGAGCGATGAAATAAGCATGTTGATCAATGATGTTCAGGAAAAATATAAAACATCATCGATCATTATCACGCATGACATAGAGTGTGTTCGCACCGTGGCCGATAGAATCGTGATGCTCAAGGATGGATACGTTTACAAAGAAGGAACGCTCGCCGAATTCGAGGCCGATCAAGATCCCAATATCGCGTCATTCTTTTTGAGCAAACGCATAAACAACTAAATAAAAAGACCATGAACCCAAACAATCAAGGATTCAAAGTAAAGCTTGGCACATTCATCATAGTAGGAATTGCCCTTTTTGTGCTCGTGATTTTTATCATCGGAAAACAAAAACATCTTTTCGATCCAGTTTTCAGGGTTACCGCAAATTTTGAGAATGTCAGTGGGCTTCAGGTGGGAAGCGCTGTACGGTTTTCGGGAATAAATGTTGGAACTGTTGACAATATCCGAATCGTGAACGATTCGCTCGTGCGCGTTGATATGTTGATAAAAGAAGACGTTCGTCGGTTCATCCACGCGGATTCCGAGGCAGGGATTGGTTCTGAAGGAATTATCGGCGACAAGCTCGTGGTACTTTCACAAGGCAGCCCGAACTCGAAAATCGTTAAAGATGGTCAGTTGATTTCTTCGAGCGAACCTGTCGAGACCGATGCGATAATGGCAAGCCTGCAAATCACTGTTGACAATGCTGCATTGGCTACAGCACAGATTACCGATATCCTTGGAAAGGTGAACAAGGGAGAAGGTACTCTTGGGCGTTTGATCCAGGACAAAGGAATGGCAGAAAACATCGATGCCACAATCATCAATCTGAAAAAAAGCACAAAAGGTCTGGATGAAAACATGAACGCAGCAAAAGAAAATTTCCTGCTTAAAGGCTATTTCAACAGAAAAAAGAAAGCTGCGGAAAAAAAGGCTCGAGATGCTGAGCGCGCTGCAAAAAAAGCCGAACGTCAAGCTGAAAGAGATGCGAAAAAAACTGCCAGCGAAGCTGAAAAAGCTGCTGAGGAGGCCAAATAACTTATCAACAACGCGAAATATTACACGATTTGCTTCGTTATAATTTTAAGATACAAAACAACCACAATACAATGGAGAATGCTGACGAAGTGAACAAAAAAATACTCAAGCTCATAAATATCATAAACGAGAATTATCCCGAGCTGGCAAAGTATCTAGATGAAATACCACAGACCATCCCAGAACTTAGACATCCTGATGTGGATGTCGAGAAACTTGCAAAATATCATGAATGGCTTTTGGACATATTCAGGAGCTATGTTGCAGGACATCAACTAAGCTATGCAAATAGAACGCACAATCATCATCTCTAAAAAAATCCAGTCTCGAGCTGGTTTTTCTATGCGCCAAATTCATAATCCACGCTTAGTGCATTGATGTTGATCATAACCGAAAGTTCAGTCAATCTTCGGTCCAGATCCTTCTCTTCCATCAGCGAATCCTGAAGAAATGCAGCTGCTTCGTGCTCTGCTAATGTTCTAGCAAACGATAAAAGAGTGCCGTATGATGCAATCTCGTAATGCTCTACTTTTTGAACCGCGCTCACGATCGCAGAGTCCCTCGTAAATATGTTCTGCATTTGAGAAATCAACGAATCATCGACCAGATTCACGATAAGCTGGCAATCGCTATCACAGAATTGCGCGCCCAGCACGCTAAAAATCGTTTCAAATCTTCTAATTTGACTTTTGGTTTCCTCAATGTGCGCATAAAGCGTTTCCCGCAATTCAAGGTTGGAGGTGTACGATATAAGCTTTGGCAGATTGGAAGCCTGCAGTATTTCGGAAAAGTAAGCAGTTCGGAGCTCTTCAGTAAATAGATCTCGCAAACCGTGGGCGTGCTCGGTTTTTGTGGCCGCATTAGTTTTTATGCGAGCAAAATTATTCAGGTTCATATTACGTAGATATAAGTTGGGACTTACTAATGTATTATCGGGAGCCAAAGTACAACAGGTATCGTTAAGATGCATATTTATTCGATGAAATACACGAAATTTTGGGAATTATCAGGTTTTTTTTACGGTTTAAATTTAGAATCGTACAATTAAGTTTCCTATTTCTGTAACAATAACGGTATATTATATACGAAATTTACACTTCTGATATAAAAATCTTCGGGAGAATTAAAAACTAATCCAAAAGATTTCATTAGCATTTATCAATAAAATATGCATCCTATGAAAACGCTAGACAGAAGCCTTTCATCTTTCGGCAACGCCAAAAAATCAGTTCTCCCGTTGTCGATGGACTCAGAGAAGGCAGAGGTTTTGGTCATGACCACTTTTCCTCCAAAAGAATGTGGTCTTGCCACCTATTCGCAAGATTTAATCAAGGCCATTCACAATAAATTTCAGAAATCATTCGAACTTAAAGTTTGTGCCATCGAATCGCACAACCAAGAGCTCGAATATAATAGGGACGTCAAATATGTGCTCAATACTTCGGATCGTCGCGCATTTAC
The DNA here is from genome assembly GCA_038234025.1 of Flavobacteriales bacterium. GTDB lineage: Bacteria > Bacteroidota > Bacteroidia > Flavobacteriales > Flavobacteriaceae > Flavobacterium. The sequence goes on from JBBSUW010000035.1 coordinate 5,636, forward strand.
CGAAACCGCAGCGCTTATCAACAAGGATTCGGCTGTAAAACTGGTTTTGATCCAGCATGAATTTGGACTCTTCCATCGCAATGAAAAGGCGTTTTTGGAAATGCTCTTAAAACTGGAAAAACCAGTGATCACAGTATTTCACACCATATTGCCACGTCCAAACCCAAATCTACGCCAAAACGTTATCGATATTTTTGGTGCGAGCTCTTCCATAGTAGTGATGACAGAAAACGCAAAGAAAATATTGGAGCGCGATTATCTTATCGACATTGACAAAGTTACGGTCATTAAGCACGGAACCCACCTCGTAGAACATTCTGACAAAGTATCCCTCAAAGAAAAATATGGATACAGGAACAGAAAAATATTATCCACATTCGGGCTATTGAGCGCCGGAAAAAGCATTGAGACCACGCTTGACGCACTTCCAAAAATCATCAAGACCAAGCCTGAAGTCTTGTTTTTGATTATAGGAAAAACACATCCAAATGTTGTGGAAGAACAAGGAGAAAAGTATCGCGACTCGCTTCGCAAAAAAATAAAAGCTCTCAAACTTGAGAATCACGTTCAATTCGTAAACAAATATCTGGGTCTGGAAGAACTGTTGGAATACCTGCAACTAACCGATATTTATCTATTTACCTCAAAAGACCCAAACCAAGCCGTGAGCGGAACCTTCAGTTACGCTGCAAGCTGTGGTTGCGCCATAATTTCCACAAAGATCCCTCACGCGGTGGAATTTTTGAGCGATGATTCGGGAATCGTGATCGACTTTGGAAATTCCGAACAATTGGCCGAAGGCGTCAACCGGCTATTGTTCGATGTAAAACTTCGTGACAAGATGAGAATGAACGCTCTTCACAAGATTGTTGGCACGGCTTGGGAAAATTCGGCCGTGGCTCATGCCATTCTCTTTGAAAAGATGAGCAGCGGTGCGATAAACCTTCGTTACAAAATGCCGGAAATCAATCTTTCGCACATTAAGAACCTAACAACGGATTTTGGGATGATACAATTCTCTAAAATCAACAAACCGGATTTTGACAGCGGTTATACTATTGATGACAATGCTCGAGCAATGATTGCGATGTGCCAGCATTTTGAACTCTCGCGCGATAAGAGTGACTTGATATATATCAACATATATTTGGATTTTATAAGATTCTGCCAACAAGCCGATGGAAGGTTTTTGAACTACGTAAATATTGGCCAGGTATTTTCCGATCAAAATTCAGAAAACCTGGAAGATAGCAACGGTCGGACTATTTGGGCCTTGGGCAATCTGATTTCCCACCATAAAATCTTGCCTGTGGACATCGTGATCAAAGCATCGGCAGTTTTGGAAAAAGTGCTCCCGAATGTCGAGAACATCCATTCCACACGAGCGATGGCATTCATTATAAAAGGTCTGTATTTTTACAATCAGAAGGAAAAATCGTCTGCCGTTCGTTCGCTGGTCAAAAAATTTGCCGACAGGCTAACTCAAATGTATCTTCATGAATCCTCCACAGATTGGAACTGGTTCGAGGGCTATCTTACCTACGGCAACAGTATTTTGCCCGAAGCGCTTTTACTGGCGCATATAGTAACCGACGAGTCTATGTACCGAGATATCGCCAAGTCCACGTTCGACTTTTTGCTACAGCAGACCTTTAATGAAAGCGAGATAAAAGTTGTTTCAAATAGATCATGGATGCAACGCAATGGTATTCGAGAGGAGTTTGGAGAGCAGCCGATAGATGTGGCTTACACGGTCATCGCGCTTGTCAAATTCTATGATTTCTACGGGCAGGAATCTTATAAAGTGAAAATCCATCAAGCCTTCGATTGGTTCATGGGAAAAAATCACCTTCGCCAAATCCTTTACAATCCTTGCACAGGCGGTTGCTATGATGGCTTGGAACAATATACCATCAACTTGAACCAAGGGGCCGAATCGACGATCAGCTATTTGATGGCCAGATTGTGTTTGGAAAAATTGAATACTTCACAAAAAACAAAGAGCCTCAGAATCCAAAAATTCAGAAATGAACCAGAATTGACAAACTATAGTTTCGTAGATTTGGTGCGCAGCGACAAATACGGAGAAGCTATGAAGTACAGCTCGTGATTTTTTGTAGATTGATGAGCGCAAATGTATATTCTGCAAAGCGAAATAGAATTTCTATAACAACTATTCTGTAAAATTCAGCAATCTTTGTCATCGAAGTCAGAAGGTAATAAATTATTATTCAAATTGGGGATCTTGTTCCCAACCATAAAATCAATCAACAAATCTTTAATTAATCATCTAAATCAATTCAACATGAACGCAGGTAAAGTAGTATTAGGAGCAATGGCAGGACTAGTCGCAGGAGCAATCCTCGGAATTTTGTTCGCGCCAGAAAAGGGTTCGGAAATCCGAAAAAAAATAAAGGACAAAAGCGCTGGGTCGCTTGAAGATCTAAAGAGCAAGTACAATGAGGTAATCGATTCGATTTCATCAAAACTTGATAGTGCAAAAAATGAAGGTAAAAGCTTGTACAACGAAGGCAAAGATCTTGCAATAGAAGCAAAGCATTCAGCAGGCAATGCAGCTCACAACGCAGGTAACAAGCTTTAATAATATCTATAAAGACCGATATGAAAGAGAAAATAATAATCGTCGAGATGCTTGTCGAAAAGGCGGAGGAATATGCCAAAACCAGCTTTGATCTTTACAAGCTAAAAGCAATCGACAAGATTACAGATATTTATTCGTCCATGTTGTCGGGTATTTTTATCGCGACGGTTGTTATTTTCTTTCTCTTTATGGTTTCGGTTGGATTGGCTCTTTATCTGGGCGAACTATTTCAAAGCAACTATCTTGGATTTTTTGCCGTTGCCGGCATTTATCTCGTCCTCGGAATCATCTTTTTTGTCGCTAAGGAAGCATTGATCGAAGACCCTTTGAACGATTATTTTGTCAAACAATTTTTTAAAGTAAAAAAACGATAATGCAAAACAATCTGGATATCATTACGAACAACAAATCGCTAAATGCGAAAATCGCGATGCTCGAAAGACGACAAGTCTCTGAACTGAGCTTGCTTAAAGAGCATTTTGAATACACGAAGGAAAGCCTAAACCCATTTCATATTTTAAAAGAAAGTTTCAAGGAAACGGTTTCCTCCAATGAATTTGGCAGCAAATTGATAAAAGGCGCCGCGAGTTTGGCTACCGGATTTGTTGCAAACAAATTTTTGTTGGGAAGGCTCAACAGTCCTCTGAAAAGAATAGTGGCAACTGCGCTCCAAACCGGAGTGTCTGGTCTAATGTTGAAAGCGCCACCAGTTCAAATGGATAAACTAGAAAAAATCAAGGATCAAGGCATCACAAAAGTGCAAAAGTTCTTGCAGAAAATCAAGATAAAGTAACAGTCGCTCGACTGGATCCACAGGTGATAATGATGTATTTTTGATGTGCGTAATCTACTTACAGTAATGCACACAATCAATAAATATATTGTATCACTTTTTTTGTGCCTGATAGCTACCATTGCCCATTGTCAGGATCAAAAAACAAAGGTTAAAACTGAACAACTTAAGAAAGAACTCGAAGGCGCGCGCACTCCAGAAGATTCCACAAGAATTTATCGAAGCATTGAGAAGTACTCCAACAAGCGAGGATTCACGAGATTTCTTTATAAGCTTGTTTTTAAGCCCGTAGGGCGAAAGGACATAGAACCCACAAAACCATTCAGAAAAATCGATGTTCCCGATTATCGTCCATTTGAAGGCAAGATTGTTCGGTATATTCTGGTTCAAACGCTCGATCCATTCGGATATTCGGAGATTGACTCTGCATTGAAGCCAGAACCAAGTAATTTTGGATTCAAGGTAGGGAACGCGCTTCACAACAAATCGAGTCAGTTGGCGATCAAAAATCTTTTGCTAGTAAAGCGCAACAGGCCATTGGATTCACTTTTGGTCAAGGAATCCGAACGTTTGATACGCAGCCAGCGCTTTACGCGGAAGGTAAAAATCACCACACAGTTTACATCGGAAGCAAAAGATTCTGTAGACCTCTACATACGCGTTATCGATTCTTGGAGCTTGATTCCAAAATTCCAATCGTCAGGTGCAAGAAATACCATCACATTGATCGAAAGAAATTTTTTGGGAACCGGTCATGAATTAGAAAACACATACCGCACAAATTTCAAAACAAAACAGGATGCCGTTAGTTCAAGATATTTTGTGCCGAATGTTTTGAACACCTATATAATGACCACACTTTCCTATGATATGGACTTGGATCAGAACTATGTGAAATATGTGAATGTTGAAAGGTCCTTCTTCTCCCCCTTTGCTCGTTGGGCTGCCGGAGCATACGTCAATCAGGAATTTCGAAGCGAATCCAGTTTCGATTCGCTCAACGTTGAAAACAAACGGAACTATAAACTTTCAAGAAAAGATTTTTGGGGCGGTCATTCTTTTAGAATCTTTAGGGGAAACTCTGAAAATGCCAGGACGACCAACCTTATAACTTCGGCGCGCTACTTAAATGTAAAATATTGGGAGAAACCGCCAGTGAGCTACGATTCCGTCGGATTCTTTTCGGGAGAGAAATTTTATATTATCGGCCTCGGAATATCTTCTCGACAGTTCAAACAGGATAAATTCCTTTTTAATTATAGCGTTACGGAAGATGTCCCAACGGGAATCATATATGGACTGACGGGCGGTTATCAGCAAAAATACGGGACGCACAGATATTACACCGGTGCGCGATTTGCAATGGGAAAATACTACAATCTTGGCTACATCTCCGCAAATATTGAATATGGAACGTTTTTTAACAATGGTTCTCAGCAAGAAGGCACCTTCAAGATGTCGGCGCTTTATTTCACGACACTGCTCACGGGTGGAAACTGGAAGTTCCGTCAATTTGTAAAACCACAGCTATTGGTCGGCGACCACAGATTGAAGTCTCCGTTCGACCAATTATCTCTGAACGATCGATACGGTATTCCAGGATTTGATTCACAAGGACTATTTGGTACAAAAAGATTATTGGTCACACTCCAGACGCAAGGTTACTCACCTTGGGTTTTTGCGGGTTTTCGCCTCAATCCATTCTTTAGTTATACTATGGGCTTGCTGGGCGGCAATGTCACAAAGCTTAGAGAAAGCAAACTATATTCACAAATTGGGATTGGCGTCATCATCAGCAACGATTATTTGGTTCTCAGCTCTTTTCAACTCTCACTCTCATTTTACCCGAGTATTCCTGGCAGTGGAAGCAATGTGCTCAAAACAAACTCCTACAAGACAAGTGATCTTGCACTTCCAACATTTGATTTTGGGAAACCGCTTATTGTATCATTCCAATAGGAATTTTAATTCTCAAAAATTTTCGGCCTTTGGTGTCCAAACAAGCTATAATTATTCTCCCGATGTCAATATTCGATGAGATTTCGCGCCATCTATGAGCACAATAAAACGGCGACTTTTATTTTAATGTATTTCGTCGGATTTATGTGTAATTCATCCTCTTCGGTTTATCATAACATTTGCTCAAAGTTTCATAATTACCGATTATTACACTAAAATATTAGGCTATATTACTTGTTTTCAATAACTTAATAATTTCATATAAACGCGAAAATTAATTGTGTAACAAGTGGGCTTGATGATGGGGCGATATTTACAATATAGAAATAAAGAAAAATTCTCAATCACAACAAAGCATCGTTACCATGAAAAATCTAAACTATATCACATCCGCCCTTGTACTTTTTTTCTCCTTGAACATGAGCTTCGCGCAAGGTCCAAATGCAAACTCAAACGATGTTGCACAAAGCTCGGAACAGATCCAGAATTCACTGGCCAGATATTATTACTACCCAAACCTTCAAGCTTATTATGATTCAGAAACCGCAACATATCTCTTCATTGTGAACGGCGAATGGATGGAAGCAACCACAATTCCTGCAAACTACAAAGGCTATGCAATCAAGAATGGTTTGAAAGTTGCATTGGCAAGCTATACCGGCGACACGCCATTCGATATGATCGAGCAGCACAAAACGATGTTTCCAGCAGATTACACTTCAAAAAGAAAAGCGCCAAAAATGGAACAAGAGTCCAGAGTGGCATATAAATAGGAATCAATATATATAATTATCCACATGAGAGCTTCGGTTCTCATTTTTTTTGCCCACAAATCGACTCAGAGAAGTTCCGAGTAGCTCATAACTGCCACTCCGGAAAAGCTTGACATCGCAAATGAATGTTACACAAAATTTAAATGAAGGTTTTACAATGATAGGATTTCTATATGATAAATTGTTTTAAGTAGCTATATTTAAGTATTTTAAACGATACTATAATCTAAGTTTCTAATTGTATAAGATGCACTCGTAGCTTTAAGTTGATCTTTACATTATAGAAATAAAGAAAAATTGTCAATCACAATAAAGCATCGTTATCATGAAAAATCTAAACTATACCACAGCCGCCCTTGTACTTTTTTTCTCCTTGAACATAAGCTTCGCGCAAGGTTCAAATGCAAACGCAAACGATGTTGCACAAAGCTCAGAACAGATCCAGAATTCACTGGCCAGATATTATTACTACCCAAACCTTCAAGCTTATTATGATTCAGAAACCGCAACATATCTCTTCGTTGTGAACGGCGAATGGATGGAAGCAACCACAATTCCTGCAAACTATAGGGGTTATGCAGTCAAGAATGGTTTGAAAGTTGCATTGACAAGCTATACCGGCGACACGCCATTCGATATGATCGAGCAGCACAAAAAAATATATCCAGCAGATTTCACTTCAAAAAGAAAAGCGCTTAGAACAGAGAGCTTAAGCCAAGTTGCAGTGAGATAATGAAATTGAAAAAGAAAATTTGAAAGAAGGAGGGCTTGCGTTCTCCTTTTTTTTGTGCGTTTATTTCTGGAGTCTTTTCATACGCAGCATTAGTTTTTACTTTTAGCGAAGAATCAAGATTTTGTCAGAAAGAAATTTAACAGATTATACCATCTTTTCCGGACTTTGTAGCATTCTAATAGTTTGTGCAATAAATATCGCTAAAGTACATCATTTTCAATTACTTAAAAGAATAACATAATCTAACTCCCGAATTCTATAAGCATCTGACTTTGATGTGAAGCTACCTTTATATTAGAAATTCGAAACATATTTAAAGACATATTATCATGAAAATTCTTACCTATACCATCGCAACCATCGCCCTTATTTTTTCACTTAACTTTAGTTATGCACAAGGGCCATCACATTCAAACGATACTCCAATGACCTCGGAACAAATAAACAATTCATTATCCAGATATTATTACTATCCAAACCTTCAGGCATACTATGATTCAGAAACCGCAACATATCTCTTTGTTGTGAATGGCGAATGGATGGAAGGAAGCGCAATCCCATCAAACTACCGCGGATACGCCATCAAAAATGATTATAGGATATCACTTGCAAGCTATAATGGAAATACACCATTTGATATGATCGAGCAGCACAAAACTATGTTTCCGGCTGATTATTCTTCAAAAAGAAAAGCGCCAAAGACGGTTGTGAATTCGCAAATCGCCGCCAGATAAATTCAAGAACAAATCAATATCTTATTGGGAACTTAGATTCCCATTTTTTTTTGGTCGAATGTTAAAAAAGCCAATACAGTTCGGACTGCATTTCTATAAAACGTACTTTTGGAAACCTTCCCGAAAAAAAGCATAATGCCCAGATCTTCTATCAAAATTTGCCTTCTCGCGCTTCTAATGTCTCCAATTCTTGTAGTGTCGCAACGTCCAATCAAGAAAACCTCCAGCCAAATCTTCTCCGATCTTCAACGTCTGAACTTTTTGGGTTCAGTGCTCTACATCGCGGCACATCCCGACGACGAGAACACGCGCTTGATTTCTTATATGGTCGAAGAAAAGCACGCCAGAACCGGATATCTTTCATTGACAAGAGGCGACGGCGGACAGAATCTTATCGGACCACAACTTCGTGACCAACTTGGATTGATTCGTACTGAAGAACTTTTGGAAGCGCGAAAAATCGACGGTGGCCAACAGTTCTTTACGCGCGCGAACGATTTCGGCTATTCAAAGAATCCAGACGAAACGCTTTCAATCTGGAATCGCGAGGAGGTTTTGTCAGATGTAATTTATGTGATCAGAACTTTTCGTCCAGATGTGATCATCAATCGGTTCGATGCGCGAACACCGGGAACAACACATGGTCATCATACTTCGTCGGCAATACTGAGCCTTGAGGCTTTTGACAAGGCCGGCGATTCAAAAGTATTTCCGCACCAACTTGGATTTGTACAGCCTTGGCAGCCGAAGCGGGTTTATTTCAATACCTCATGGTTTTTTTACGGCGGAAAGGAGAATTTTGAAAAAATGGACAAGTCATCATTGACGGGCTTTGATACCGGCGTTTATTATCCACTGCTCGGGAAATCAAAACAAGAGATTGCCGCACTCAGCCGAAGCAGCCACAGATCCCAAGGTTTTGGCTCGACCGGAACGCGCGGTTCGGAAATGGAATATCTAGAATTCCTCAAAGGTGAGAAACCTAAAGACCCGCAAAATATTTTTGAGGGAATTGATACTTCGTGGAATCGCTTGAAAAATGGGGCGGTGATTGGGAAGATGGTTGAAAACATTATCAACAATTTTGATTTTGCAAAACCATATAAAAGCGTTTCAGATTTGGCAATAACCTATGAAATGGTGGAGAACACCAGCGATCCGTTTTGGAAAAAAATAAAGCTGAAGGAAATTGAGGACCTCATTGCCGAATGCTCGGGCTTGTACCTCGAAGCAACGTCCGCCACTGCTCAAGCCTCGCCGGGAAATACGATTAAGGTTAAAGTTGAAGCAACCAATCGCTCGACAGCTGTTGTAAAACTGATTTCGACCAAACCTTCAAGTGGAATCATAGTGGACAAGAACCTCGTGCTTGACAACAACAAGAACAATGTTTTTGAGCTTGACATTACACTTCCTCAAAATATGTCCTACACGCAACCATATTGGCTCGAACACGCTGGAACTGTTGGGATGTACCGTGTTGACGACGCAAAAATTATTGGAACGCCTGATATCATAAGGTCGTTGAAGGTTGATGTCAAGCTCTTGGTGGACAAAATTCCGATATCAATTGAGCGTCCTATTGTTTTTAAATACAATGACGAGGTAAAGGGCGAAATGTACCAGCCGCTGGATATTGTTCCAGAGATTACAATCTCGCCACTAACTGCTGTGTCGATATTCGGTGATAAAACCTCTAAAATTATCAGTGCAAAAGTTACGGCGAACACTGACAACTGCAATGGAAAGCTATCGATTGAAGTTCCAAAGGGTTGGAAAACATCGCCATCCGAGTATGATTTTGAACTATCCAAAAACAATGACAGCAAATCTTTCGACTTCACATTAACACCTCCAGTTGGTGGTTCTGAAGGCGTTGCTAAATTTTCAGCCACATGCAATGGAAAATTATTTGAAAAGGAAATGCTCACCATTGATTATGAGCATATTCCGAAAGCACATGTTCTAAAAGCCTCAACGTCTAAGCTAATCAAGCTCGACATAAAGATAGGAAATGAGCGCATCGGCTATATTATGGGCGCGGGCGACCAAATTCCGGAAAGCTTGCGCGAAATGGGCTATAAAGTTGATATTTTAGTTGCAGAGAATCTAAGTCCGCAGGTTCTGTCAAATTATGAAGTAGTGATTACCGGAATACGAGCATACAATACGGTCAACGCCTTGGCAAACAAGCAGCAAACGCTATTTGATTTCGTCAAATCGGGCAAGACGATGATTGTTCAGTACAATACCACGGCCGATTTGATCACAAAGGAGCTTGCGCCATTTCCGCTCACTATTTCTCGCGATCGTGTTACAGAGGAAGATGCGCAGGTCACATTTCTTGATCCGAAAAACAAACTGTTGAACTTTCCGAACAGAATAACGTCCGCCGACTTCAAAGGTTGGACCCAAGAACAAGGTTTGTACTATCCAAATGATTGGGACAAAGCTTTTACTCCAGTAATTGCTGCACACGACAAGGGCGAAGACGACAAAAAAGGCGCGATTTTGGTCGCTGACTATGGGAAAGGAAAATATATCTATACAGGTCTGAGCTTTTTCAGGGAGTTGCCCGAAGGTGTTCCGGGCGCATTTAGGCTTATGGCAAATTTGATTTCGGCTTCGACAAAACAATGATGGAAAAGCAGCGAAAAATATTTTGGAAAAAAAGCTATACGGCTGTTCTTGTGGTGAACGCAATGTATATTATGCTGTTTTGGTTAATTATGGTAATTTTCTCATAAATGCAGCAACTCGACTGGATTGTTCTCATTGCCACGCTATTGTCCATAGTTATTTTCGGTGTTGCAAAAACACGTGGCAGCAAAAACGTTGAAGATTACATCCTTGCCGGCAACAAAACTCCGTGGTATATGGTGGGGCTTTCGGTCATGGCAACGCAGGCCAGCGCCATCACTTTTCTTTCCACGCCAGGCCAAGCCTACTCTGATGGAATGGGGTTTGTCCAGTTTTATTTCGGGCTTCCGCTCGCGATGGTCGTTATCTGTGTCACGTTCATTCCAATTTACCACCGGCTCAAGGTTTTTACCGCGTACGAATATCTTGAACAACGATTCGACCTTAAAACCCGATCACTTGCCTCGCTCCTATTCCTTATACAGCGCGGTCTTGGAACGGGGTTGACAATTTACGCGCCATCTATTATACTTTCGTCATTGCTCGGTTGGAACTTGACCTTGATGAACATTGCAATTGGATTATTGGTGATTATTTACACTGTTTCAGGCGGAACCAGGGCAGTAAATGTGACCCAAAAACAGCAGATGTTCGTGATCATGACCGGAATGTTTATCACTTTTTTTCTGATTTTGCACTACCTGCCCAACGATATGACTTTTTCGAACGCGCTCCACATTGCGGGGGCCAACGACAAGATGAACATTGTGGACTTTTCGTTCGATCCGGAAAAAAGATACACATTCTGGAGTGGAATAACCGGCGGTTTCTTTTTGGCGCTTTCTTATTTTGGCACCGACCAAAGCCAAGTTGGGCGATACCTTTCGGGAAAATCTATTCGAGAAAGCCAAATGGGACTGATCATGAACGCATTTTTGAAAGTTCCGATGCAGTTTTTTATCCTTTTGACGGGCGTCATGGTTTTCGTTTTTTTCCAGTTCAATCCCGTTCCTTTGAATTTCAACCCGAATACTAAAGTGGTCATCGAGAATTCAAAATACAAAAACGAATATCATGAGCTGGAGAATGAACTGGTGAAACTTTCGGAAGACAAAAAGGAAATAAACCTATTGTACATCGACCACCTGAACCAGAATTATGACAATCCGATACTTCGAAAAGAGCTTGTTGCGCTCTCGAGCAAGGAGAGCGATCTTAGGGAGCAAGCGCGTGATATTATTAAAAAAGCGGACAAAAAAGCAGAAACCAATGACAAGGATTACGTGTTCATACATTTCATTCTACATTATTTGCCAACGGGATTGATCGGGCTATTGCTTGCCGTTATACTCTCGGCGGCAATGTCCTCAACCGCTTCCGGACTTAACGCGCTTGCCTCGACAACAGCTATCGACATCTATCGAAGGAATCTAAAAACGGTTAAATCTGAAAAACATTACGTCAACGCCAGTCGGTTTTTTACGCTTGCATGGGGAATTGTCGCGATATCTTTTGCAAGCGTCGGAACCCTTTTTGAAAACCTGATACAGCTCGTGAACATTGTGGGATCTATTTTTTACGGAACGGTTTTGGGGATATTCCTGGTCGGTTTTTATATAAAATTCATCAAGGCCCAGGCCATATTTTGGGGTGCTGTTATAAGTCAATCGTTGATTTTCTACATTTATTATCTAGAAATAGTCAGCTTTTTATGGCTCAATATTATTGGCGCCTTGCTCACGATTATGCTTTCGAGCATCTTGCAATTCGCGCTTCCGCGAAAAAATATCGCATAAAAAAAGCGTTCCGGTCCGGAACGCTTTTGGATATTGTTAAATACAATTATTTCTTGCTCCACTCGGCAATGCTGTCTTTGTTCATTTTCACATAGTCGGCATTCTTTGCGGCCTCAGCAGCGGTCATGGACATTTTCGCTGTTTCGATCGCGCCTTTTTTATCACCAGTTCTCGCTTGTATCAATGATTTCATTCGAAGCATATAAAAAGGCTTGTCCTTGTTTACTTCCAAAGCTTTGTTGACATAGTTCAGGGCTTTCGCCGAGTCCATATTCGATTGATAATAATATTGGGCAGCGCTGTAATAATCGCCGGACGACGGACCCGCCAAAGTTTTCTCGATGCTTTCCATTGCCATCTTTTCTGTGGAAACCTCAATCTTCACCGGAACAATCGTTTTTTCCCACATAATGTCCATCACAGCGTCGTTGCTGGTCAAGTTGCTGAAACCAATCGTGAAACTTTCCACAAATTTATTGGTCATTTCTGGTTTAGCCATCGCTTTTAATGCTACATCACTATCTTTCCAATCATCGGGCGTTCCCCAATTATCAGTGGTTTTGTAGAAGTAAATTTCCCACATATCTGCTTTTGGCGTGGTGTACATTGCGTACTTCCCTTTTTTCAAAGGTTTGCCATCTATCATAACATCTTCGCTAAAAGAAATCGTGGTATTGGCGTTTGCGCCTGTTCTCCACATTTTTCCAAAGGGAACCAAATCACCAAATATCATTCGACCTTTGGCGCTTGGTCGTGAATAAACCACTTCGACATTGGTGAGGCCAATTGTTTGATCGATTGTTGCGCTCGGGCTTGGTTGCGGCGTCTTGACTTGGGCATTTGCGCTCAAAAGAAAAAATATTGAGCAGGCATAAAGTACGTGTTTCATTGTAAATCATTTTGTTTGTTCCCAAATTTACAAATAACGCAATTGACATTTGTTAAGGTAACTATAATTTAAGGGCTTTTTGTTTAATTACTGCCGTTCTTCTTAAACATTTCTAACTTTACATAAATATCAATATTAAAAATGCACATCAAAAAAAGTCAACAAAAGCTTCCGATTTCAATTGCAACGGCTTGGAATTTTATTTCGGATCCGAAAAATCTGGCGGTGATTACACCGAATAAAATGGGTTTCAAAACCCGTTCAGGTGATGATAAAAAAATATTTCCCGGACAGATTATCGAATATACAATCACGCCTTTAATGGGCATTAAAATGCACTGGGTAACGGAAATTACGCATATTGATGAAAATCGATATTTTGTTGACGAACAGCGGTTTGGACCTTATGCTTTTTGGCACCACAAGCATTTTTTGAAGGAGATCACCGGAGGCGTGTTGATGGAAGATGTGATCCATTACAAATTGCCAATGGGTTTTGTTGGAGATTTGTTCCACGGATTATTGGTAAAACCAAATCTTGACCAGATTTTTAACTATCGTCACAATAAGTTGATTGAGCTGTTTGGCGAATTTAATAATAACTGATGAAAAATTATTTACTAATTGGCGGTTCTTACGGCATAGGTTTGACCATTGCTGAAATGCTTGCCGAAAACTCAAAAGTTTTTGTGGCTTCCAGAACTCGACCAGAACTCGAAATTGAAAATGTTTCCTACATTAATTATGATGCCGATAATAATGAATCGATTCAAAACATTCCCGATTTAATTGATGGATTGGTCTTTTTGCCCGGAACGATAAATTTACGACCATTTAAAAATCTTAAGATTGACGGTTTCGCGGAAGATTTTAGATTGAACGTCCTCAATTTGATTAAGATTGTTCAAGATGTTCTGCCCAATCTTTTGGCTGCTGAGAATGCCTCGGTCGTTGCCTTCAGTAGTGTAGCCGCTACGACAGGATTGCCATTTCATACCAGTGTTTCGACATCAAAAGCGGCAATCGAGGGATTTGCAAGAGCTTTTGCAGCAGAATTTGCACCAAAGATTCGGATGAATGTAATCGCGCCTTCTTTAACCGACACGCCACTTGCAAAGAAATTCTTGAACAATGAGAGCAAACAGGAAAAATCTGCGGCACGACATCCACTGAAGCGTTTTGGAAAACCAGAAGATATAGCCGAAATGGCGGTTTTTCTGCTTGGCGAAAAAAGTACTTGGATCAGCGGACAGGTTTTTCACGTCGATGGTGGAATGTCAACACTTCAATTAAATGGATAAAAAGGAAGAAATTGCTGTTTTTTGGTTTCGTCGTGATTTGCGAATTGATGACAATCACGGATTTTTCAAAGCATTGAATTCTGGACAAAAGGTTTTGCCCATTTTTGTTTTTGATTCCAACATTTTATCGGAATTGCCAAAAAACGATGCGCGCGTTGAATTTATTCATAAATCTCTTTTTGAAATAAATGATATTCTCAAAAAAGATGGATCATCTATAAAGATATACCATTCAAATCCCGTGGATGCATTCAAAGAATTGGTTGAAAGATACTCTATTTCAAAAGTTTACACAAACAAGGATTATGAACCGTACGCAAAGATTCGAGATGCGGAAATAGAAGGATTATTATTAAACAATGATACAGTATTTTTAAAATTCAAAGACCAGGTAATTTTTGAGAAAGATGAAATAGTGAAGGATGACGGCAATCCATACGTGGTTTTTACACCTTTCAGCAAAAAATGGCTCGCAGCATTTGATAAAAATAAAATTGAAAATTATGAAAGTGAAAAACTTCTTGCAAATTTATTGGAATTCAAATGTGATTTTCCTTCATTAAAGGATTTGGGTTTTGAAAAATCATGTATTGAATTTCCATCAGAAAATGTTAATCAAAGTTTGCTCGATCATTATCAATCCACGAGAAATTTCCCCGATAAACGAACCTCCCGACTCGGACTTCACCTGCGATTTGGGACAATCAGCATCCGGAAATTAATCCTAAAAGCGGACGATGCTAAAAATCCTACCTATCTAAAAGAATTGATATGGCGCGAATTTTTTATGCAAATAATTTGGCATTTTCCGCGAACTGTAATAAAATCATTTCGTCCAAAATATGACAATATCAAATGGAGAAATGATAGAAAAGAATTCAAAGCTTGGTGCGACGGAAGAACCGGCTATCCGATTGTTGATGCCGGAATGCGAGAACTCAACACCACAGGATTTATGCACAACCGCGTCAGGATGGTCGTCGCTAGTTTTTTGTGCAAGCATTTATTGATCGACTGGCGCTGGGGCGAAGCTTATTTTGCCGAAAAACTTCTCGATTATGAACAATCTTCTAATGTTGGGAACTGGCAATGGGCGGCCGGAAGTGGCGTTGATGCGGCGCCATATTTCAGGATTTTTAATCCATACGAACAGGCAAGGAAATTTGATAAATTCAATAAATATATTTCTGAATATGTTCCAGAATTCGAATCAGAAAATTATCCCAGACCAATTATAGAACACAAGGAGGCGAGATTAAGAGCGCTCGAGGTTTATAAAGAAGCAGTTAAATAATTATTCCATTTTTAACAAATATCTGATTACGGTTTCCGCGGCGTACAATCCAAAAAGCGCTGGCATATAACTGTTTGTACCGTAAAATGATTTTTTGTAACTGCTTCCGTCGGTGTGTTTCAAGCTTTTCTCATTCTGGATTTCGCTAGAGAAAACCACCCGGATTCCTTTGTCAATCTTTTCTTTCAAACGCTTTTTCAACGCTTTCGCCAGAAAACAATTCTCGGTATTGCTTATATCGGCAACCTTAACTTTTGACACGTCCATTTTTCCGCCCGCGCCCATACTGCTTACGATTTTTACTTTTTTCTTTTTGGCGGCAATCAGCAAATTAAGTTTTGGCGTAACGCTGTCAATGCAGTCCACTATATAGTCAAATTCGTTGCTTACGATTTCCGTCGCGCGCTCGGGCGAAAGAAATTCCTGAATTTCCTTCAACTCCAATTTTGGATTAATGTCCATTAACCGCTCAGCAACAAGCGCGACTTTGGGTTTTCCGATTGTCGAATGCAGGGCGATCAGTTGCCTGTTGATATTTGTTTCGTCCACCACATCGCCGTCCACGATTGTCATTTTTCCAATACCTGCGCGCACCAAGAATTCTGCCGCAAACGATCCAACACCGCCAAGGCCAACCACCAGGACGTTGCATATCTCGAGTTTATCCAGACCTTCTTCTGTAACCAACAATGCGGTTCTTTCCTTCCACTTTTCCATTATTCCTTATTAGCTGTTTTGAGCTATATTCTTTTCACTTTTTTTTTTCTTTCGTTCTTTTTGCTTATTTAATTTTAAAATATTTCATTAAAATTACTCTCGATTAAATTGCCCAACTCAAGATTACCAGTATTCAAATATTCCGAAGCTTTATCATAAACATCAAAAATCGATTCCTCTATAGTATCTGTTTCCAAAAATATTCTGTCTCGAGGGATTTTTACGAAAGTGTTCTTTAAATCCGGATTTATTAAAAGATATTTTCCAAATGACAGGTGACAGTCAACATCCAAAAGCATTTTCGCGATCTGATAGTTTTTGGAAAAGCCGTGAATCACCATCGGAAGCTCGAAACTCATATTCTTTTTTATCGAAATCAATTCGTCAAAAGCCGCGACCAAGTGAATGATGACCGGTTTTTGAAGTAGCTTCGCCAAATCCAATTGCTTTTCAAAAACCTCGATTTGAATCTGCATCGGCGTTTCGGTTCGCTTGTCCAAACCACATTCTCCAATCGCAATAAAACCTTTTTCATTTTCAAGTTTCTCGATAAATTCCAGACTTTCCGAAATATGTGTTTTGTCAATTCGCCACGGATGGATTCCCACCGAATAAAGCGGAACTTCCTTATCACATTCATCGGGATACTGGTTCACGATCGCCACCACATCTTTGGGCTGCGACTTGTTATGTGTATGAAGGTTATAATATTTCATTGGAGTTTGAATATTCACAAATATAAAAATCGAAGTCGGCAATCGCCAATAAATTCGGGGCGCAATTTGTAAATTTGCAACAGAAAATCGCTTTATGATCCAACGCGCTTTAAGAAAATACATCGACAATTTCCGTGGATTTTCGCGCGAGGTCTGGATTCTTGCCATCATCACTTTCATCAATCGCGCCGGAACCATGGTGCTGCCATTCCTTTCAAAATACCTTAAGGAGGACCTGAACTTTAGTTATGGCGAGGTCGGCTGGATAATGGTATCTTTTGGCTGCGGTTCGATGCTCGGTTCGTGGCTCGGCGGCAAGCTTTCGGATACGATCGGATTTTATAAGATAATGGTTTTCAGTCTCTTTACAAGTGGTGTGATGTTCCTCGGACTCCAGTTCGTCACCAGTTTTTGGGGGCTTTGCATCGCGATGTTCCTCATTATGGCGGTCGCCGATATGTTTCGTCCGGCAATGTTCGTCTCGCTTGGCGCTTACGCAAAACCCGAAAACCGGACGCGGTCATTCACCTTGGTCAGGCTCGCCGTCAATCTTGGATTCGCGACTGGCCCTGCGCTCGGCGGGCTTTTGATACTCAATGTTGGCTATGTCGGGTTGTTTTACGCCGACGGTCTCACCTGCATTCTCGCCATTTTGATTTTTGCATTTTTGGTGAAGGAAAAGTCCAAAACCATCTATCGCGACCCCGAACATTTGCGCGAGGTCGTTACTGCATCGGTTTTCAAGGACAAAACCTTTTGGACATTTCTCTTCGTGAGTTTTGCATCGGCAATGATATTTTTTCAACTGTTCACCACGCTCCCGCTCTATCATCACGAGCAATTTGGTCTGACCGAACTGGAGACAGGATTACTGATGACGCTCAATGGCTTCCTGATCTTTCTACTGGAAATGCCGATAGTAGCTATCGCCACGCGCAAGAATATCTCGCTGCTCAAGATCATGTTCTGGGGTTCGATTGCCATGGCGGTGGCATTTTACGTTCTGCTTTTTAACCAATGGCAAATAACATTGATAATCAGTATATTGTTTCTCACCTTGGGTGAAATGCTGCTTTTTCCGTTCTCCAATTCGTTTGCTTTGAGCCGTGCGCCCAAAGGTCACGAAGGCAGATATGCAGATATATGGCGCTTTTTACGATGAGTTTCAGTTTGGCGCACATCGCGAGTTCCAAGACAGGAATGGAGTTGATATCCAACTATAACTATCAGGTAAACTGGGCAGTAATGGGTTTCATCGGAGTAGCGGCCGCATTGGTTTGCCTATACTTAATGAAAGAGGTAAAGCGCGAAAATGTCTTGAAGGCATCGG
>JBBSUW010000036.1:0-23755 GCA_038234025.1 Flavobacteriales bacterium
CAACAGTAGAGTCTTTTATGGAACAAGTAAAGAACTCGCTAGAAACAGGTGACAACGTTTACCTAAGAGGTTTTGGTAGTTTCATAATCAAAACAAGGGCAGAGAAGACGGGAAGGAACATTTCCAAAAACACAACAATCAAAATCCCCGCGCACAATATTCCAGCTTTCAAGCCGGCAAAAGTTTTTGTTGAAGGAGTTAAGTCGAACAACGAACCAAATCTAAAATAACTAACCACAAAACTTTTGGAGTATGCCAAGCGGTAAAAAAAGAAAAAGACATAAGGTAGCTACGCACAAACGCAAAAAACGCGCAAGAGCGAACCGCCATAAGAAGAAAAAGTAGTCTTGGCTACTTTTTTCTTTTTATAAGTTCATTGAAATCGGGAAAAAATTCGTGAAACCATTCGAGGCCACAATTTCCCATCGGCATATTTTATTATAAACAATCAATCCTCGTCCACTTGGCCATTGGGAACGGGCAACAACGCGTTGCTGTCCACTTTGGGCAACATAGGATATGGACTAAAATTTACGACGTGAACAAAGAATTAATCATCAGATCAAGTTCCGATGGCGTGGATTTTGCCTTGTTAAAAGATGGAAAACTCATAGAGCTTCACCGTGAGGACGAAGCGAGCAACTTTCAGGTCGGCGACATATTCATCGCCAAGATCCGAAAGCCCGTTGCAGGTCTCAACGCAGCCTTCGTAAATGTCGGCTTCGCCAAAGATGCATTCCTTCATTACCACGATCTTGGGCCGCACCTTATCTCGCAGCTCAAGTTCATCAAAATGCTCACTACCGAAAAATCAAAGATCCATGATCTTAAGAACTTCAAGTTCGAGAAAGAAATAGACAAGAACGGTATCATCACCGATGTTTTGAGCCAAGGACAATCGATCTTGGTACAAGTGGTAAAAGAACCAATCTCGACCAAAGGGCCCCGCATCAGCTCCGAGCTATCCATGGCCGGACGTTTCGTAGTTCTCGTGCCGTTTTCGGACAGGGTTTCCATATCCCAAAAAATAGAGAGCAAGGCAGAAAAGGACAGGCTCAAGAAGCTCGTCCAATCCATCAAGCCAAAAGGCTTCGGCGTGATCGTGCGCACCGTGGCAGAAGGCAAATCGACCGTAGAACTTGAAAAAGACTTGCAGAACCTTATAGACAGGTGGAATGCAATGTGCAAAAAATTACCGACCGCGCACCATCCTTCAAAAGTGCTCGGCGAGCTCAACAGAGCTTCGTCGATATTGAGGGACGTATTCAATGATACCTTTACTGGAATCCAGATAGACGACGCCGAGTTGTATACACAAACAAAGGACTATTTGCACGAAATAGCCCCAAGCAAACAAACAATCGTGAAACTATATCAATCCAAAGACACGCCAATCTTCGAGAAATTCAATATCGAAAGGCAAATAAAGACCTCTTTTGGCAAGACCGTCTCGATGAGCAAGGGCGCGTACCTTATCATCGAGCATACCGAAGCCCTGCACGTTATCGACGTCAACAGCGGCAACCGTAGCAACAAAGCGTCAAATCAAGAGGAGACCGCACTTGAGGTCAATATGATCGCGGCCACCGAAATCGCGCGCCAGCTAAGGCTTCGCGATATGGGCGGTATCATCGTCGTCGACTTCATAGACATGTCGAACCCCGACAATCGCAAAATCTTGTTTGATCACCTCAGAGAGGAAATGAGCGATGACAAGGCAAAGCACAAAATCTTGCCACCGAGCAAATTTGGGCTTGTTCAGATCACGCGGCAAAGGGTTCGCCCGGAGGTCAACATAAAGACCCGCGAAGAAGACCCAAACAATGTCAACGCAGAGATCGAAGCGCCAATTTTGGTCATCGACCGCATCGCATCGGATCTTGAGCGCGTGCTCAAGACCAACAATGCCGCTGTTTTGAACGTTCATCCATTTGTGGCCGCGTACTTAAGCAAAGGTTTTCCTTCGCTGCGAACACGCTGGTTTTTCGAGTACAAAAAGTGGATAAAAATCATTCCGCGCGATGCCTATACGTATCTCGAATATCATTTCAACGATAAGGAAGGCAAAGAAATAATAGTATAAACTAGACCGTCATCGAACCAATTGGAACGATGGCGGTTTTTTTTTGTTTTAAAGCGAAAAAAGCCAAAGAATCAAAAAATCTGAAAGATTGAAAGATTGAAAGATTGAATCAGCTGCCGGCAATATTGATGCCATCAATCACAAATTTGGTCATCCAGCTTCTCCTTTAAAATTTTGAAGTTGAAATTCTTCAACATCCATATTTTGAAACCTAAAACCTACCTCCTAATCTCAACATTCCTTCTAATCTCATTTCCATCTGAATCTATCACCAAAACAATATGCTTTCCTGACGTTGGCAACAGCCGCATCTCGTGGAATGTTTTAGTCATGCCTTGATAATTCCTGTCGATGTACCAATATAATTCTGCGTCGCGAGAGGTTGTTGCAACCGTGAAAATGATTGGTTGGACAGTGCCATTGTAATCTTTGGTTGGATAGATTACCATATCGTTTTTTGGATAGATAAAATCCATCGATTTAGCTGCATCTGTTTCGCAGTCGTACAACCACGGCGGCAAAGCTCTGTAGTCTGCGTGCAGGTTTCGATAATAAAATTCCATCACGGGCGGCAATATGAACCACGGCTCATTCTTCATTGCGTCAACGTTGGCGCAAGAGCTGTTGACTCGGAATTTTTCTGATGAATCCAAGTGGACAAGTTTGTGGTACGGACAAGTTTTGCTTGAAACGCCGCGCCGTGGAACGAGTTCCTCCTTTTTTGGACAGATGGTGGGGGCCAAATATCCGCTCTGTTCGCAGACTTCAACTTCCTCAAGATCGTTCAATGGTTTTGGAAAGTTTTCGCTGCGCGGTAAAATCCCGAACACATCAAACATCAATGGCGCGGCAGCTCCAACGCCTGTAAGCGCGGGCCGACCTTCGCCGCTGGCATTGCCGAACCAAACGCCAACAACATATCGCGGGCTCACGCCAATGGCCCAAGCATCGCGGTTGCCAAAACTTGTTCCGGTTTTCCAGGAAATCGTGAGCGAGCTTTCGTAGAATTTCCACGCTTCGTCGCCCGTGGGTCGGTTGACTTCTTTCATCGCATTGAACGTTGACCAAATCGCGCCCGCACCCAACGATGGTTTGTCAAAGGATTTAATTCCGAAATCCCGTTTTTCTGTTGCGTTGAGGTTCAGTTCGACATATTCATTACTGCGGTATTTTCCATTGTCACTGGTGAAATGATTGAGCGTGCTCGCCATTCCGCTAAACGTTCGGCAGAGATCCCAAAGGTTGCTCTCGGCGCCGCCCAAGATCAATGACAGTCCATAATGATCTGGATGTTGGTTGATGTCGCGCAGTTTGAATTTCTGCAAAAGATCGTAAAACTTTGGAATGCCATAATCGCGAAGTTCGAGCACGGCGGGAATATTCAGCGATCTGGAAAGCGCAGCAGAGGCGGGGACGGCGCCGTCAAAGGTCAGATTATAATTGACGGGAACGTAACCAGAAATCTGCGTCGGGATATCTGCAACGAGCGCGTTTGGCAACAGCGAACCTTCGTCGAGCATCGCGGCGTAGAGGAATGGTTTGAGAATACTTCCGGTGCTTCTGGGCGCGGTGATTATGTCAACATCTTTGTGGTGGCGGACATCTGTGGGCGCATTGCCAACATAAGCCAAAACATTTCTGGTCTTGACATCGATCACGAGAACTGCAAGATTGTTGATGTCGTTGTCGAGATTCTGGCGATAGTGGAAATTTGCCAGTTGCAGCACGCGTTCCTGAAGTCCTCGGTCAATGGTGCTGCGGAACATTTGGTTCTTGCCCTTGGCAATGCGCTGAACGAGATGTGGCGCGAGTTGCGGAAGGTCAAAAGGTTTTGTGGGCAAAGGTTCGGCGGTGGCGAGGTCGAAACTGGTTTGGTCAATGATGTTTTTTGCCAATAGTTTTTTAAGCAGGGCATCGCGTTTGGAACGAAGGCGCGGTGAATTCTTTCCGGGATAGATCAAACTTGGCGCGTTGGGAAGAACGGCGAGGGTTGCGCTTTCGGCCCACGAAAGTTGGTCGGGCTTGACACCAAAATATCTGTAGGCCGCCATATCGAGACCGACAACATTGCCGCCGAATGGCGCGTGGGTTGCGTAGAGCAGGAGGATCTTCTTTTTGGAATATCTAAATTCCAGTCTTGTGGCGAGGATTGTTTCCTTCATTTTTTCGAGATAGCTTCT
The DNA here is from genome assembly GCA_038234025.1 of Flavobacteriales bacterium. GTDB lineage: Bacteria > Bacteroidota > Bacteroidia > Flavobacteriales > Flavobacteriaceae > Flavobacterium. Next base: position 4,264 of record JBBSUW010000036.1, read on the forward strand.
TCTTTTGCCATCTCGCGCGAGGCGAATGACCTGTTGTGTGAGCGTGCTGCCGCCGCGCACCACGCGACCTGCTTTTGAGTTCTGTCTTGCGGCGGCAACCATGGCGATGGGATTGAAACCGAAATGATGGTAGAAGTGTGCGTCCTCGAACTGGACGATGCATTGTGCAAATTTATTGAGGACGCTGTCGGCGGTGGGAAAACGCCATTGTCCGTCGGTGGCGATCTTGGCGCCGAGCAATTGCCCGTCCGAACTTAGAACGACTGTGGAATATGGCTCGTGGAAAAGCTGGCGCGGCAGGCAGAAAATGTAGGCGATCAGTAATATTAATGTAATTGCGCTAGAGAATTTATGGTTGCGAATGTAGGTTGTGGCCCGTAGGGCCGCTGAACGCAATCTATGTTTTGTTTTGGCAAGAAAGTTATGTGGAAGGGAAGGCATTGTAGGGCGCTTTATTGCGATTGTAAATTTATGGTAATTATGTATTATAAATTATGAATGTTGGACTGTGGAAGGTGAATTCAGGGAAATGGAAGTCGAATTCAGAACTTTGGAAGTTAAATTCAGAAGAATAGCAGTTGAATTCAGAAGAGCTTCGCCATTGATAGCGGGCACTTCCGATAGCTATCGGAAGCAATTCCGCGCTATCTTGTGTTTACATACTGCATATCCGCGCGGCTAGGTTTGAACCGAAAAGATTGTTTAGATAGATATGCATTTAAAATAAATCGCGAAGGTTTTCTATATATTTGATTAATAGCCAACGTCCAACTATACCATCCGACTAAACTGATCATCTATGAAAAATATTGCCATTATTATATTAATTTTTGTTGCATTTGCATGCAACGACAAAAAAGATGAAATTCCGCTATCGGAAGTTGAAAAGCTGCCGCCCGCCACAACATATGGCGCTAACACCGCGGGCTGCTTGGTGAACGGTATTGCTTTTTTGCCCGGGGGAGGCATTAGTTCTCAGATAGATGTCCAGTATCAAGACGGAGAATTTTTTAGTCTGAACATCAGTAGACGACTGAACAATACCAGTACGACTATTGGCATGAGCGTTGATTTGGAAGAACCGCTCGAAATAGGGCGGACATATAATTTGGGTCTTGACTCAGGTGCATTTCCAAAATATGGCAGATACTATTTTCAAGGGCCACAACAAAACTATTACGAACTTTTTTACCAAACTACATCGGAATTTGTGGGGCAGATCAACATCACCAACCAAGATTTTTCGACCGGGGTGATCTCGGGCACTTTTTGGTTCGATGCCAAATTTAACCACTCAGAAATGTTTACTGGGGCGGTTGATCCCAACGAGGTCATCAAAATAACCGAGGGTCGGTTTGATGTGAGAGAGTGAGGTTTTTTTGCAAAACCTGAAATTGCAAAACACAAAAATGACGTTCAGATCTTTGATGCCACGGGTGAAAAGCAGTATCTTCAAAAGTATCAACACCAACGATTTTACCATCGACAATCTGGTTCTCAAAAAGGATTATTATATTCTGTTGATCATCACTAGTACAAAGAAGGTTTATAAAGAACAATTTATCCCATCTCTAGTTTTGACGACTTTACGATGACAGAGTTTTGAGGAATTCTGCCCGCGGAATTTCTCTCGCGCCGAGACTTTCCAAGTGTGGATTGTGAAGTTGGCAATCTATCAAGTCGTAATTATTTTCTTGTGCGTACTTAGCTAGTGATATGAAGGCGGTCTTTGAGGCGTTGGGAACGAGAGAAAACATTGATTCGCCGCAGAAAATATGGCCGAGGTCGATGCCGTAGAGTCCGCCGACGAGGGTGTTGCTTTGATAGACTTCTATGGATTTGGCGTGACCGAGCTGGTGAAGTTTGATGAAGGCGGCCTTCATTTCGTCTGTGATCCAAGTTCCATTTTGGCCTTTTCGCGAAACTTGCTGGCAGGCATTGATAACGGCGTTGAAATCTTGGTTGAAGGTGATGGTGAAGGTGCCGCTGCGGATGATCTTGCGCATACTTTTTGAGATCTTGACATCGGAGGGTTTGAGTACCATCCGTTTGGGCGGCGACCACCAGAGAATTGGTTCATCTGCTTCGTACCAAGGAAAAATGCCGCTGCGGTAGGCGGTGAGCAATCTTTCGGGCGAGAGGTCTGCGCCGACGGCGAGCAATCCGTCGCGGCTGGCGCGCTCGATGGGCGGGAACGGTGTTTTGGTATTGAGGAAGATCATTGGCAAAAGAAAAATGCCCCGAAGGGCAGTTTTTGTGTTTTAGAACGGTAGATCGTCCGGGTCTTCTTCGGTGAAGTTGGTGTTGGTGGCCGGGGCGAACTGCTGTGTTGGCATTGGTGCGGATTGTCCAGTCGCGCCTACATTCTGGGTGGTGACTTTTTCGATTCTCCAGCCCTGGATGCTGTTGAAATATTTGGTCTCGCCCTGTGGACTAACCCATTCGCGACCGCGGATGTTGATCGATATTTTTACCTCGTCGCCCACTTGAACGCTGTTGAGAAGGTCGCATTTGTCCTGCGTGAACTCTACCATGATGGGTTGTGGATATTGTTCTTCGGTGGTGACAACGATCTCGCGTTTTTTGAAACTGGCGCTGATCTGTTGTTCTGGGTTGATCACTTTTACTCTTCCTGCTACTTCCATGATTTTATTTTTTATTGATTATTGTATTCCCTTTGCCAATAGCACTTTCCAGGCGGTGATGATGTCTCCGGTGGCGATAAAATCCTTTGCCATGGTGTGCCTTTTGTCTATATCGTCTGCGGAAAGGACGCCCTTGACATTGAAATCCCGCTCCACAAATGTATTGATTTCTTCGGTCGTGGGCAAAGATTCGACGTTGCCAAGAATGCCAAAATCGTTGCCGGTGAGAATATTGCTGCCGCGAATGTGTTCGGGAATGCTATCGACGCCGATGCCCATTGTCGAAAGCGGTTTGACGACCTCAAAAAGGCCGGCGTTGGCACGCGAATACCAGTTGCCGCCAAGTCTTGATACAAGGTCGATCTTTTTCTGGTCGATGCGTCCTTCTTCGTTGAGGATTTTTTCGGAAACGTGGAGTTTTAAGACCTCGCAAATAATCAGATTTCCGGCGCCGCCCTCGGTGCCCAACGTGATTATTTCGTTGACCTTGCATTCATATTGAACGGGCGATTCGGCAACGCGAAAGGGCTTGACGATGTCGGATTTTATTGGTGTAAGCCCAGATTTTATGAATTCGTCCACGCCATCTGGATATTCTGTGGATGAAAGCGAAACCTGCTGGACAATGTTGTAATCGACGATGTTGATGACAACTTCCTTGGTGGCGCGGGCGTTGATGAGCGTATGCTTGATGGTATTGTCGCGAACTCTTCGTGCCGGACTGAAGATCAGAATGGGCGGATTTGAACTGAAGACATTGAAAAAACTGAACGGCGAGAGATTGCGAACGCCATCTTCGGAAATCGTGCTGGCAAAAGCGATCGGCCGCGGCGCGACAGAACCTTGCAGGTATCCGTTGAGCTCGACAGTGGAAAGATCTGATGGGAGAAAACTGCGCATTGTGTGGGTTTTTGTCAAAAATAGGAATTTGGCGGCAGAGCATAACGCTCGACTGGATTTGAAAATCGATATATTTGGGCATAAATCGTTTTTATGCAATTTTCGGACAGGCCAAATACCATAAGGTGGATTTTGATCGCGATATCACTGGTGATCGTGACGCTTATATTGTACAACACTTATGTTTTCTTCCAGATTTTTAAAAATGAGGAACGCAACAAAATGGAACTTTGGGCGTCGGCGCAAAAGTCATTAATCAATGCGGATGAGAACACCGACATCGATCTGTTGTTGAATATTTTCAGGAACAACTCGACCATTCCGGTGATCGTGACCAATGAGAATGATTCGATCGATAAAATGACGAACATTGATGAGGCTGCGGCTAAAGATTCTACGCGGTTGCACGAAATTCTTGCAAGGTTGAAGAAAGAAAACGAGCCGATCGTAATAGAATATGTGCCGGGGAAGTTCCAATACCTCTATTATGGCAACAGTTCTTTGCTCAACAAATTGAAATATTATCCGATCGCGCTGTTGCTGATCATTGTGCTTTTTATGGCGTTGGCATTCATCTTTTACCGAAGCACAAAGATGGCGACGCAGAACAAACTTTGGGCGGGAATGGCAAAGGAAACCGCGCACCAGATCGGGACGCCGCTATCGTCCTTGATCGGTTGGCTCGAAATAATGAAGGTTGACAATGTTGATGAAACCACGGTTGCGGAAGTCGAGAAGGATATCAATAGGTTGCAGACGATAACCGATAGATTTTCTAAGATTGGATCGGATCCGATATTGGAAAAGCGCGACATCATTACCGAAACTTATGAATCGTACAATTATTTGCAATCAAGATTCAGCAAACAAGTCGAATTCAAGTTCAGCGCGCCCGACGAAAAGATTTTTATCCCGATAAATCCAGAACTTCATAGTTGGACGATTGAAAACCTTGTAAAGAACGCTATTGATGCCATGCGCGGTCGTGGAAAGTTGAGCGTTGCCATTGTCGCTGACGCTAAATTCTTGAAAATCATTGTTTCGGACAGTGGCAAGGGCATTCCAAAAAATCAGTTCAAGAGAATTTTTGAACCTGGCTTCACGACCAAAAAACGCGGTTGGGGCTTGGGACTTTCATTGACCAAAAGGATCGTTGAGGAATACCACGGCGGGAAAATAAAGGTTTTGGAAAGCGAAGTAGGAAAGGGGACTAGGATTCAGATTGCTTATAGAAAGACGAAAGTCTAAAGTGAAAAGTTTACAGTTGACGGTTTCCACTCACCAATTACATTTTATTTTTTCGATTCTACGGCAGAGTTAACTTTTGACGCGCAATCACTCATAACTCATAATTCATAACTCTACAAAAACGCTCCAATCTTTTCCGCAGTGGCTTTAAATTCCTCCTCCGTCATTTTCACTTTTTTCTCAAACCGAATGTCCTCCATAGTTTGCAATGGCACCAAATGAACGTGCGCATGCGGCACTTCAAGGCCGATGACCGACATTCCAATTCGCTTGCACTCGATGGCTTTGTTCAAAGCACCGGCAACCTTATAACTGAAAAACATCAACGCCAGGAAATCCGTTGAGTTCATATCAAAGATTTTATCGACTTCTACTTTTGGAATACAAAGCGTGTGGCCAACCGCATTCGGGTTGACATCCAAAAAAGCAAGGTGTTTTTCGTCCTCAAAGACTTTGTACGATGGGATTTCGCCCGCTATTATTTTGCTGAAGATTGTTGCCATCAGTCGCGGGATATATCAAGAACTTCAAACTTAAGAACTCCATTTGGTACGGTAATTTCTGCTATCTCGCCTACTTTTTTGCCCAAAAGACCTTTTCCGATCGGAGATGTCACGGAGATTTTGCCTGTTTTGAGATCGGCCTCGCTTTCGGCCACGAGGGTGTATTTCATTTCCTGTCCGTTTGCCAGATTCTTGATCTTCACGTTGGAAAGCACCAGTGCCTTGGAAGTGTCAAGTTGCGATTCGTCTATCAATCGCGCGTTGGAATGTACTTCTTCGAGCTTCGAGATCCGCATTTCCAAAAGTCCCTGCGCTTCCTTTGCCGCATCGTATTCTGCGTTTTCCGAAAGGTCGCCCTTGTCGCGCGCCTCGGCGATGTCCGCAGATGCTTTTGGTCGCATCACGCTTTTGAGATGGTCGAGTTCTTCACGAAGTTTTTTCAGTCCTTCGGCTGTATAATATGATACTTGGCTCATTTTTAAAATTTTGAAGTATCTTTTGACATCCGCTTTCGCGAAAATTCGTTCGATACTTTAAGTTGATAGCTCGCGTTGTATAAATAGAAAAAATCCCATAACTGGGATTTGTCGGTGCAAAGATTTTCTCAACGCTTTATATTCCAAAAGTAATTAAATTAAATTTGTCCACACATAATTTGACCGAAATTTTACCCATGAATAGAATATTCTCGCTACTTATATTATCCACTATAGTTCTTGGATGCGGAAAAGACAGCGTTCGCAATGTCAATCCGTTTCTTCCGAATTATCCTTTTACCTACGACATAAACACCAATCTCCCTTTGTACAGCGGCCTTAGAAACAACGTCAATCCAGTCGCGGTCAATGTTGAGGGCGTTGGCATCAATGGCATCATCGTGATGAAGGTCTCCGAAAACAATTATGTGGCTTGGGACGCGGCTTGCCCCAATATGTATCCTGGCGTCTGCGACCGGATGATAATCGATGGGCTCAATGCCAAATGTGACTGCGACGGACTTTCATACAGCCTTTTTACCGGCGTTGGACAGGGCGCGCCATATACGCTCAAGCCTTACTTGGTTCAGGTCGTGGGCGAAATCATTCGCGTGACCAATCAATAATTCACTAGAATTTTAGCGTCAATCCCGCCAGGAAATTTATTCCCGCCTGTGGATAATAATATGGATCAGCGCCGTACATATAGCCGTTCGAGAGGTATTTTCTGTCCAAAAGGTTATTGACCAATGCTGTGATCACGATCGATTTGAAAATTTTCTTAGGCACAAAATCATACGAGATATTGAGGTCGTTCACAAAATAATCGGGCAGTTCGGCGGACGGAAGTTCGATGTTGTTGAGAAATTGCTTGCCCACGAATTTTGATAGCAGGTCGATCTGAAAGCCTTTGTACGAATATCGGGTGATGTTTCCCGCTACGATTTCTGGCGAATACGCGATCGATTTATTTCCCAGATTTTTGATTCCAGTGCCATCGTTGGTCGTGAGGTCAATGTTTTTGTTGGTGCTCAAGGTTATGTTTGGCTGCAACCGAAGATTTTTTAAGACATAAAAAGCAGCATCGATTTCGAGTCCAAGGCGGTAGCTTTTGTCGGTGTTCGAACGGATCGGGTTTCCGACATCATCAAGTTCGCCCGTCAAAATCAATTGATCTTTGTACAACATATAATAAACATTTGCGTTGAGCGCGACTTTTTCGGATTTGGTTCTGTAACCAAGTTCAAAATCGTTGAGTTTTTCTGGTACAACGGTGCCGTTCTCATAGTCGGTGCGGTTTGGTTCGCGATTTGCCCGTGCGTACGAAAGGTAAACATTCGTTGCGTCCGAAAAGTTGTACGTGATTCCCGCCTTGGGATTGTAGAAATTGAAAACATCATCAACGTAGGTTGGCTGCGCGCCATTGGCTTTGTAACCAACGCGCCGGAACTGCATATCGGCGAAAATCGTGAGCGAAGACGTGGCTTTGTACAACGCTTTCGCGAAAATATTCGCATCCTGTTTCACGGCTTCGTCCTCATAATATCGACCGCCAAGTTCAGATTGTGATGCAAATCTTGCCCAGATTACCTTGCCATAATGAAGACCGACATATTCATTCGTGCCGCCACCAATGGTCAGGTCAAGTTTTTCTGACTTTCGGTTCACTGAAAAAACCGCACCATAGAAATCATTGTCGAGCCATTTCTGACGGATCAAATCCGTGCCGTCTATTCCTGCGATTGGCGCCAATCCATAATCTGAAAAATCAGCGCCTTGTTTGTAATTTTCATAATAGCCACGGCCTTTGGTATAATGCAATGAAAGATTTGACGACCAACTATCTGAAAATCGCTGGTTCCAGATCAACTGCGCGTGATCTTGTTGATAATTGTCGGTTTCATTGTCATAAAATCTTTGGTTGCCAAAAACATCCGTGAACATTCCAGCGCTGTTGAAAGTCCGGTCCGTCCTGATGGTTTCCGCATCGATGCCGTTCCAAGATTGGTAGGTTTTTTCCTTTCCTCCAAAGAGCAACGCCTTGATCTGTGTATTCTTGTCGATATAGTTTCCTTGCAGAAAATAACCTTTGAGATTCACCGCAGCGCGGTCGATGTAACCAGCGGTAGCAATGTTTGAAAGCCTTCCCGAAAGCGTAAAATGGTCGTTGAGCAAGCCCGTACCGAACTTTACGGTGTGTTTTCTGGATTCGAAGCTTCCCACCGAATTGGAAATTTCAGCAAATGCCTTTTCTGAAAAATTATCCGTTGCCAAGTGAAGGCTTGCGCCAAAAGCGCCGCCGCCATTTGTGGAAGTGCCCACGCCGCGCTGCAGTTGGATGTTGTCCACCGACGAAGCAAAATCGCCAAGGTTCACCCAGAAAGTGCCCTGCGATTCCGAGTCGTTGTAAGGCACGCCATTTATGGTGACGTTCACCCTCGTTGCATCCGAACCACGAACGCGGATTCCGGTGTAACCAATTCCAGCGCCGGCATCGGATGTGGTAACGACTGATGGCAGAAAATTCAATAATTGCGGAATATCCTGGCCGAGGTTGCGCTTTTCGTAGCTTTTGGATGAAATCTCGCTAAAGCTCATCGGCGTTTTTGAAGTTGCGCGCACCGAAGAAACCGTGATTTCCTCTAGGGGAGTTATAGTCTTCAACGAATCCTGAACCTGCGCATTGAGATTTGATGCCAGCAAGATAATGATCGCGAGCCATGCGTGAGGGATTGAAGCAAGGTACCGCGTACCGCGGAAAGCCCGACCGTAGTGCAGCGCAGCGGAACTAAGGGCACGCCCAAAAAATTTAATTTGAAATTTCATTCGTAAATGTTTTTTACGAATAAAAGGGGCAATTATTCTTGTTTTATAATGATGCCACAGCGCGTTGACACTGGACTTTTTCCCTTGGCAGCATTACCTGCCCAGGTTCATTGGGTATAATCTCAGCCGTCCGATCTTGGAAAGCACCCCTTTGAGATGGCGCAAATTTACAAAGAATTTTGGTTGGAAATATCTTCCGCTCAAAATTCCGGTCTTTTTCGCAAGTTCTTGGTTTCGGACTGCTTTCGTTTGGACTTGATGCGCTTTTCGATCGCGCTTCGGGAAACACGTGTTTTCTTTCGCGGTTTTTCCTCTACAAAAGCTTCCGCCAAAAGCGATAAGAACCGCTCGGTGACGATGGATTTGTTTCGAATCTGGCTTCTATCGATGTCGCAATGCAAAATAAGCGAACCTTCGGAACTGATTCGATTTGAAAGCTTTGAAAGCAAACTGGATTTTTGTTCGGGCGAAAGCGAATTTGACTTTTCAACATTAAAAGAAAGGATGACTTTTGACGAAACCTTGTTGACATTTTGCCCGCCCGCGCCGCTGCTTCTCACTGCTTTGTACGTGATTTCGCGAAGAATCTTTTCCGAATCCATTATGGCTGATGCGCCGATTTTAAAAGATCGTTGACGGTCTTGACGGGATTGAAGGTTGACGAAGGCACTTCTACAAATACGCTGATCCATCGTGACATCGCGCCGTTCCACAGTCCGGGAAGTTCGTACGCCTTGCAGTATTGTCCATCTTTGTGCTTTTCGACAATAAAACCGCTTTTGGGATCGACAAAGTCGTGAAGATCAAATCTATTTCCTCTATGATCCTTCGTTGCGCAGACGATATCAACGGGATTGAAGTGCGTTGCCGCTGTCAAAATCGCCAACTGCTCTCGGTTGGATTTATCGATTTGCGCTGTTTCGACAACCTGCAAGGAAATCTGTCCAGAATTATCGCGCACCCAAAAAGGTCCGCCGCCTGGTTCGCCCTCGTTGCGCACCATTCCACAGACGCGGATCGGTCGATTCAGTTTTTCGATGAAATATTCTATTTGATTGTCGAGGGTGAACTTTTCAACGCCAGCCTCAATGTTTAACTGAAGCGTGGATTGCATGAAATCCATCAACTCTGTGCTGTTTTCAGGTGTGAAGTTTCCGCTTTCCAAAAGTTTCAAATATGCGTGCATCTGTTCTTGCAAATTGAGCAAGAGCCCGCCAAGTCCTCGCTTGTACAGCGAAATCAGATCGTTGTGATCGTGCATCACATTGTCGATGTTCTTGATAAAAATCACATCGGCCGCGAGATTTGATAAGTTGCCGATCAGCGCGCCATGCCCGCCAGGTCTAAAATACAGCGTTCCATCGGATTTGCGAAAAGGAACATTGTTCTCATCGACAGCAATCGTGTCGGTCGCAGGATTTTGAAGGCTATAAGTGACGGTGATCTTGCATTTGGAAATTTGCTCTATGCGCGGTTTCACTTTGTCGACGACGGCTTCAAACTGCCCACGATGTTCGTCCGAGATCGTGAAATGCAGATTGCTTTCATGATTGGCACATGCATAGAGCGCGGTTTCATTGAGCTGTTCCTCTATTGGCGTGGCAATGCGATGGTCGTATTTGTGAAAGGGAAGCACCGCTTTTGGTTTGTGGGCAAAGTTGAAAGCACCTGCGGTCAACATTGTTTTGATGAACTGCAAATATTTGTGATCGCTGGTCCAAAACTTATAGTCGGGAAAATGCGCTTGAAGATATTTTTCGGTTGTTCTGTAAAATGGGAATTTTTCGATCCCGGAAAGGAAAATCCTCAATTGCGACGCGTTGTTCTTGTTGATGTAACCATTGATCGAATCGTTTTCGGGCTCAAAATTATGGATAAATTCTGTGAGGAACTTGAACATTCTGCTCGCCGCGCCCGATGCGGGAACAAATTTTTTGAGCTTAAGGTTCTTGGAATTCTCGGCAAAAGATGTTGCAAATTCAACGAACTGTGCATCGGAAAAAGAAAGAATGCCGTCGTCGCGAAGCGCTGGACGGTCGAGAATTATGCTTGACATTCCCTTTTTAAAAATCATAAGATGTCTGGCAATATCCGCAACGGAAACTCCAGAATCCTCGATTTGGAGAAAATCTTTTGCAGTCATACCGAGACTGATGACTTTTAAGAAACATTCGATTTTGCGCAAAGCCTTCTCTGACAATTCATTTTCATTGCCTATAATTTCAATGAAAAGCAACTTCTTTTCTGTCAGATAAACTGAAAGTTCAGATTGCAGTTTTTCAAAATCAGATGGAACTTGTGGGTTTTTGGCGAACAAAATCAAATCATATGATTGTTCATCCGCCAAAAGCTCGATCCTTTCATCAACATCGCCATACAACATTTGCGAAAGCACAAGGTTGGAAAAAATGTTCGTGGCAGAAAACATCAAATTTTCCGAAGCTTCGGTCAACTGGTTTTCATTCTCGATATGTGATTGGCTATTTTCAAAAAAAGTCTCAGAACCACTGTATTCGTTGTCCCTTTGGCTTAAAAGCATTTCAACTGAAAGGTGCGGAACGAAACTGGCACTAAAAGTTTGGGAAAGTTTCAAAGCAATCGTGTCCGCGCAAGCACTATCTGCGCTGATTACCGCGATTTTAGTTTTAGACGATTTTTCTGGTTGAGTAGTTTTCTCCATTCGATATACGCTGTGATTGCCAATGCGGTAAAGATAAGGTACTCAACCGACAAAATACCATAGCCGCGATAGGCATAAAGCGGCACCGCGATCAAATCTGCAATGATCCAGAGCGTCCAGTTCTCGATTTTCTTGAGCGCCATGAACCACATTGCCGTAAAAAAGATACCGCTGACAAAAATATCGATGTAGTTTTCGGTCTTTACCTCATGGTCAAAAATGATGTAGATTCCATAAATTATGAAGCACGTTACGACGAAAATGAGTGTTCCAATGATTTTTTCTCTAGAGGAAGTCTTCGAAATCTCAACATCGGGAACGCCATTTTTTGATGAAGACCATTTGTACCAACCGTAAACGCTCATTATCGAATAGTAAAAATTAACGACCATATCGCCGATGTAGCTCGTGCGATAAAAAAGATATACCGTGATTGTGGTGGCGATCAAGCCCGTTGGATAGACCCAAATATTTTCTTGTTTTGCCAACCAGACCGAGGCGATACCAAAAATGAAAGTGATTGCTTCCAAGATTATGACAAAAGTTGGCGTTTGGGAATAGGCGTCGGTGAAGAAGGAGATTAGGTTCATTTATATTTCAAAAAAATAAACATCCTCCTCAAACGCAGTTCCGATGACGACCATATCAGCGCCGGCAGCAAAAACTCCTTCAATCGATTTTCTGGAATTGATTCCGCCACCGACGATCAGCGGAACCGAAATATTATTGGAAACTTTTTCAATGATGTTCAATGCAATTGAATTTTTTGCGCCACTTCCCGCTTCGAGATAGGCAAGAGCGTTGCCCATCAATTGTCCGGCTTGGGCTGTTGCCAAAATTGTATCGATATCATTCGCATCAATCGGGGTTGTTTTGCTGATTTTTGCCACAGCTGAATCTTTTCCGCCATCAACCAGAATATAAGCGGTCGGAATAACCTCAAGCCGGGATTTCATCAACATTGGCGCGGCCGTAACTTGATGTCCGACAAGAAATTCCGGATTTCTACCTGAAAGCAGCGATAAAAATAAAATACCGTCGGCGGCAAGCGAAATCTGCGCAGGATTTCCAGGAAATAACAGCACCGGAATATGAACAACAGCTTTCAAATTGTAGATCAGCGCATCGATATTATGTCCATCGTGCGAACTTCCGCCAACCAAAATATGCGTTGCCGGACTTTTATTGATCGCATCGGCAATTTTTGAAACATCGTTCAACGAAAATTTTTCGGGATCCAACAAAATCGCCAAAAGCTTGATGCCGCTGCGTTTTGCCTTGATTATTTCCGCGAGAATGTGCATTTTCTGTTCCATTGCCGCAAAGATAGTTTTTTGGCTGAATAGGTTTTAGGACGGATTTTCTATCGTCGCCAACACCAACATGTAATCCTCGACCTCGCAAAAGAAAATCTCGAACCATGGCGGAAGGTTTTCGACCTTTAGATTCGCACGGTTTTTTTGCGATTTTAAATCAATGCTCTCCACCATAATGTGATCCTTGAAACTGATGCCTTCAATATTCACGATCTTGAAAATAGATTCTTTCGCGCCCCAAACAACCGTCAGCATTTTTATCAAATCATCGCCCGAAGCATTTTCGAGAAATGGTTCACCTGCAAATTTATCGGCGATTTTTAATATTTTTTCGCGCTGCATTTCAACATCGATACCAATGCTGATGTCGCCTATCGCGATGGCGGCAATTTCATGGGAATGGGTTATCGAAATATATTTGTGGTCGGGAAGATGCGGTTTGCCCAAATCATCATACGAAAGATCGACATCGGAATAACCGCGTTCGGCGAGCAACATTCTGACACAAAGAAATCCTCGCCGGTGCAGCTCGCTCTTCATTACCGCAAGTCGTTTTTCACTTATGTCCTTCAACTTGATCTGGTTGCGCAAAAAATCCTCGGATTCGGTGATTTTCCAGACAAGGATTTCTGTGCTCGGATTAGGAAAAATGGTTTGGAGAAGCGGCATCGTCTAAAATTGGGGAAATTCTCTGGTTTGGAAAATAGGAAACATTTGGGGGAAAGCCTTGCAAATAAAGCCGATAACGGTTCATAAACAAACCTTAAAATAATATTCGCACCAAAATAACTGGATTCTATTCGTTAAATTTGCACAGAATTTTCACAACAAATATACATAATGGATACAAGTACATCAACAATGCCATTCGTGGCTTTCAAAGTTAAGGACATCTCGCTTGCCGCTTGGGGTCGAAAGGAAATCGAATTGGCAGAAGCCGAAATGCCAGGATTGATGGCGCTTCGCGAAGAATATAAAAACGAGCAACCGCTCAAAGGCGCGCGAATCGCAGGTTGTCTGCACATGACGATACAAACCGCTGTTCTTATCGAAACCTTGATTTCGCTTGGCGCTGAGGTAACTTGGAGCTCTTGCAATATTTTTTCGACCCAAGATCAGGCAGCCGCGGCGATCGCCGAAGCCGGAATCCAGGTCTACGCTTGGAAAGGTCTTAACGAAACTGATTTTGATTGGTGCATCGAACAAACGCTTTTCTTTGGCGAAGACAGAAAGCCGCTCAATATGATTCTTGACGATGGTGGCGACCTTACCAATATGGTGCTTGATAGATATCCAGAGCTTATCGCTGGGATCAAGGGACTTTCGGAAGAAACAACGACCGGCGTTCACAGACTTTATGAAAGAGTAAAGAACGGAACATTGCCAATGCCGGCCATCAACGTGAACGACTCTGTCACCAAATCAAAATTTGACAACAAATACGGTTGCAAGGAAAGCGCGGTTGATGCCGTACGTCGTGCAACAGACATTATGCTTGCCGGAAAGCGCGTTGTCGTTTGCGGTTATGGCGATGTTGGAAAGGGAACCGCAGCCTCTTTCAAAGGTGCTGGATCGATTGTTACCGTGACAGAAATCGACCCGATCTGCGCGCTTCAAGCGGCAATGGACGGTTTTGAGGTAAAGAAACTGAATACCGTTGTTGGCAATGCCGACATTATAATAACAACCACCGGAAACAAGGATATCGTTCTCGGCAGCCATTTTGAACAGATGAAGGACAAGGTCATTGTTTGCAATATTGGCCATTTTGACAACGAGATCGACATGGGTTGGCTCAACAAAAACCATGGCAATACCAAAGATGAGATAAAGCCACAGGTGGATAAATATACTATTGATGGCAAGGACATCATCATTTTAGCCGAAGGCCGATTGGTAAACCTTGGATGCGCAACCGGTCACCCAAGTTTTGTGATGAGCAACTCATTCACAAACCAGACTTTGGCACAGATCGAGCTTTGGAAAAATTCTGCAAACTACGACAACGACGTTTATATGTTGCCAAAACATCTTGACGAAAAAGTTGCCGCTTTGCACCTTGAAAAATTGGGCGTGGAACTTGAAGAACTTCGTCCAGAGCAAGCGTCGTACATCGGCGTTCCTGTTAAAGGTCCATTCAAACCAGAATATTACAGATACTAGTCAAAAAATTGATTTTTTTCAGAAACCCTCCATTGCGAGGGTTTTTTTGTTCTCCATTTGTTACATTTACGATAATTTACTTCTAACTACAATCCCATTTATTTTGAAAAAAATTACACTTATCACCATTTTGCTCTTCGGTGGCAGCCTTTTTGCCCAAATCATAAATACCGCGCCCTATATTTTGACGGTAAATGAATTAAAAACCTGGACTTCCGACGGTCCAACGGCCTCGCCCGATCTGATCTCGACGGTTCCGTTGGCGCCGCGTTTCACAAATACCGAAACACAATTCAATCCCGCGCTCAACAATAATATGCAAATCGCCTATCTGCCTGACGGAATGAACAATTTCGGGAATTACTACGGTGAGCAAAACCAGTTCAACCTATACAATTTTACGCATTGGGCATATCTCGACAAATTCGTTTGGTTTGGCGGCACGGCATCTCAAACCGTTCAGATTCCGTCTTCGCCGTGGGCAAATGCCGCGCACAAAAATGGCGTGAAGATTTTTGGCGATATTTTCTTTTCGCCAACGGTTTTCGGAGGTTCCAATGCAACGCTAACGAATTTTCTGGAAAAAGATGCAAGCGGTAATTTCATTGCCGTGCCAAAGCTCATCGCCATTATGCAATATTATAATTTTGATGGATGGTTCATCAATCAGGAAACCTCAACGCTTCCGCTCATTGCTTCGTTGATGCATGATTTCGTTCGTGATCTGACAACTGCGGCCGAAGCAAACGGAAAGGAAGTTATGTGGTATGACGCAATGCTGTTGAGCGGTTCGGTAGGTTGGCAGAACAGGCTCAACACTGCCAACAGTCCGTTTGTGCAGGACGACCAAGATGGCAACGGCACTTTTGAAACCCGCGTGAGCAGCAACATTTTTATCAATTTCTTCTGGAACAGTTCTACTTTACCATCACAGTCGCGTGCTCGTGCGGCCACGATTGGAAGGTCAAATTACGAGGTGTTTACAGGCGTCGATATTTGGCCCGGAAGAAATCAGGCCAATTTTGAATCCGGCGGAAACCAATTTATGGGCTATTTGCATGAAAATGCGACAACGCCATACACATCATTGGGATTATTCGCGCCGAACTGTGTTTATAATAGTGCGGTTTACACCAATTTCAATAACGACCCAACAGACTATGCGTCTTTTTACAATGCCGAAAATCATATGTTTTCTGGTGCCGATCAAAATCCTGCGCTTGTGGATGCTTCTGCGTTCAAAGGTTTTGCGAATTGGGTTCCCGAAGCCTCCGCGATCATGACAATGCCGTTTGAAACGAATTTCTCGACTGGACATGGCCTGAAAAAATATGCTCAAGGCGTTCAAACAAGTTCTGTTTCTTGGCATAATATGAACGATCAAGATATTTTGCCCACTTGGCAATGGGCGTTTTCAGCGAACAATGTTCTTACCGCCAATTGGGATTTTAATGACGCCTACAATCTTGGAAGTTCTTTGAAGATTTCTGGCAACCTTACAGCAAATAACGCGGTTGATTTGATGTTATATAAAACAAAATTGTTGGCGACGTCTGGGACAAAAATCGACCTGACCTACAAATGCAACCTTGCTCCAAATATGAAACTGATCGTGGTTTTTGCCGATGATGCTGCGCAGAAATACGAATTTCCGTTTGACAATGATGTAAATACCAATTGGGTTACCAGCACTGTGGAACTTGCGGGATTTGCCGGGCGCGAGATTGCATTGATCGGAATGCGTTTTGTTTCGGAAACCAACCTTACCGCATACCAAATGAATCTTGGAAATATCAAGGTTTACGAAGGTGATCTTGGAACCAACATTCCGCAAAAAAGCAGCTCTTTCGTTACGGTAAGTTATCCGGATCAAAAAAACGAAATGGTGTTCACGATCGACTGGCCTTCAACATCAAAATTGAAGTATGAAATGTATGATCTGCAAGGGAAATTGGTAAGATTCAATTCTATCAATTTGGACAAGAGAATCAATTACACTTTGGATACAAACAACTTTGCTTCTGGAACATATCTCGTGAAGTTCACCGACAAGAACAATATTTCCGAAACCAAGAAAGTGATAGTTCGCTAATGGGAATATGAAAACTTTGTCGACTTGCAAGGTTTATATGGTCAGAATTGATCAAGCAAAGTGCACAAAAAAAACCGCCTCCCGATAGCTATCGGGAAGCGGGTTTTCTTTTATCCAAAATATTGAGCGTTACAATTTCTTCGCGCTCTTGTCAATGATTTTCTGAATCCGTTTGTCAAGATCGATCATAAGTTCGTCAAGTGCGCTTTCAACCATAGGCAAAATCTTGTCGACCTTCATTACGGGAAGGCCGCCAACCATAACACCGGTTTTCTTTGAATTGGCATTTTCGTTGATGGTGAAAACCTTCTCTGCCTTCTTATTGTAAACAACAATATTTGTGTAGGCTTTCATTTTGGTTGAGGCCGTTCCGCCAACGCCAAAGCCTTTGTTCATTTGAAAGTTGATAAATACAAACATCACGCCATCATATTCCTGGAAAATTTTGGCCATAGCCCGCTCATTATCTTTTCCCCAGTTTGGGTTGATGGCCTGGTATCCAGGAGAGGTCAGAAATTGACCACTGCCATTTTCAAACGATGGTTTGTAATTTTTGTAGGCTTCATTTGAGGTCACCACAGTTTCGTCCACCAGTTCAAATGGAAATTTCTTGGCGTACTCATTGAAGAACTTATCGTGGTATTTTGCAAGCATCGGGGCAAGGTTGAAATCTGGATTGTTGGTCAGGTCGGCAATCACCGAAATACCTGTCAATCCAACATCGCTAAAGTCAATCTGTTTGTCTGCATAAAAAGTCACGACAGCCACTTTTTTGTTTTGCGAAAAGCCTGTCATAAATGTCATCGTCATAATGACGGTCATCATTAAAATCTTTTTCATTTTCTCGTTTTATAAAATTTGTTAAAGGATTGCAAAGAAACAACAATCTAACTGTACAATTGAATGATTAACAAAAACTTAGGTAAGTAATAAGATATCATAAATCATAAAAAAACCCGCGAACAGCGGGTTTTAATTTTGTAAAAAGAAATTGCTTATGCTTCGAATGGTTGGACCGAAACAAATGATTTTCCTTGGGATTTCTTTTGGAAATGAACAAGCCCGTCCACTCTTGCATGAAGCGTGTGGTCTTTGCCCATATAAACATTCTCTCCAGGATTGTGCTTGCTTCCGCGTTGTCTTACGATGATGTTGCCGGCGATTGCCGCTTGTCCACCGTAGATCTTCACGCCAAGACGTTTTGATTCTGATTCTCTACCGTTCTTGCTACTACCGACACCTTTTTTGTGAGCCATGATATTTGTCTTTAAATATTATTTGCTTTCTTCTGTTGTTACAGTTTCGGCCGTTTCCTTTCTGTCGGCTTTTTTCTTTGCCGCTCCCGGAAGCACGATGCCCGAAATCTGGATTTGGGTCAAAGATTGGCGGTGGCCATTTTTCTTTTTGTACCCTTTTCTTCTTTTCTTTTTGAAAACGATGACCTTGTCACCTTTCAAGTGCTTTAGCACTGTGGCTTCTACCGAAGCTCCTTCTACAGCCGGGGCGCCCAAAGTAATCGTGCCACTGTCATCCAACAAAAGAACGCGCGCAAATGAAATTGCGTCGCCTTCGTTGCCCGGAAGACGGTTGACATAAACCCTTGAGTCTTTGCTAACTTTAAACTGATGCCCTGCTATCTCTACGATTGCGTACATAACAATATGGTTGATTTTGTTTATAAAATGGTTGCAAAGATACTACTAAATCACAAGCTCGCAACCCATTGAATGAAAATAAATCATTGCTTTCGCAAAAGATTGATTTCGCCCATATAAAGCCATCAAATTTATGTCAAAGCTTCTGTCATTCCTTATACTAAAAGAATTTTCGGTATTTTTGGCTACGAATTTTAGGATTGGAACACCAGTCGAACAAACAAAATTATTAATCTTTATGAAAAATTCTTTAATGGCTTTAGGTTCTTTGCTTATGCTTGGAGGGAGCGCAATGGCACAGAAGGTGGTTTTTCAGGAATTTGACCTGGACAACGGCCTTCATGTAATCCTTCATCAGGACAATTCGGCCCCGGTTGTTGTAACCTCGGTGATGTACCACGTTGGATCAAAGGACGAAAATCCTGATCGCACCGGTTTTGCCCACTTTTTTGAACATCTATTGTTTGAAGGGACAGAAAACATCAAGCGTGGCGAATGGTTCAAGATCGTAACATCAAACGGTGGCATAAACAATGCCAACACATCTGACGACAGAACTTACTATTACGAGGTTTTCCCGTCCAACAATCTTGAGCTTGGATTGTGGATGGAATCCGACAGAATGATGCAGCCAGTGATCAACCAAATTGGCGTGAACACGCAGAATGAAGTCGTGAAAGAAGAAAAACGCCTTCGCGTGGACAATCAGCCTTATGGAAATATGGTGGCGCAGGTCAAAAAAAATATGTTCACCAAGCATCCATACCGCTGGGCAACCATCGGATCGATGGACCACCTTGATGCCGCCAAACTTGAGGAATTCCAAGCATTCAACAAAAAATTCTATGTGCCCAACAATGCCGTTCTGGTGATCGCGGGACAATTCGATCCAGCACAGGCAAAAACCTGGGTGGAGAAATATTTTGGATCGGTGAAAAAAGGCACTGCCGACCTTACAAAAAAAATCTTCACGGACGAGCCGATAGAA
>JBBSUW010000037.1:0-23280 GCA_038234025.1 Flavobacteriales bacterium
TCGACTTTGCGAACGGTATCGATACGCTCAAAAACGGTATCAAAAAAACCGTGCTCTTGCAATCGTCAATCTATTCAAAAATAACGGGAACACCAGAAATGGTGAGCCTTTCAATGGTTGGAGATCGTCCGGAGCAAGCTGAATTTACAGGTAAGGGAAACATTCCGATGGCGGTTCTGCTCGAGGGCAAATTCCATTCTGCATTCGAGAATCGCATTCTTCCTTTTGAGGACAAATCCTTTCAGCCAATCGGAATTGACGGCAAAATAATCGTGATCTCAGATGGCGATATTGTTCGTAACCAGCTCGACAAAAACTACCAGCCATTGGAACTTGGTTATGACAAATGGACGAACAAGCTGTATTCCAACAAGGAATTCCTGATGAACTGTGTCAATTATCTGCTCGATGACAACGGACTTATCAACATTCGCAACAAAGAAGTTAGGATTCCGCTGCTCGATCGCGAAAAGGTATATGATGATTATACCAAAGCGCAGGCCATCAATGTCGCGCTGCCATTGGTTATTCTGGGCATGTTCGGTCTTGCTTTTAGATTCGTTCGCCGTAGGAAATACGCGCGATAGATGTTGATAAAATCCTTTGGCATTTCGGCGGCTTTAGGATATATTTGTATCCATTTCAGACATTCATAAAATTGACCTTTCGGATAAAACCAAACACCTCCAGATGAAATTTATTGTATCGAGTTCATACCTTTTAAAACAACTTCAAGTACTTGGCAACGTAATCAATAGCAACAACACGCTGCCAATTCTAGACAACTTTCTATTCGAGCTTGACAATAAAAACCTAACTGTTTCTGCATCAGATCTAGAAACAACAATGTCGGCCAAGCTCGAGATTGAGAGCGAAAGTGTTGGCAGTGTTGCCGTTCCCGCAAAATTGCTTCTCGAAATCCTGAAAACTTTTCCAGAACAACCCTTGACATTTACAGTTGAAGAAAACAGTACGATCGAAATCAGCTCGAATTCAGGTAAATATGCTTTGGCGTATGCGCCCGGCGATGAATTTCCGAGGGACATTCAGCTTGACGAACCATCTACCAC
The DNA here is from genome assembly GCA_038234025.1 of Flavobacteriales bacterium. Classification (GTDB taxonomy): domain Bacteria; phylum Bacteroidota; class Bacteroidia; order Flavobacteriales; family Flavobacteriaceae; genus Flavobacterium. Next base: position 1,071 of record JBBSUW010000037.1, read on the forward strand.
GTTGGTGCCGGCGCATATTTTGGCAACAGCCGTGAGCAAGACAATATTCGCAGCCGGAAACGACGATCTTCGTCCCGTGATGTCTGGTGTCTTCTTCCAGTTTTCGCCCGAGGGTTTGACATTTGTTGCCACTGATGCTCACAAACTCGTGAAATATTCAAGGACAGATGTAAAGGCTTCTCACGTCGCGGATTTTATTATGCCCAAAAAACCGCTCAATATCTTGAAAGGAATTCTTGGCGCTTCCGACGCAGAAGTCAAGATTGAATACAACGATTCGAATGCCAAGTTTTCATTCGAGAACTATATTTTGAGCTGCCGTTTAATCGACGGAAAGTATCCAAATTACGAAGCAGTAATTCCCAAAGAGAATCCGAACAAATTGATGATCGATCGTTCTCAGTTCTTCAGTTCGGTGCGTCGTGTGGCGATTTTCTCCAACAAGACAACACACCAGATACGATTGAAAATTGCTGGAGCAGAACTCAATATTTCCGCCGAGGATATTGATTTCAGCAACAATGCCGAAGAAAGATTGACGTGCGATTATCAAGGTGACGATCTTCAGATTGGATTCAACTCAAGATTCTTGACCGAAATGCTCACAAACCTGCAGTCCGATATGATCACGCTTGAAATGTCATTGCCAAATCGCGCCGGGATTCTCACGCCAACTGACGGACTGGAAGATGGCGAAACAGTTACTATGCTGGTAATGCCGGTGATGCTCAACAACTAAAGAATTTTTTAATAAATATACAGAAAACGCACTTCTTTGAGGTGCGTTTTTTATTTTGGGCAAGAGTTCAAACAATTTTGCAATCCCTAACACAACTGACCAAAATAATTTTTGATACATTCGCAATAGTATATACTTTTTGTACATACTTTTGTAATAATATCTTCTTTTTTATGAAAACTGTATCACTAAAAATTGACGATTCCATATTTAACGAGACCGAGAATATTTTAGGTAAAATTAAAATTCCGCGCAATCGATACATCAACGAAGCTTTGGAATTTTACAACAAATACAAAAAACGTCAATTATTGGAAAAGAAACTTGCTTATGAGTCGGAACTCGTTCGTGAGGAATCAATGCTAGTATTGAGAGAATTTGAAAGCCTAGGATATGATGGTTAAGCAGTTTGAATTGTGGATTGCTGATCTCAATCCCCAATCCGGAACGGAGTCTGGAAAAAATCGACCAGTTCTTATTATTCAAACAAATTTTTTGAACAAAGGTTTGCACTCATCGACAATAGTTTGTCCATTGACCACTAATATTCAAGTTAAAGCTGAATTATTGAGAATTCATCTGTCTAAGGGAGAAGCAAATTTAGTGCAAGATTGTGATATTATCATTGATCAAATCCGCGCCATAGATAACAAAAAACTTGTCGAGAAATTGGGTGATTTACCTCAAGATCTGATTTCAGTTGTGAAAGAAAACCTGTCGATCGTGCTTGATTTACAAGTATAGCGCACTTATTGAACTTGGATGGAAAAATTAAAGCTGTATTATCGCTCCGCTCTACTTCGCAATAAATATCAATTTCTTGTTCATAAACTCTTCAATGCCAAGCGGCGACAATTCCCGTCCATAACCCGAACTTTTTGTGCCGCCAAATGGCAAATCTGGTCGAGAAGATAAATAGTGGTTGATGAAAACCATTCCGGTATCGATTCTGGCAGCAACTTTCAATGCCCTTTCTACGTCTTTACTGAAAACAACACCGCCAAGTCCAAAACGAGTGTCGTTCGCCAATTTGACGGCTTCATCGTCATTTTCAACTTCATAGATTGTGGCGACAGGCCCAAAGATTTCCTCGCTATAAGCCAGCATTCCCTTCTTGACTCCCGTAAGTATCGTAAATTCATAAAAAGCTCCAGGTCTATCAATTCTCTTGCCACCTAACAGAACTTTCGCACCCTGAGAAACCGTTTTATCAACTTGTTCGGTGATTTTTTCGGCTGCTTCTTCACTGGAAAGCGGACCCACTTTTGTGGTTTTATCCATCGGGTCGCCAACTTTCAGATTTGAGATTTTTGCTTTCAACCTTTCTGTAAAATCATTTGCAACAGATTTTTGGATAATAAATCTTTTTGCGGAAGTACAAGCTTGCCCCATATTAGCAAACCTTCCATGCACGGCTTGTTCAACAGCCTTGTCAATATCTGCGTCATCCAGAATCACGAATGCATCGCTACCGCCGAGTTCGAGCACGGTTTTCTTCAGATATTTCCCTGCCGATTCCGCCATACTGGATCCCGCACCTTCGCTTCCTGTAAGGGAAAGGCCCGCGATTCTTTCATCGGCCGCAAGCTCCGACGCTTTTTGGCCGCTCAAAAATAGATTTGTAAAAACACCTTTGGGCGCGCCGGCTTCCTGGAAGATTTTTTCAATCATTTCAGCACACTGCGGAACGTTGCTGGCATGTTTTAGTATGACCACATTCCCGCCAACGATATTTGGCGCGGCAAGTCGAGCAACCTGATTGAACGGATAATTCCAAGGTTCGATGGCCAGGATAATTCCCTTTGGTGTCAATCTAATAAAAGCTTCTCCATCATCGATATGCATTTTTCTGTCCTTGAGAAACTCGACGGCATTCTCAGCATAATATTCATATACCGAAGCGCACATCTCAACCTCCAAAACACTTTGAGCAATGAGTTTTCCCATTTCCAAGGTTATGAGCTCGGCAAGTTCCTGCTTTCTATCGCGAATAAGTTTTGCGACATCTTTCAGCAATTTGCATCTTGTTTCGATTGGCTCGTTCCGCCATTTTCCGAATGCGTTGTGCGCAGTTTCTATTTTTTGGTCAACTTTCTTTTTAGAAAACTCTTTAAAAGCCCGGACGGTTTCATTATTGAAAGGATTTACGGTTTGGATCGACATGTATTAAGGTGTTGTTTCTGGAATCACGATCATCGGAATCTGGATGTGGTGCGCCAGGCTTCTGGTTATACTATGGTGAAAAATTCTTTGGAAGAAACCGCGTTTGTGGTGCGTCATCGCCAGCAAATCTAGGTTGCATTCTTTGGTGAAAGATACTATAGTGTCCTCGACAGAGTCGCTTGGAACCAAGTGAAAAGCTACATTATCTGCTGCAAAATATGATTTCCAAGCTTGAATATTTTCTTTAACGTCATCAGTCTGAACATGCAAAACGTGAACATTCGCACCGACGATGGATGCGATTTCAAGAACTTTTTTCAATTGCGCGCGATCGTTTTCTTCGAGTTCGGTCGTGAAGCAAATATTCCTTATATCTTTATAGATACAATTTTCCGGAATGGCCATCGTGATTGCATCGACCGACGAAATAACATCTGTGGCGTTCGAGCCCAAAAATGTTTCGGCTAGACCGCTTGCTCCTTTTGTGCCCATTACAATCATATCGATATCTTCGTTTTTATTGATTTCTTGAAGATTTTCAACCAATTCGCCGAGCAAAAGTTTATGCGATAATTTAACGTTTGAAAGTTTGTTTTCTGCGGCGATTTTCGCGAAAAATGGCATTTCATTATTGTAATTCTTGATCTGGCTCGTTTCGACAACATCATACATATCTAGCATATAGCTTGGCATTCCGCGATTTTCGACAACGGGAAGGTCATAAACGTGAACGGTCATCAGTTCGCAATTCAGAAAATTTGCAAGGTGCAAAGCATAGACGAAAGCTTGGTGCGATGTTTCGGAAAAATCGGTGGGAAAAAGTATTTTGTTCATAGTTGGTTTTGAAGGTTTATAAAAGTAAAAAAATGGGGTGCGAAAGCCGTTGCCTTTATCATTTAATTAGGTTTTTTGTCCGTTCAGCGAATCATTATCTTTGCCAAAATAAAACAAATGTTCAACGACGAACCTATCGCCGCCATCGCAACGCCCGCGGGATCTGGCGCGATCGCGGTGGTGAGGATTTCCGGAAAAGATTGCATTGAGATTGCCGACAAGGTATTTAGCGGAAGCGGAAAAAAACTTATCAACTGCGATTCTCACACTTTGCATCTTGGAATCTTGAAGGATGGCGACAGAACCATCGATCAGGTTTTGGCTTCGATATTCAAAAATCCGAACAGTTATACCGGAGAAGATACCGTTGAATTTTCGTGCCACGGATCTCAATTTATCCAACATCAGATTTTGCAATTGTTGATCAAGAATGGTTGCCGAACCGCTAATCCTGGCGAGTTTACAATGCGCGCTTTCTTCAACGGAAAACTCGATCTTTCCCAGGCAGAAGCCGTTGGCGATCTTATTTCGTCGGAAAACGAAGCGTCACTACAATTGGCGATTTCGCAGATGCGTGGCGGTTTCAGTAGTAATATTGCAGATTTACGGAAGGAACTTTTGGATTTTGCATCGCTCATTGAACTTGAACTTGATTTTGCAGAGGAGGACGTGAAATTTGCGGATCGCACTGAATTTAGGAATCTTGTCGAGAGAATAATCGGAACATTAAAGCCTTTAATTGATTCTTTTTCGGTGGGAAATGTGATTAAGAATGGAATTCCAGTTGCGATTGTCGGCGAACCTAACGTGGGTAAATCGACCTTGCTCAATGCTTTATTGAATGAAGAGCGCGCGATAGTTTCGGAGATCGCTGGAACAACGCGCGACTCGATCGAGGATCAGATTACGATCGATGGCATCGGTTTCAGGTTCATCGATACGGCGGGAATTCGCGAAACCAGCGATAAAGTTGAAAGTATCGGCATTCAGCGCACATTTGAGAACATTGAAAAAGCTAGTGTTGTCCTATTGCTGCTCGACGCAAATGAATTGGCAAATTCAGGATTCGTATTTAAAAACGAAATTCAGAAAATCCGCCTCGAATTTCCGAATAAACCAATGGTTCTGGTGCTGAACAAAATAGATTTGAACGAGGATTATAATCTTATAATTCTTGAAGAAGATTTGATCGCGCTAAATGTTGAACTCCAACCCATTTCTGCAAAGGATAAAATTGGAATCGACGCTTTAAAATCTCAGATCTTGGCATTCGTCAACACCGGCGCGTTAAGGAACAATGACGCAATAATAACGAATACAAGACATTATGAAGCACTGTCAAATGCACTGGAAGCGATGATGAAGGTTCGCGGGGGCATCGAAAGCCAACTTTCCCCCGACCTAATGGCCATTGACATCCACGATGCGCTGCATCATTTCGGACTCATAACTGGCCAAGTGAGCAACGATGAATTGTTGGGGAATATTTTCGCCAACTTCTGCATCGGAAAGTAATTTCCTTATTCAAAAACCTGCCTCAATATCTTCCTTACATCGAGATTGTCTTTTTGCGGGATCAAAAAATGATCAAGCTCATCCTCGTGCGAAATCTGTTCTTCATTTCCCACAAAGCCATAACCAACATATTTCCCCTTTTTGATCATAATGAACGCTTCTTCGTGGGCAAATCGTCCTTTTTGCTTGACGATTAAATTGGTTGAATCATCGTCCAGTGAATTGATTGCCGCTTCTGCCCTAGCGTTATATTCATCGATTTCCTCTTTTCCATTGCAAATGCCCTTGCAGGTTTTGATGCTATGGTGCGAACATTCGGCAACTTGATCTTGGAGGTGGCAATACTTTGGGCAAAGGTCGAAGCGAAGGCACATTTTTTCGAGAAAAGCCCGTGCTTCGGCAGCGGTGTGAAAGGTTTTTATTGGACGCGAATCTTTTAAAGTGATGGTAGACGCCATGTGCAAAATTCCCTTTCGGTCAAAATAGCTCATTATAGACCAGCTTTTCAACAACCGTTTTGATGCAGAATTAAATTCCGGAAAATGGTGTTTTATCGCAGCATCTTCCATCAACAACGCGATGATTTCCGAACCGGAAAGCTCAAAATCAACGTGTGCTGTTTCTCGGCAGAGATCGAGTTCCTTTTTTGTCTTGTTATAAAAATGCCCAAGCACGCGCTTCTTTAAATCCTTGGCTTTGCCGACGTAAATTATTTTTCCCTTTTTGTTCTTGAAATAATAAATGCCCGCAGAATTAGGAATCGAATCAAAGACATTTTTATCTAAATGAGACGGCAATATGGCTTCCTTTATCGTTTCTTTCAAATATTTGGAAAGCGTGAGCTGGGAATCTGGTTTTGATAACAACATTGCGAAGAGCGCAACTGTTGCTTCTGCGTCACCTCGCGCACGATGTCGATCGCGAAGATTGATACCAATCGCTTTGCACAGTTTTCCAAGACTGTAGGAAGCGTGGCCCGGAATTATATTTCGCGCAAGCCGTACCGTGCAAAGCTTGCTTCTTCTATAGTCTATCCCGATATTCTTGAACTCATTCCTGATCACATTGTAGTCAAAATTGACATTGTGCGCAACGAAAACACAGTTTTCGGTAATCGCGAGAATATCGTTGGCAATCTCTGAAAAAGTCGGCGCATCGGCCACCAAACCATTGTCAATTCCCGTCAATGCCGTGATATGCGCCGGAATGTAAGCTTGCGGATTCACGAGAGAGGTAAATTCGTCCACGACCACGATGCCATCATATTTGAAAATGGAAATCTCGGTGATGCGATTGCTGCCACCAGTGGTTTCAACGTCGATTATGGTGTAGTTCATTCTTTCCCCTTCGTTCTAAAATTTTATCTATCCAAATTAAATTCTGACAGACTCAAAATTAGTCATTTCATTAAAGTGATGAACCGAGAAGATTGTTAAAATAAAATTGAAATCCTACCGAATTAATTTACGGCCAATTTCCCGATACGTTCGCCATTTTTCGTGGCAATTTTAATGATGTACATTCCAGAAGGCAAATTGAAATTGACGCGCTCATCTTGTACAAATTTGCTTTCAAAGACCTTTGCTCCAGAAATATTGTAAAGTATAAGATTGCCAGAATCAACACCATAAACAGAAAAATGATCATGGGCTGCATTTGGATAATAAACAATTTGCTTTGCATCAAAGCTGGTGGTTGAAAGCGGCGCATTCCAAACTTCTCCCCCATTGGTTCCCCAAATATAATCGGCGAGCGTGGGATAATCTATGAACGGATTGCGGTGGATCTGCCATTGATAAACGACATTGTTGCGATGCATTTCAAAATCGTCGGACGGATCTGATTGGTTCCAGGTTAAGAGTGTATTTAAGTCGCCCAATTGAAACATTGTCGTATCGGGCGGATTTCCGTTCACCAAACTTAAAATATTATATCTAACGGCCATATAGAACAAAGATCGCGCAACGTCTCCGTGCCAACTTCCCTGCGAACCAACGGGCCCGTTGTAGTCGTCAAGGCCATAATCCTTGTTGCTTCGCGCAGAGTTTTCCGGTCCATCTTCCGCGCGGATATGATGACCGTCGGCGTGGCCTGCCGCAATATCATCGGCATTGGTGGGCAACCAAATATCGATGCCATCGGCGGTGGAACTTGTAGCATTGGCAAAACCACCTCGCGATTGTGGAAAAATGTGCTCTCGGTTCCAAAAGCCAACATTGCTCGACGAAGTTTGAAATTTATATTTTGGCCGTTCTTGTTCCACGTACATCAACCAAACCTTGTTGCTGTTGAGCGGACTTTGATCGGCGGCTTTTATAATGTATTCAATGTCGCCATAATTATGTGCGTGAACTACATTTGGATCGGCAATGATATCCTGAATTGCCTGTCTCAATTCTGCGCCAGCTTTTCCCTCAAGAGAATCATAATAACCTGTAGGAGCTGTGCTTGAAACCAAGCCAAAAGTAGGATTCAAGGGCGTGCCGTAATTGGCGGTCGTGAAATCATTATCGATGACCAAAATCTGGATGTAATCGTTGAGTCGATTGTAGCCAATTGGCAATGGTCCAAAAACAATTTTCGCATATTCATCGCCATCATCAATCGTATCGTCAATGATTTGAATGGTTGTGGAAAACGTTGTCGATCCCGTCGGAATAAAAACATTCAGGTTTCCGCTAAAATCCTGGTTGTTGAAAGTCCCATTTGCAAGCGTAAAAGAAAAAGACAGGTTGCTTGAAACAGGATTTTGTGCGGTAAAGGTTATTGGAAAGCTCTGGCCTTCATAGTAAGTAGTTGAGGGAACTGAGATTGTGATACCATTATACGGAATACCACTGCCATCATTGTTTCTGCCCGGCGTCGGCGCCTTCACTTCATACGTTCCATCTGGTTTTCTCTGAATGGATTGCGTGGTTGCCAGTCCATTGAGCCCTTCGTTCACTTGACCTGCAACGCCTAGAACGTTTATGAGTGTCGTGGCATTCGGAGCATTGTTGCCGTATACAATCGCATCTATAAGATTTGTTGCCGTCACAGGCGTCTGGTCAGGAAAATCATCGAAAGTTCCTTGGTAAAGCGCTATGGCATCCGGGCCGTTCTGAATGGTGCTTATAGGCATCGGTCGCGTTGGTACTGGCGAAACAAAATCATTTCCAACCACAACTATTCCGTTGAAATCGGTCGTAAGCCCTGCAAGATCAATGGTATAATAACTTTTGTTGCCAGTTGAAGAAGTTGGGCTGCCATTGTACAGCACCAGCACGTAACCGTCGAGTGAAAAATTTGGGGTTGCCGATTTCAGTTCAATGAACTCTTTGTCGTCAGTACTTGGTGTATCTGGATCTATCTCGTTGATGACCACTTGTGCTTTCGCAAAAAATGCCATCAAAAGAAAGATCAAAATTGTGGTATTTTTGAGCATTTTTCTTTTAAATTTTGTCAAATATAACCATTACGTTTTGCGCAACCTTTAAGTGATTGTTAAACTATTTCGCTTCAGCTAAAATGCTTTTTGATCATTATGTATTTTTGGATTACATTTGCAAAAAATTTCAAAAATGCCTTTCAGATGATTGGCGATAAAATTTTATGAAGAAAATCGTTGAGTACAGAAAGCTTTTGAACGTTGAAAGAACGGTCGAATTGAAAGAGTTGAAGACAATTTACAGAAACGCGATGAAGGCCGCGCATCCGGACAAATTCCCAAACGATCCTGACGGACAAGCGAACGCCGAGTCGCACAGCAAGGCAATTATTGAGGCTTATCACTTTTTGGTGAGCATCAATCCGGAAACGATAAACAACGGGCTGCCAGACTTCAAGGAAACCACCGGCAGCTCGACGATAACCGATTTTAAATACGAGGATGTTCGTCTGAAAATTACTTTTGCCAACGGAAACACTTATGAATTCATCAGTGTCCCAAAAGCGACTTATGTAAAAATGGTCAACGCCGATTCGCCAGCTCGTTTTGCAAAACGCCACATTTATCCCGCATTTCCTTACCGAAAGGTTTCCACCTCTGAGGTTATGGCATAATGTTTTTTTTACGCTGAAGTATTTTCCAATTAGTGGAAGTAATCATTTGCGTTAAATTATTTTTGTGCAAATGATCGAATATCTTGGATACATTGGCGCGCTCTGCATCGGTTTGATACTTGGTCTCACCGGCGGCGGCGGTTCCATTCTTACCGTTCCGATTCTGGTTTATATCATGGGCATCGACGCTGTTGCCGCGACCGGATATTCATTGTTCGTGGTCGGGACAACCTCCCTTTTTGGGACTTTCAAGAATTTGAACAAAGGCACTGTCGCAATCAAGACAGCGCTTCTTTTTGCGATTCCTTCACTAATAGGTGTTTTTCTCACACGAAGGTTTTTTGTGCCGCTTCTTCCAAAAATCATTTATGCCGATGGCGATTTTGTGCTGACTAAGGACAAATTGCTGATGCTGATTTTTGCTAGCTTAATGTTGGTGGCGGCAATTTCGATGCTTCGAAAAAAAGACCACGGAAAAGATGCTCAAAATAAACCTCAAATTGTTTTGGCGGTTGCCAAAATATTCTTGATCGGCGTCTTGATTGGAACCGTTGGCGCTGGCGGTGGGTTCTTGTTTGTTCCGTTCCTGATTTTTGTGGGAAAACTTCCAATCAAGAAAGCCGTTGCGACATCTTTGGCGATAATGTCGATAAACTCGTTGATCGGTTTTACCGGAGATATTGGGCATCTTGAGATCGCGTGGTCATTTCTCCTGATTTTTACGGCGATAAGCATTGTTGGGATTTTCCTCGGTATTTATCTGCAAAGATTTATCAACGATAAAATGCTCGCGCGAGGTTTCGCGATTTTTGTTCTTTGCATGTCATTTTTCATTTTTGGGCGCGAACTCTTCTTCGGATTGTGATTTCATTAACCGCTTGCCAACATTGTATTTACTATTTTTGGAGCAAATATTTTCAATGAAACTCGAACAGATTTATACCGGATGCTTGGCGCAGGCCACGTACTATTTGGAGAGCAATGGCGAAGCTGCTATTTTCGATCCACTTCGCGAGGTGCAGCAATATATCGACAAGGCTTCGGACAACAACGCCACAATCAAGTACATTTTTGAAACCCATTTCCATGCCGATTTCGTCTCCGGACATTTTGATCTTTCCAAAAAAACCGGTGCGCCGATCGTTTATGGACCTACGGCCAATCCATGTTTTGACGCGATCATCGCCAAAGACAACCAAGAGTTCAAGGTTGGTGCTTGCACGGTCAAATTGCTTCACACGCCCGGCCATACGCTCGAGAGCAGCTGTTTTATCATAAGCGATGAAAATGGAAAAGACAGGGGATTGATCAGCGGCGACACGCTTTTTATAGGCGATGTTGGTCGTCCAGATCTTGCTCAGGATTTTGCTGATAATCTTACCCAGGAGACACTCGCGGCAATGCTTTTCAAAAGTCTTCGAACTAGAATAATGCCTTTGGCTGATGACATTATCGTTTATCCCAGTCATGGGGCCGGAAGTGCTTGCGGCAAGAACATGAGCAAGGAGACCACCGATACTTTGGGCAACCAAAAACGCGTGAACTATGCTTTGAGAAGAGATATGACGGAAACTGAATTCATTGATGAATTGCTGGGCGGACTTGCCGCGCCTCCATCGTATTTTCCACAGAACGTGAAAATGAACATGCAGGGTTCTCAAAGTCTGGACGAGGTTATGTCAAAAAGTACAACGGCACTTTCGGCGACAGAATTCCGTGATTTGGCGAACAATGCCGAGAATATCGTTCTAGATGTTCGCAATGAAAAAGATTTCGCGAAAGCGCACATCCCCAACTCCATTTTCATTGGAATTGATGGCGGGTTCGCGCCATGGGTCGGCGCGATAATCAAAAACGTCGCGCAACCATTGCTGCTTGTGGTGCCCGAAAGTCGTGAGGAAGAAACCATCACAAGATTATCTCGTGTTGGTTTTGACAATGTTCTCGGATTTCTCGACGGAGGTTTTGCTGCATGGAAAAATGCGAATTTTACTACAGCGGACATGAAATCCATCGACCCATCGGATTTCGCAAAAGATTACACTAACGATACAATAACTATCGATGCCCGAAAAACTTCAGAATTTGAAAAAGACCACGTGGCAGAAGCCATTAACATTCCACTTGACATCGTTCAGGAAAATCTAGAACGAGTTCCTAAAAAGCCATTTTTTCTGCATTGCGCAGGAGGTTACCGCTCGGTTATCATGGGTTCGATTCTTCAAAAGAACGATATTCTGAATTTCAAGAACATAGAGGGCGGAATGTCGGCAATGCGCAAAACCGATTTGCCACTGGTAGTTGAAGTAAATGATTAAAAATCAAAACCCTTAAAATAATTATAAATGAAGGACATAATGGTTTTATAATAAATACTTTTGCACCCGTAATTTTTAAACTAAAAATGAGAAAATCAATACTGTTACTTGCCGGATTGGCAACACTTGCTTCTTGCAAAAAAGAAGGTTCTTATACCATCGATGGAAAAGTGAAGGGAATCGAGGACGGGAAGCAGGTATTTCTAGAGCGCCAGGACGATTCATTGGGCGTTGTACAAGTTGATACCGCCAAGATCGCTAATGAAGAATTCAAATTCCAGGGCGTTGCGGTCGAACCTGGACTTTACAGCGTACGGTTCAACGATATCAATGGCAAGGCTTTCTTTATAGTTGAAGAAGGCGATATCAAACTGGAGATTGACAAGGATTCGCTTTTCAAAAGCAAGATGTCGGGCACCTATAACAACGATCAGTTCCGGGAATTCAATGGCAAAGGCCTGGTGATTCAACGAAAAATCGTTGCCTTCAAGCGCGACAACCAAACCAAGATGATGGAAGCCGGTCAAGCACAGGACACGGTGACGATGAAGAGAATTCAGGGCGAATACCAAACGCTGATGGATCAAATGAGAGAACAGGCCGTTGCCTATATCAAAGAACATCCAAAAGCGATTGTTTCGGCATTGCTTGTGCAAAGCTTCTTCCAAGAGTTTGAACCTGATATGAAACAGATCGAGGAACTATATAACGGACTCGACCCGGAAGTGAAAAAAACAAAAGTTGGGAAGAAAATCGCAAAGACGCTCAAGGAGATGAAAGTTGTTGATGTGGGCAAGAAAGCTCCAGAATTCAGCGCACCAAACCCCGAAGGACAAGTTGTATCATTAACCCAAAGTCTTGGAAAAGTGACGATCATTGACTTTTGGGCTTCTTGGTGCGGACCTTGTCGTGCAGAAAACCCTAACATCGTAGCCATTTATAACGATTTTCATGACAAAGGTCTCAACGTTATAAGCGTATCGCTGGACAAACCGGGCGCGGCGGACAAGTGGAAAGACGCCATAGCAAAAGATGGAATGAGCTGGACACAGGTTTCGAACCTAAAAGAATGGGAAGATCCGATTGCGAAAATGTACAGTGTTACGGCAATCCCGAAGATGTTCGTCCTCAATGAATACGGCGTAGTTGTTGCCAAAGACCTTCGCGGTGATGATTTAAGAAAAAAAATCGAAACACTTTTGAGCGCGCCGCAAGCCAAGTCATAATAAAGATTGAGTAAAGCAGGCTTTGGACAGATTATATCTAAACCACAAGATCATAAATATGGATTTCGTGGTTTTTTTTATTGGAGATCAATTGAAAGATTAAACGATTGAAGTATCAAAATATATGCAACGCTGAATATTTTCATCTTAAATAATCCTACATCGAGGTGCTGTCCTATTGTCATTTTCAACGGGTAAAGATTATTCCCAAACGAACAACTTCTCTAAAAGCTTAAGCAAAAAATAAAATCTGAACAAAAAAATACTTTCGCCTTTCCAACTTTAAAACTTGCTTATGAAACCAAACGATGACAATGCCGCGCTTCCCCTTTCCGAAAGACCATTCCGGGTTCTCATAATCGCAGGTTCCGACCGTCGGCAATACAATTGTCCCGGCGTTGATGGGAAAGCACGAATGCTGATGCTCCAGATGGCCGAAAGTTTGCCGCAGGAATGGGAAATAGATTATGAAGATCTTGGCAACGTTTATGGCCGTGCCAAAATACAGAGCTGCAATGCGTGCGTTTCCACGGCAATGTCGCTGTGCGTTTGGCCCTGCAACTGTTATGAGAAAGGAAGTTGGCGCGAAAAAGATTTGATGTGGGAACTCGATATTTACTCGCGGTTGGATATGGCCGACGCCTGGGCAATCATCGGGCCTATAAATTGGTACGCACCTTCGAGCAACCTCAAGTTGATGTTCGACAGAATGGTCTGTATGAACGGCGGGAATCCCGACGAAACATTGATCGACCACAAAGATCCGGAAAAAGCAATGGCGCTCGAACATTCAGAGCTTTGGAAAGCACTTATGATAAACCATCTTGAAGGTCGAACAGCGGGATTTTTCTGTTATGGCGATAAAGGTGGCGACGAAATGGACGAGAACAACGTTCCAAAGATCCTACGTCACAAAGAATATTTTGATGGCGGCGCCGAACCTTATGATAATGAACGCAACGCTTACGCGCCCTTGGTTTGGCAATGCAGATATGGCGGCATCGAAGTTCCTGATCATCTTTGGGCGCACTGCACTTTGGGGGCTTGGTAAAAAGTATAGCGATAATCAAAGCGAGGATGTTGTAAAGAACGACGAATTTATGGCAACCTTTGAAAAATGGGTAGCTGATTTCTCGGAATTTGTGGGCAAAAAAGGAAAAGTGCCCCCCGGAAAATATCGCGCTTATGGCTACAAAGCACCGACACATCTTTGGAAGGAGGCAAAAACCGGCATACGAGCATGGATGCTGAGATTGGGAATCACGCCAGAAAATTCGAGCAACGAAGCACAGAAGAAAATGGACTTGAACCAAGATACGACAATGTTTCCCAGCAAATCTGAAGGGGAAAAACTTCGAGAATGAAGAAAATCTGCAAGTTTGGGATTTCCATCATGCTATATTAATTTCAAATTTATCAAATTTAGTACCGGCAGATTCATTCCTTTAATTAATGTCGCGAATGTGAAGCGCAAATTAATGCAAGACTGCAATTATGCAACATATTGTGTTGTGCTGTAAACCGCGAATTGATTTTTTGATTAGATTTGTGCAGTCCAAAGGATACTAAACCAACCAAATCCATCTGTTATGAAAAAATTAATCTTAAGTATCGGAATTGCAGCAATGCTGGCTTTTGCATCTTGCAAAAACAATTCTGAGCCAACAACTCCGGCCGTGCCTGTTGTTGAAGAGCACACAACGGTGATTATGCCACCGCCGCAGCAACCCGTACCGGATTTGCCAGTTACGCCTCCGCCACCACCGCCGGCGCCGGATGGAACGTCAATCAAAATCGGTTCGAACGGCATAAGCGTTGACACCAAAAACGGCAAAAAAAGCACAACCGTGGAAGTAAAAGATGGCAAAGCTGGTCTCGAGATCAAGAAATAATCTTTAAAAATTTTTCATAAACCAGCAATAACACTGCTGGTTTTTTTATATTGTGATTGATTTTGAACCTACATTTTCAATGAATGTACTGCACACCAAAATTGCCTCGATGAAGTCGCGATCGATAATTGGCGACGTGCAAATTAGATTCTGCAAGGTAGACCTGTCGGAAAACGCGCTTTCCAATGTTACTTTTGACATTGGCGATGCCTTCAAATTTGAAGAATTCATAGATCAACATCTCAAAACCAACACTGCGGATGTTGCCGTTGGCGGATATCAAGAGCGACGAAATATCTATCAACGAAGCACGATCTTCAATGATTCTGCTGCAGAAGAGCGGAACATCCATATGGGAATCGACCTCTGGACCGGCGCCGGAACGCCAATAAAAGCGCCGATTGAGGGGAAAATACACAGCTATAATGATAATTTGGGCGTTGGCAATTATGGCCCTACGATTATCCTGGAACATTGTATTGATGGCTTAAGTTTCTTTACCCTTTATGGACATTTGAGCCGTGAAAGTCTCAATAATATTGCTGCCAATGCGCATGTTGACGCTGGCGAAATTTTCTGTTATCTTGGCGACGCTTCGATCAATGGCGATTATGCGCCGCATCTTCATTTCCAGATCATTTTGAATATTGGCGACAATGAGGGAGATTTTGCCGGCGTTTGCGCGCAGACTGAGCTTGAGGACTTTTCCCAAAATTGCCCCGACCCTAACCTATTGCTGAAACTTATCCCATGAAAAGAATATTTCCAATATTGCTCTGCGCGCTGCTTATCGTTGGGTGCAAATCCAAAAAAACCTCGCGAAAATCGGAGCCCAAACCCGTAACGAAGTTAGCGCCCGCCAAAGTGGACGAATCCCAAAAGCAAAAAGCCTACGAACTTGGGAAAAGGCTGCTGATGACGTGCAACACTTCAAAGTTCAAGCCGTTTGACGAAAGCGAGGCGACAGATGACGTTCGGCGCAACACCACCGAGGAAAGACTAACAAAAACGTGTCTGAAATTTCGGCTCAAATACGGCGATTTTAAAGATCTCAAACTCGTAGAGGTCATAAACGATCCGGATACGAAAATCAATACCTACAGGTTCAAGGCCGATTATGTCAAGGCAATCGCCAACAAGGAACTCCGGGTGATGATGAACGAAAACGACCAAGTTTCGGGCATCAAGTCGATGGATTGGAACGATATCTACAAACCCTAAAAATACCATAATGAACGTAAAAGAACAGATCATCGAGGAATTTTATTCGGGTTTTGCCGAGCGCCACATCAACACCATGATGAGCTGCTATCACGCCGATATTGCGTTTACAGATCCGGTGTTTGGCACTTTGCGCGGCGAGGACGTCCGGCGAATGTGGGAAATGCTGTTGGCGGGAACCGATAGTGAACTTCGGATCCGATACGGAGATATTATGGCCAATGAAGAAATGGGATATGCCAAATGGAGCGCGAAGTATGAATTTTTGGCAATGGGACGTGAAGTTCATAATAAAGTTTCGTCAGAATTTACGTTCATGGATGGCCTGATCGTCAAGCAGGTTGACAGTTTTGATTTTTGGGAATGGAGCAAGCAGGCGTTTGGTTTGAGTGGCGTTCTTTTTGGCTGGAGCAATGTTTTCAAGATGAAGGTGCGAAAAAAAGCTTTGCAAAATCTCGAGAAATTCAAAATGAAGCATTGAGGATTTTTAAAATTGATTTGGGCGAAACCTCGCGACAGTCATCTTTCATATAATAAAAATTCTTCTCGCTCGGTCCGGGCTTTCCGCTGCAATCTTCTGCAAATGCCGTACGATCAAGGATTTATAGTCGGAAATAATCATTGCAATTCGATTTTTGATTAATTTGCAGAAGGATTTTCGCTTCAATCCCTTTCGCGGGATTCTGCAGATATCATATTTCGGCTTATGAAAAGATTTCCTTTTGTATTTATTTTGATGATTTACGGCTTCAATGCGATGGCGCAAGAACCTTCGTTCAATGACTATAAATTATTGGCGTTCAATCCAATCATCAAAGAATTGGAGGCGAAGTATCAAAAAAGCAAAGCGTCGAAGTTTAGGTCGATTCCGCAGGCAAATGGTGTCAATTTTCAAGTGAAGACAAAACAAGGTAACAAATTTCTTGCCGACTTGAAGCTCGTCAACAAAGTAGAAGAACTAAAAGGTGAGGTCTCCTGCTTTAACTTTGAATAATACAAGCTTGATAGTCAAAATTTTCCAATACAACTACTCGAACGATTACGTTCTGATATTGCATTCAGTTAACAGAAATGGCGAATATGGGCGCGGTGTTCAATTAAAATATTCAGATTCACTGTAGCTATGTTTGGTGCAAGAAATGTTGCAATAGCGACAAGATTGTTCAGATCGAAGTGAATTTGATAAACTTAGAGCGTTGCTAGCGAAATAGTGATTCGTAACTTATAATTATATTGATTACTCAGATATCAATTAGAACTAAACTTCTAAAATCAATTTGCTGGTTGACCATGGTTTCTCAGGTACATAATAAATTCGCCCACCACAAACCTGCAGCGGCGAATCAAAATTATTGATGTACAAACTTCCGGTGCCAAGACCTTGTGGCATTTTCGTTTTGAGCGAATACGTGAATTGAGAAATAGCGTTGAGTCCGATATTGCTTTCCAATGCACTCGTTATCCACCAACCAATGTTCATGCTTTCGGCGATCGAAATCCACTCTCTGCAACCTCGAAATCCACCTACAAAACTTGGTTTGAGAACGATGTATTGAGGCTTGATTCTTTCTAAAAGTTCGCGCTTTTTCTCCTGGCCAAAAACACCAATAAGCTGTTCGTCCAAAGCAATGGGCAAAACACCGGATTTCGCAAGGACTGCCATCGTGTCAGTATGATTTATTGCAACAGGTTGTTCGATGCTATGAATATCGATACCAGTTAATTGTTTCATTTTATCTAAAGCATCCGAAGAATCAAAATTACCATTTGCATCAACGCGGATTTCCAATTGCTCACGCGAATATTCATTCCTGATTTCCTTTAAAATCATCAGTTCATTGTCAAAATCGAGCGCGCCAATCTTAATTTTCAAGCAGGTAAAACCGGCCTTGATTTTGGTCGAAATCTGGCTTCTCATATTGTTAATAGTGTCCATCCAAATCAAGCCATTTATGGAAATTGAATCTTCGCCATCTGTAAACTTTGATGAAAATATTATGAACGGATTTTTAGCTCTAAGAGATAGAAAAGCAGTCTCGATTCCAAATTGTATCGAAGGAAATTCAACCAATTCTTTATAAAGTTTTTCTTCGCCCAAGTGTATATTTTCAGAGGTCCACCGAAGTTTTTCTTCATAATCTGCTCGATCGTCAACAGAAAGTCCGCGCAAAAGCCCGCACTCTCCCACGCCGTATTTTCCGTGTTCGTTCAGAATGATAAACCAGGTTTCCTTTTCGGTCAGCACGCCGCGAGAAGTTCCAGCGGGCGTTTTGAAATTCAATATGTATTTCTTGTATCGGGCGGTAATCATCAGATTTCAAGTGAATCGCCAATATCGAGCAACATCAAATCTTTGTTTGCCTCAAAAAACTTTCGTTTGGCAGCTTCTTTATCTATTTTAATATAGCCAAAAGTATCATAATGAACACCCAGGATTTTATCACATTCCACAAAATCGGCCGCCAAGATCGCATCGGCAATGTCCATTGTATAATTGTCGCCTATCGGTAAAATCGCAAGATCGAGCTTGGTGCGCAACGGAATGAGCTTCATATCGTAGGTCAATGCTGTATCGCCGGCAATGTAAATGTTTTTGTGCTCACCCTCGATTACGAAACCTCCAGGATTTCCGCCATACGTCCCATCATTAAAAGAACTGGAATGTATTGCTGAAACATACTTGACCCGACCAAAATCGAAATTCCAGGTTCCACCGTGGTTCATTCCATGGGATCTGTAGCCTTTGTCGGCGTAATAATCCGCGATTTCCGCATTTGAAACAATCGTTGCTCGTGTTCTTTTGGCAATTGATTCCACATCATAAACATGGTCATTGTGTGCGTGAGTAAGTAGAATATAATGGGCGTCTATTATGTCAATGTCTATGTTTTTTGCCAATTCGTTTGGGCTGATGAATGGGTCAACAACAATATTTTTCCCACCTATCTCAATACCCAACGCGGCGTGACCATAATATGTAATCCTCATATCTTCAATATTTTAATATAGTAAATATACAGCAGTATTTTATCCAAATCTATTTTGTAATGAATTCACAATTTGTACAATAATATCGCTGAAGAAATAAATCATGCAAAGCGATAAAAGTATAGAAACCAAAAAAGTCGAGATTGCAAGTTTTTTCAGTTCGGGGTCAAGTTTTTTCGGGACTTTGTTTTCGGCGACCCTTACCAAATGTGAGGTCAGTGGAATGTAGGCAAGCAAGAAAATGTACTGGTCAAAGTGATAATCATTTAGAACCGCAAACATTACGAACAAAATCATCGCCGATATTACCAAAAAATAGTGGTATTGCTTGGCTTTCGCGCCTCCAACTTTGACCACGATCGTATTTTTTCCAACCTTTCTGTCCGATATTTCATCTCTCATATTGTTGAGATTCAAAACGCCAACGCTCAAGAATCCCACCGCTATCGCGGGCAGCAAAAGCAGCGTGCTCACTTCTTTGGCGAACATAAAATAAATGCCCTCGGTGCTGATCAATCCAAAGAAGACGAACACAAAAACATCACCGTAGCCGCGATAGCCGTACGCTGTATTCCCAACAGTGTAGCGGATTGCCGAGGCGACGGCAAGTGCCGCGAGCAGCAAAAAGAAGAGTGAGAATACAAGTTTTTTTTCTTTGAAACTAAAGTAGATCAGGGCAATCGCACTCAACATCGTTAGAATCGTCATGATATACATCGCGTGCTTCATTTCGATGGGCGATATTTTGCCGCTTTGTATCGTTCGTTTGGGGCCAACACGGTCATCATTGTCTGTGCCTTTGATACCATCGCCATAATCATTTGCGAAATTTGAAAGCACTTGAAGCCCAAGCGTCGTCGTTAGCGCAAAAATCACGATTTTCCAATTGAAAATGGACTGCGACATGGCGTAGAAACTGCCCAAAAGTATTCCGGAAACCGATAATGGCAAAGTTCTTAACCGCGCCGCTTCAACCCAATGCTTCATAATTCTCTATTTAATGCCTTTCGGCACGTTCAAATTTAATGCTTTTAGCGACTATTTCCAGGTGATTTCTCAATACCAGTCAGGGTTTTCGCGCTCCACTTTGTACAACCAAAGATTGACATAATGCTTTATCCTAGAATAATCGCCAAGCTGAAAACGCATCGTCGAACCGGCGGTCACAATATCAAGATAACCAACATTCGCTGATTTGTGCCAAAACAACTGTGAGACCTGAAGTGCCTGAATTTTATCAGTTTCAATAATCTGGGTTTGAATATCCCAAATGCCCGAAACCTTGGAAATGAAATGATCGCCAGCGAACAATCGGTAATTTTTGAAAGAAATGAAATTCAGGATGACCACCACGGCTCCATAAAAGATCATAAAGCCATAATAATCTGATTTTCCCAATCGGCTCATATCCAAGACATAGTACGCACTAATCAATGGAACAATCGCCATTATAAAAACCGAGAAAACAAACTTTCGGTAGTTTGGTTTGATTGTTTCGCCCTTCTGTGGAATTTTATCAAAAATCAATCTCAAGATTTCATTGGATTCGCTTTGGCTGAAACCCGGCATTTCGATGGAGTTCTTCTTTTTTTCGTGCTCACCGCCAGAAGCTTGCCTGATTTTGAATTGAACAATGTCCATTTTTTTCTGAAAATAATTCTGGATTAAAGAGATGGTTTGGACCTTGCTCGGCCTCACAATCGTGCTCTTTGTCTCGAAAAGCCCGTGGAAAATCAGCAGCGAACCTTCGTCTTTTCTAACACTGAAATTGTAGAATTTTACTATTGTCCGTACCAGATTGGTGATGATCATTGCCGCCAATAGAAAAATCACGATTATGGCAATGGCATTGATGGCAGATGTACGATGGTACAAACCTCTCACATCGCTTTCATTGAAAAATGTTTGGTTCGAGATTCGGATCACATTGTCATAAATGGTGAGGACAAAAGCCGTGATCAGACCAAGGCTTCGCAAATAATTGGACGTTACCCCAACTTTTATCAAAGTCCACAAACTTATCTCTATAAAATTGTCCTTAGGTATTTCCATTGAATCTTCACTGGCGGCAAAGTCTTCAATTCTTGTTTTGAGCAACGATTCTTTTAGCGAAAGCGCGAGTTCATTTGGTATTGCCTTTATCGAAATCTCCTTTTCATTAGTTCCGGCTGTCTGAACATCAAGGGCATAGACGCCAATTACGCGCTGCAACAAGCTTTGAACAATGTTGACCTGCTGGATTTTTCCGAGCGGAACCGTTGTCATTGTTTTGCTCAAAATGCCTTCGGTAACGATGAACTCTTGGGATTTACGATCGATATAATAAGTGAAATTGAACCATTTGAGATATGAAATAGCAATGGTGACCAGAATTAGAAATATTGTCCCAAGAATCAAATACAACGGCTGGATTTTGTTGTAATTGAAATATCCAACGATCAAAATCGGGAGAAAAGCGCGAAAATATTGTTGGAAAGCATAGGCGAACATTATCACTATCCCAATGCGTGATTGCTTTTGCGGCGACTCAAAGTTGGTGTCGCTCATAGCGGTTTCCTGATTTTTTCCATCAACAGCTGCTTGATTTGCTGTGCATCATTCTGTACGATTCCAGGAATAGCGATGTCGCTTGAACTTCCGCCAGCGGTAAAAATCATAACTGTTGATAGCCCAAAATATCTTGATAACAATCCTTCGTGCAGTGCAACATGCTGAACGCGATTGAACGGGATTATGACTGTCGTGACAGCGATTACGCCGAATCTATAAATAACATCGTGCTCTCTAAACGCATATCCCATTTTGTTGAACGCCAATCTTGCATAGATAAATCGGAAAATAATCAGCACAAGCGCAATTACTCCTGACCAAATCAAATATAGTTGTTCCCAAACATTGAGAAAGTAAATCACAAACCAGCCAACCAATATAAAAATCGCTAAAGCACTGTTCTGAAGCACTTTTATGATCCAATATTTGGATTCCAAACCTGTTAGCGCCACGTTCTCGAATTGTGGAAGGCTCGCAATGTCAATCACCTCGTTGGTAAAATCAGGATCAATAGAAATATTTTCAGAATCTTCTATGGCAGCCATTTCTTCTCAAAATTTGGTTTTCTTTTTTCCAAAAATGCGTCGCGCCCTTCTTTTGCTTCGTCGGTCATATAGGCCAAACGCGTGGCTTCGCCGGCAAAAACCTGTTGACCAACCATTCCATCATCTGTCAAGTTCATCGCAAACTTGAGCATCTTGATCGACGTTGGCGACTTTGCCA
>JBBSUW010000038.1:0-22877 GCA_038234025.1 Flavobacteriales bacterium
AGCAGCTCTCGCTCTTGGGTAATATTCATCGTAATGATTGTTTATTTCATCGCGACCTGCATCAGTTGTGTCAATAAAAGTAAATGAGTTGCCCATATCCT
This sequence comes from Flavobacteriales bacterium, assembly GCA_038234025.1. Lineage (GTDB taxonomy): Bacteria > Bacteroidota > Bacteroidia > Flavobacteriales > Flavobacteriaceae > Flavobacterium. Next base: position 102 of record JBBSUW010000038.1, read on the forward strand.
TCAAAGACCTCTTGGTATTGAAATAACTGTCGGCATAAACCTCGGTCAACTCACCCGTTTTGATTGCCTTAAGAAGCACGTCGAACAATGAACGACGGTCGCGGCCAATATTTGCCGTGTCGACAGGATAATAGAATGGAAAATTAACCCTTTCGTCAAGGTCGATGATTTCCCAAACTGTCTTGCCCATCAATACATCGCGATCATGAACATAACCGTACGGTAGAGGCTTGTCATTGTCAGAATTGAGCTGCGCTTTTGTCTTTTTCCCAATCTCATCCGGAACCTTTGCATTGAGCAAATTGGACTGCGCAAATCCTGCGGAGGAAATGGTCACCAACAAAGCGATCAGTAGATTCTTGCAATTCATTATAATTTGATTAAGTTGTCAAGTAGGTTAACGGCGGCAAGCCGTAAATTATTGTATTTCGTAAATAACCGGTGCTGTTTGTCTCAACAAAATGGTCGATCCAACAAGCTTGGTCTTGATGTCTTGGATAATAACCTGATCACCACGACTGGCACGTGCCAAAGCAGCTTTGCACTGGCCGTTCACTCGGTCTCCGTTCACTATAACTGTTGGCTGGCCCGGAACTTTGAAAGAAAACTGAACAACATTCAGATTGACATCAAAGTCAAAATCTTCCAATTTTGCAGAGACCTGCGAAACCTCAAGACGTGACTTGCTGCCTTTATCTGTCCCTACGTTTCCACCTATAGCTCCTACTGGTGCTGGAATGTTCTTGATACGGAAAGGTTTTTTGTCTGATACCTTTGAACCATCAGGAAGTGTAGCGCTAACCTGAATTGTCATTTCTGTTCCACTTCCAGGACTGATGTTGTACTTGCCGGCCTTTCCAGATTTGGACAGGCCTGGAGCCGAAGCATTTACTTTATCATCAGAAACGCCCGCGAACGAGATTGTCATTGGATTCACAACACCACGATAAACAACGTTCATCTTATCTGCTGAAATAGTTGCCGCATTCGGTTTAGGCACAACCACATAGTTTCCTTTGATGTCGATATCAACTGGTTTTCCATCCTCCATAAAGGTGAATTTTCCCGTAATGTCATGCTCACCTACGTTTCCAGTGTTGAAGCCAAGATTAACCTGACCGTCCTGCATTGATTTTGCAAGATCAAGCTCTGCCCCATTCACCACAACTTTGGTCGGCACTGTTGACTTGTCATAACGACCAAGAACAACCTTACCTTTAAAAGCCTCTCCTGCAAAGAAGGCAGATTTTTCAGGAATCACAATAGCAGCGTAGTTCTTCATTGAAGCTGCTTTTGCAGTTGTATTACCAATCAAGGCATTGTATATATCCTGTTCGGTTTTCTTCACATCATTCTGCATTGCCGTCAATTTGGTCAATGAAGCGATAGCAGGGAAACCTTTGAAATGGTAATCAAGATATTTCTTTTTCACATTATCATTGTCAGTAACATCCGCAGTGTTGAACTTGGCATTGATGTCATCAACAATGAACTTGTACTTAACGTCATTGCCAAAAACGGCAATCACCTCTTTTTTGTACTGCTCAATCTTGTTGACCACTTCCTGTCCTTTTGGTGAATAGCCATCTCCGCTGAACCAAGCTTCATCAATCTTGTCTCCTTTGTCCATTGCCTCGTATGGCAACTTCCCATCAGGTTTTCGTTCAATACCAACCGTGATATCATTTTTAAGTCCTGATAAATATGTGTACATAGACTGTGAAAGCGAAGCAACTTTCTTTGATTTTGTATAAGGTTCTGCAAATTGAGCGGGGTTGTCACCTGCTTTTGTCTCGAGCTGTGACAACAAGCTGTTGTTATACTGCTCGGAGAATTTGTTTACGCCTTCAAATTTTTCGTTCATTAGGCCAAAAGCCGATAGGACTTCTTTTGACATATTAAGTGCAAGCATTGCGATGAAAACCAAGTACATTAGGTTGATCATCTTTTGTCTAGGGGTTAATTTTCCTCCTGCCATTCTTTCTTATTGGTATTTGTTGTTAATAAAAAATAGTTGGAAAATTAGTTCCCTCTGTTGCTCATCGCTGATAGCATTCCACCATAGACACCGTTCAGGTGAGAAAGGTTGGATGTCAATGACTGCATTTGATCTTTCAGCTTAAGGTTGTTTTCGGCAACTTCATTATTGATCTGTGCATTTCTTGATGCGCTCTCCAATTGGATTTTGTAGAGACTGTTCAGCGATTCCATTTGCGCAGCAGCGATGCTCATTTCCTCTGCATATTTTCTTGTGGAAGCAACTGAGTCAACAGTGGGGGCGATGTTTCTGGCAGCACCTTCAAAGTTCTGGATGCTCTTGCCCAAGCTCGCCATAAGCTCGCCATCAATTTTAGCTTCTTTAAGCATATTGTCCAATTTTTGAGACAACAATCCTTGTGCTTCTTTTGGATCTTCTTTTTTGTCTCTCTTCTGGCCTTCACCGCCTGCTAGCTCTGGATAAACGAGAGCCCAATCAAGATCTGCATCAACAGGATCAAACGCCGAAAGTCCAAAAATAAAAGCTTCTGTTCCAAGTCCGATAATCAGCATTGGACTTGCAAAAGGCCAGTGCATCAATTTGAAAAGTGCGCCTATGATTACAACCGCCGCTCCCATACCGTAAGCGAAATTCATTACTTTTTTGCTCAATAATGCCATAATAATAGTGTTTAGTTAGTTAGTTAGTTAAGTATATAAAAATGGTTAATTTTTCTTATCTGCGTTGAGCGCGTCCGGTTGTGACAACACCCATATAATCCTGAACGGTTCTGAAACCGATGTAGCTTCGTGCAGTGTCAGCGTACTCAAAATCACGAGTGCTCACCTGCAACATATAACCAACATCTTTCCAAGAACCACCGCGAACAACTTTGCGCTGGTTTTTTTGGTCCGGAACGTTCGGGTTCATTGTAGAAACATATTCATAAGCCGCAGGATCATATGATGAATCGGTCCACTCTGCTACGTTTCCTGCCATATTGTAAAGATTGTAACCGTTTGCCTCAAAAGATTTCGCCTCTACAGTATATAAGGCTTGGTCGGCGGCGTAATCACCACGGTTTGGCTTAAAGTTGGCCATAAAGCAACCTCTATCGTTTTTGGTGTAAGGGCCTCCCCAAGGATATGCCGCAGATTCGAGCCCACCACGTGCCGAATACTCCCACTCAGCCTCAGTAGGCAAACGAAATGAGTTGGTAAGGTCGCGCCCCTTTTTCTTTTTGAGCCAAGAGTTTTTGTTCAGAGTCCTCCATGCGCAAAAAGCCTTTGCCTGTTTCCAATTTACACCAACTACTGGGTATTTGCTGTACGCCGCATGCCACAGATAGTCGTTGTGCATCGGCTCATTATAAGAATATGCAAAATCCTTGATCCATACTGTTGTATCGGGATAAACCTGAACCTGCTCGGTACGGATGAAATCCTTTCGCTTTCCCACTTTTGCTTTGGCAGCAGCCTGAATGTCCATCCAAGAATATCTGAATTTCAATTTCGTGACATCAATGGTACGAAGACCATTGAAAGATTCTGCCACGGGTATGTACATTGAATCCATAACCTCCGAGTAATATTCATCAGGATATTTAGCAGTGTCCGTTAACAATTTGGCTTTGTGATTAATTTTTCTGCCTGCATATGGGTCGTCATCTGTTCCTACACTATAGTAGTTTTCGTACATATATTTATCGTACGGCGTCATTTTGGCCGGATCTGCATCTGCAAAGGCAAAGTCTCCTATGCTTCCACTGCTTCGTCCGCCGCCACCGCCAGTTGCCCCGGCAGTTCCGCCACCCCCAACTTCGTCAGCGAGAATCGCGAGACGGGTTCTGATGATAGAATCTTTTACCCAATCAACAAATTGGAGGTATTCGCTATTGGTGATTTCAGTCTCATCCATATAGAACGAGCGAACAGTCACCGTTTTGGTCGGTGCATCGCCAATGTGGGCTATATCATCATCGGATTTACCCATAATAAATGCGCCGCCAGGCACCAATGTCATCCCGTAGGGTTTTTCTGGATTCCACTTTTTCCCGCGAACTCCCACCAATTCTCCTTTGTCGCTGGATCCGCCGCAGCTCACCAACATAGTGGTAAAAACTGTAAACGCGATGAATTTCCTCATATTAATTTGGGTTATGTATGTATTCATGATTTTAAAGGGCGTAAACCTATTTATTATTTTTCAGAAAAGCAATAATTCAACTATAAAATTTGATTGTGAATCAAAAGTAAATTAAAATTTGAACCGACAAAATTTTTTTATCGACAAAAAACAAATATACACGATAAAATACATAAAAAACCTGTAAATGAAAGTTAATTCATACAAATTTTTAAGGGCTTCCTACGTTTTTGATTCCGTGTTGGGCTACAATATGCTCTTGCGCTGAAATTTCCACCATCTTTCGGGCAATTCATGGTTGCAAGCCGATAGATACTCATCATAAGAACACGGTAATAACGCACTTTTGCTCCTTTTATTATCGCGTGTTGAAAATGATGAAATCTCGATCCACCAACGCTCGGTGCGGTTGCTCTTGTAAAATACAAGCTCATGATTCTCAAAAGGAACGATGTACTTTACGTAATTGTCCTTCGCTCCAAAAGGATATTCGTTCGATCTGAAATGAAAACCTTCCAAAAAGTACCACACGATCTGTGAAATCAAAACTCCTTCGCCACTTCCGTCACCAGTGTTGAAAATTCCCAGGCAACTGGTCTTATCGCTTATGCCGGCATATCTAGAAAGCGCACAAATTTCTCTACCATCAAAACCGTTGGGCGTATATTTAACAAAATTAAAACTGTCGGCAGATTTAACGGCTGTCATATCCAAGCTAACAAAGTCGGCGTCGCGAAGAACAGGTTCAGCAATCTCCAGATTATTTGCGACCTCGCCCAATCTATAACCTTCAAAAAACAATTTATCCAACAAATCAATCTCCTCCTGAGAATTGTAATACGTTTGGTAACCTATGTTTGTAAAGTTAAAGAGATTATTGGGTTCATCAGCAATTATTCTTGTCAAATAAGATTCTTCACTAAATTCGCCATCTTCTTTTCCAAAATCAAACCGGCTGTCAATCGCCACAATGTTCACCATCTGATCGAGCGAATCGTATGATCGATATATCGGATAGGACAAATCTTGTCCACCACCTATCACTATCGTGACAATCTTTCTTTTTAGCAGCGCGACAACTACTCTCTGCAACGCAAAGTACGTGTCGGCAACAGTCTCACCATTTGGCAAATCACCAAGATCGGCTATAGAAATGTCCCAGTTTCCTGGAAACATACCATAAAGTTCATTGCGAAATCCCTCGATGCTTTGCTGGGAATGGCACGAAACCAGGGAATTCCTGTTTTCAGCTACGGAAACAAAAGCAATTTGGATTTTTTCCAACAACGGAAATTCATCCTCGGTATGCATCGCGATTTTTGAACCGAGATGCTGAGATGACAGATTGTTTACCATTGCCACAAAATCATTTGACAAGGACGATAGAAAATCAAATGGCATTATTTGGACTTATTAATTGCTCCTTTTTTAGGAGCGGTCTTCTTCTTGGCGGTCTTTGGTTTTTTGGCCACACTCTTTTTTGCAGGCGTTTTTTTCTCGACCATTGCCTTTACTTCGTCGAGAGATAGCTTGCTCGCGTCGACATCCTTGGAGAGTTCGATTTTAATCTTTCCCTTAAGAATGACAGACCTTCCCCAGCGGGCTTTTTCGATTTTGATGCCTTCTTCTGGCCAATCGCGAATGACCTTTTCTACTTCTTTCCTCAATTTATCCTCGACCAACTGATCGATATCGGATTTGCTCAAATTGTCGAAATTGTATTTTTTGCTGACATTTATAAAAAGGTTGTTCCATTTAATGAACGGCCCAAACCTTCCGACACCTTTCTGTACAGTTTTGCCATCATATTCTCCGATCGGTGCATCGGCTTGCTGCTTTTCCTGTATTAGAACTATCGCGCGAGCCATATCGACATCAAGCGGCTCCTCCCCTTTGGGCAATGAAATAAATGTTGCACCAAATCTTACATAAGGTCCAAATCGACCAATATTTACCTCTACTTCTTCGTCTTCGTGATTTCCCAATGCTCTCGGCAACAGAAACAGGTCAAGTGCTTCTTCCACTGTTATGGTTCCGATATTTTGTTCGGGCCGCAAGCTCGCGAAGGTTTTATTCTCGTCTTCCGCGTCGCCGATCTGCGCCATCGGACCAAACTTGCCCAATCGAACACTTATCGGTTTTCCGCTTTTTGGGTCCTTGCCCAAAATCCTTTCGCCGCTTTCGCGCTCTGCATTGGCCTCGACTTCTTTGACATTGGGATGAAAATGCTTGTAGAAATCCTGCATCATATTGGCCCAGTCCACGTTTCCTTCGGCAATCTCATCAAAATCCTGCTCGACCTTTGCGGTAAAATTATAATCGAGGATGTTCTTGAAATTTTTAACCAAGAAGTCCGTAACAATTGTTCCTATGTCGGTAGGCACAAGTTTTCCCTTGTCGGACCCTGTGTTTTCCGTCAACACTTTTTCAGTGGTTTTTCCCCCAACAAGTTGAATCTGAACATATTTTCGTTCTTGTCCATCAAGATTTCCCTTCTCAACATAATTACGGCTGATTATCGTCGAGATCGTCGGTGCATACGTGGAAGGTCTTCCGATGCCAAGCTCTTCCATTTTTTTGACCAATGATGCTTCAGTATATCTTGCCGATGGTCTTGTGTATTTTTCGGTGGCGGTTATGGATTGTGCATTCAGTTTTTCGTTAAGCTTGAGTGCTGGCAACATTCCTTCCGTTTCCTCATCGTCGTCGTCATTGCTTTCAAGATAAACTTTTAGAAAACCATCGAACAGCAAAACTTCGCCAGTAGCGGCAAATTGCTGGTCATGATTGTTCGCGCCTATCTTTACATTGGTTCGCTCCAGTTTTGCCTCGCTCATTTGCGAAGCCAGCGTTCGTTTCCAGATCAGGTCATACAATCTAGCCTGATCGCGGTCGATGTTGACCGTGTGGCGCGACATATCTGTCGGCCTGATCGCCTCGTGTGCTTCCTGCGCGCCCTTGCTCTTCGTCGCAAAAGTTCGAGGATGGGAATATTCCTTGCCGTAGGATTTTATGATTTCTGCCTGCGCGGCATTTCGTGCGTCGTTGGAAAGGTTGACGCTGTCGGTTCTCATATAGGTTATGAGTCCGGCTTCGTACAATCTTTGCGCGTGCTGCATCGTTCCGCCTACCGACATATATAGTTTTCGCGACGCTTCCTGTTGCAATGTTGAAGTAGTAAAAGGTGCTGCGGGCGATTTTTTGGTAGGTTTGGTCTCAAGTTCCAGCACCTTATAGTCACTGCCGATATTTTTGATCAGAAAATCGTTGGCTTCTTTCTTGCGCGAAAAGTTTTTTGGCAATCTCGCTCTTAAAGATTTTCCAGCTTCATTTGTAAATTCAGCAACCACCGAATATGAGGCAACAGGTTCAAATGCGTGGATTTCCTTTTCTCTTTCAACAATCAATCGAACCGCAACCGACTGAACGCGTCCGGCCGAAAGACCACTTTTGATTTTTCGCCACAGCACGGGCGAAAGTTCATACCCGACAAGTCTGTCGAGCACACGGCGAGCTTGCTGAGCGTTGACCAGATTGTAGTCGATTTCCCGCGGATTTTCTATAGCTTTAAGAATCGCCGTTTTTGTGATTTCGTGGAAAACGATGCGCCTGGTTTTCTTTTTGTCGAGCTGCAGTTCTTCGGACAGATGCCAAGAAATAGCTTCTCCTTCACGGTCCTCATCACTTGCCAGCCAAACCATTTCAGCTTTTTTGGACAATGCCTTTAGCTTGTTGACCAAGACTTTTTTATCGGCCGAAACCTCATACGTGGGCTTGAAATTATTGTTTACGTCCACGCCTATTTCCCTGGCCGGAAGATCTGCGATGTGGCCATAACTTGACTCGACCTGATAATCTGGTCCAAGGAATTTTTCGATAGTTTTTGCCTTTGCAGGAGATTCGACGATTACGAGGTTTTTTGCCATAGTGAGGTTTGGTTTTCCAGTATTTCGGCTTCCGCCGAATAATTTTTGGAATGCGGCAAAAGTATATGAATTTTTTAAAATCTATGCACCGCTGCATTTTTTAACGAATTTTGAGCAAAGTGTTTGTTAAAATCTTTCCTGCCAACTTGTCACGTTCATTGATGAACCTATCTTTGCACCCAATGGAAAACATGATCATGATATCTTTTGACGAAAGTCTTTCGCGCAAAGCGGTTTCGAAAAAACTCTATATCGAAAGTTATGGCTGCGCGATGAATTTCTCCGACAGCGAGGTCGTGGCGTCGATTTTGGCCAATGAAGGTTACGTCACGACCGAAGATTTGGAAACCGCCGACCTTGTGCTCGTCAATACTTGTTCGATACGTGACAAGGCGGAACAAACCGTTAGAAAACGCCTGGAAAAATTCAATGCCGTCAAGCGAACCGTAAATCCTTCGATGAAGGTTGGCGTGCTCGGTTGTATGGCCGAAAGATTAAAATCGCAGTTCCTCGAACAGGAAAAAATAGTGGACATGGTCGTTGGGCCCGATGCCTACAAGGATTTGCCAAATCTATTGCGCGAAGTGGAATCCGGAAACGACGCCATCAATGTCATCCTTTCAAAGGAGGAAACCTACGGTGACGTTTCGCCGGTAAGGCTTTCCAGCAACGGCATCACAGCGTTTGTTTCAATCACTAGAGGTTGTGACAATATGTGCACTTTTTGCGTCGTGCCATTTACAAGAGGTCGCGAAAGAAGCCGCGATCCGCAAAGCATTCTCACGGAAATTTCAGATCTGCGGGCCCGCGGTTACAAAGAAGTGACGTTATTGGGGCAAAACGTGGACAGCTTTCTTTGGTACGGCGGTGGTCTCAAGAAAGATTTTGAAAACGCATCTGAAATAGCGAAAGCAACATCAGTACGATTTGACAATCTGTTGGAACTTGTCGCGACAACCTTTCCAAAACTGCGGATAAGATTCTCTACTTCCAATCCTCAGGATATGCACGAAAGCGTTCTGCACACGATTGCAAAGCACCGAAATATTTGTAATCATATCCATTTGCCCGTTCAATCTGGCAGCGATAGGATTTTGAAAGCAATGAACCGTCTTCACACGCGAGAAGAGTATCTAAAACTTATTCAAAGAATAAACGAGATCATTCCGGGTTGCGGAATAACCCAAGATATGATAGCCGGATTTCCGACCGAAACTGACGCCGATCATTCCGATACTTTAGATTTGATGGAAAAAGTAAAGTATGGATTTGGCTATATGTATTCGTATTCTGAACGGCCGGGAACTCTGGCGGGAAGAAAAATGGAAGATGACGTGCCCGAAGATGTCAAGCTGAAAAGGCTTCAGGAAATCGTGGCGCTGCAGCGAGAGCACAGTCTTTTTCGTTCGCAAAGCTATATCGGAAAAACCGTGGAAGTCCTTGTGGACAGGGTTTCGAAGAAATCGGACAACGATTTTTCTGGGAGAAATCCTCAAAGCATGGTCGTGGTTTTTCCGCGAGAAAATTATACGATCGGCGACTTCGTCATGGTCGAGATCACAAACTGCACATCGGGGACATTGCTCGGCAAAGCGGTCGGTTTTTCGCCGATGCATTCCAAAAATGAAACCATAAAGGAACTAGCACAATAATATATGGACAACGTTCAGTCGATCAAACAACGGTTTGAGATCATTGGTAACGACCCAAAACTAAACCGCGCGATCGAAAAAGCAATCCAGGTCGCGCCAACGGACATTTCGGTTTTGGTTGCGGGAGAAAGCGGGGTTGGAAAGGAAAGCATTCCCAAAATAATCCATTCATTATCGCGCAGAAAACACGGCAAATATATAGCCGTAAACTGCGGCGCGATTCCGGAAGGCACGATTGACAGCGAATTATTCGGTCACGAAAAAGGCGCTTTTACCGGCGCGACGAATACGCGCGAAGGTTATTTTGAAGTGGCCGACGGCGGAACCATTTTTCTTGATGAAGTGGGCGAGTTGCCATTGACAACACAGGTTAGATTGCTTCGGGTTCTCGAAAATGGTGAATTTATAAAAGTTGGCTCTTCACAGGTGCAGAAAACAAATGTGAGGATCGTGGCGGCCACGAATGTCAATCTTTTCGATGCGATCCAAAAAGGAAAATTTCGCGAGGACCTATATTATAGATTGAGCACGGTCGATATTCTTTTGCCGCCATTGCGCGACAGAAAAGAGGACATCCATTTGTTGTTCAGAAAATTTGCCTCTGATTTTGCCCATAAATACAAAATGCCATCGCTGAAACTTGACGAGGGCGCGGTAAGTCTATTGACAAAATTTCGCTGGAGCGGAAATATCCGACAGTTGCGGAATGTTGCCGAACAGCTTTCGGTACTGGAAACAACGCGAGAGATCACGGCCGCGACATTGCAGACCTATCTTCCGAGTGAAGGTTCAAATCTTCCGGCGGTAATTGCAGACAAAAAGAAGGAAAGCGATTTCAGTACCGAAAGAGATATTCTATACCGCGTTCTTTTTGACATGAAGAACGACCTCTACGACCTGAAGAAACTGACGCTGGAGCTTTTGCAGCACGGCTCGGCAAAGGTTCAGGACACCAATTCTGGGCTGATCAAAAAAATCTACGGGCAGGATTCTGATGACGACAGCACTTTTGACTATGATGATGGTGAACCAGATATGAGCGTTCCATTACTTCCAGAAAAAGTGGCGGAAGAAAAACCAAGAGAAGCTTACCAATTTGCAGAAACCGTGGAAGAAGAGGAAGTTTTGAAATTGGAGCAAAAAGAAATCGAGCTCATAAGAAAATCTTTGGACAGGAACAAGGGAAAACGAAAGGCAGCGGCCGATGAGCTTGGTATTTCCGAAAGAACCTTGTACAGAAAAATAAAACAATTCGACCTTTGATATGAAGCACGTTCCAAAAATATTCGCGGTTTTCTTGATTGCCGTTATGATGCAAGGCTGTTCGGTGTACAACTTTACCGGAACGGGCAAGATTGATGCAAAAACGTTTCAAGTGAATTACTTCCAGAACAATTCGAACCTTATCGAGCCCGGAATCGACCGAACATTCACGCTGCAGCTGCAAGATTTGATCCAGAACCAAACAAACCTGACGCTTGTTCCCAATGGTGGCGACCTGGTTTACGAGGGCGAGATCGTTGATTATTACATCGCGCCGATCACTGCGCTGGCCAATCAAACCGCGCAGCAGAACAGGTTGACGATAAGCGTGAACGTGAGGTTCACCAATAAAAACAAAGAGGATGACAACTTTGAGAAAAGGTTCAGTTTTTTCTACGATTACCCTGGCCAAAACCTTCCAACGGGTTCGATACTGATCGAAGCGCTCAACGTGATTTTTCAACGGATCACTCAAGACATCTTCAACGATTCGTTGGCCAAGTGGTAGATTTGATTTTTATTCGTTAATTTGTTCCGAACAACAAGCTATTCTTGACCATTTACGATTACATATTTCTTCTCAACAAACCAGTTTCCGTGCACGAAAAGCAGACTTTGGAACTGGAAAAAATCGTGCAGGAATTCCCGTATTTCCAAAGTGCGCGCTCGTTGCATTTGAAAGGGCTTCACAACCAGAACAGTTTTAAGTACAATTATGCGCTAAAGGTAACGGCGGCGCACACTGTGGACCGAGGCGTGCTGTTCGATTTTATTACATCGGACGATTTTGCTGCGGTTGACCTAACGTCGTTTGAGGATAAGCTTTCGCGAATAAATGACATCTCGGTCGAGTCCAGCGAAGTTGTCAAAGAAGAAGAAGAAGAATCGCGGAGCGGCGAAGCATTTGTTGATACAAATGCTCTTGAAAAAGATTTCATGGATGTGGAATTCGAGGTTGCTTCGAGCGCGAATGATGATGAAATGGACGATGGGAGTGATGATATCGACAAAAACGGTTCAGAAGAATTTGATTCTGAAATTATTGATGTCGAGGACGAACGTGAATTTGAATCTTTCGGACCGGAAAAATCTTTGGAATACAAAACCGTACCGCATATTCCCATTGACAAGCTTGAGGAGTCGATACTGAATTCCATACGGGTTGCAAGCCCGATCATCGAGACCGGAGCAAAAATAATCGAAGAAAACATTTCGGAAGAAGTTAGGCAGGACGAGGTTATTCGTGAGATCGGGAAATCATTGGCATTCGAAAAAGGCGAAACACATTCGTTTCAGGAATGGTTGAGCCTGTCCAAAATGCAGCCGATCGTTCGGGATGAAATAGAAATAGAAACACCGCAAGAAAATTTTCAGCAAAAAAAAAACGACCTGATTGACAGATTCATTCTTACGAACCCCAAGATTCCACCATTGAAGTCTGAGGCTATAAAAACTACAGGTTCTGTTTTCGAGGCCAGCCACGATCCCGATCAATCTTACCTTATGACAGAAACGCTCGCAAGGGTTTATCTCGAACAGCACAAATACCAAAAAGCCATTCAGGCGTACGAAATTTTAATTTTGAAATATCCCGAAAAAAGTGGTTTCTTTGCTGACCGAATTTTGGACATTAAAAATCTTCAACAGAAATAATTTTAGCACGATGAACACCTTTATTATATTCTTGGTTCTGATCACGATAGTTTGCTTTTTGCTTATCGTAATTATTATGGTTCAAAACCCCAAAGGCGGCGGTTTATCATCAACCTTGGGTGGGTCTCAAATGATGGGCGGCGTTCAAAAGACCACAGACTTCCTTGACAAGGCCACTTGGGCACTTGCCACAATCTTGGTTGTACTCGTGATGCTCTCTAGCTTGAGCTTTACAAATCAACTGGAAGACAATCAAAAACTCATACAAAGCACCGAAGCTGCTGCCAACCAACCTGCGGCCGCAAAAGAAATTACAGCGCCCGCGCCAAGCGACACACCTGCGGAGCAAGCGCCTGCCACAGAGACAGAATAGCAGCAATGCAACCCAAAAAAGAATGCCGGCAGTAGCTGGCATTTTTATTATATGCTAATTTGGCAGACATCACGCGGTTGGCACAATTTCTGAAAACCCGTTGGACACGTAAAATCAATTCAATTATAATAATACTATGGCCGTTAACATCAAACCACTTGCAGACCGCGTTCTAATAGAACCAATGGCTGCCGAAACCAAGACCGCTTCGGGAATTTTTATTCCGGACACGGCAAAAGAAAAACCACAAAAAGGAACCGTGATCGCCGTTGGCGGCGGAACCAAAAAGCACGATATGTCCGTGAAAGCAGGCGATGTTGTCCTTTACGGAAAGTACGCGGGCACAGAACTGAAGCTTGACAACAAGGATTACCTCATCATGAAAGAGGACGACATCCTTGCAATCGTTTAACACAAAATTTCTAACACTATAATAATTATACAATGGCTAAAGACATAAAGTTTGATATCGAGGCACGCGACGGCTTGAAGCGCGGCGTTGATGCATTGGCAAATGCGGTAAAAGTTACGCTCGGACCAAAAGGGCGAAACGTGATCATCGGGAAATCTTACGGTGGACCAACCGTGACAAAGGACGGTGTGACCGTTGCAAAAGAAATAGAGCTCACCGATCCGCTCGAGAACATGGGCGCGCAAATGGTCAAGGAAGTTGCTTCCAAAACCAACGACCTTGCGGGCGACGGAACCACTACCGCTACAGTTTTGGCGCAAGCCATCGTGAAAGAAGGATTGAAGAACGTTGCCGCTGGCGCAAACCCAATGGACTTGAAACGCGGAATAGACAAAGCCGTTCAGGCAATCGTGGAAGACCTTGCAAAACAATCAAAGGTTGTTGGGTCAGACTCTGACAAGATCAAGCAGATTGCATCGATCTCTGCCAACAATGACGAAGTGATCGGCGAACTTATTGCCAACGCATTCGGAAAAGTAGGTCGCGAGGGCGTCATCACCGTTGAAGAAGCAAAGGGAACAGAAACTTATGTTGACGTTGTTGAAGGTATGCAGTTCGATCGTGGGTATCTGTCGCCCTATTTCGTGACAAACCCAGAGAAAATGGAAACCGAACTTGAGAATCCATATATCCTTTTGTACGACAAAAAAGTTTCTTCGTTGAAGGAATTGCTACCGGTTCTTGAGCCGATAGCACAATCTGGCAAACCACTATTGATCATTGCCGAAGATGTGGATGGCGAAGCACTTTCTACATTGGTAGTGAACAAACTTCGTGGCGCCCTGAAAATCGCTGCCGTTAAGGCACCAGGTTTTGGCGACAGAAGAAAAGCCTTGTTGGAAGATATCGCGATATTGACAGGCGGAACAGTGATTTCGGAAGAGCGAGGACACACCTTGGAAAACGCAACTCTTGAAATGATGGGAACCGCCAAGCGCGTTACCATAGACAAAGACGCCACCACCATAGTGAGCGGTGCTGGCGAGGCCGAAGCCATCCAGAGCAGAATTGGGCAGATCAAGGCACAGATGGAGGCCACACAGTCTGACTATGACAAAGAAAAATTGCAGGAACGTCTTGCCAAACTTGCCGGTGGCGTTGCCGTACTCTATGTGGGCGCTGCTTCAGAAGTTGAGATGAAAGAGAAGAAAGACCGTGTGGACGATGCACTTCATGCTACCCGCGCCGCGGTTGAGGAAGGTATCGTTGCCGGTGGTGGCGTTGCCCTACTTCGCGCCAAACTTGCGCTCAAGGACATCAAAGCTGACAACCCGGACGAAGCAACAGGCATTCAGATCGTATCACGTGCTGTTGAATCTCCATTGCGCACCATTGTTGAGAACGCTGGTCTTGAAGGTTCGGTAGTTGTTGCAAAAGTTGCCGAAGGCACGGGCGATTTTGGTTACAATGCCAAGACCGACGAATATGTGGATATGCTCGCGGCGGGCATCATCGATCCCAAGAAAGTAACACGCGTGGCGCTTGAGAACGCCGCCTCAGTTGCCGGAATGATCTTGACCACCGAATGTGCGCTTATTGACATCAAAGAAGAAATGCCAGCTGGCGGTATGGGCGGCGGTATGCCGGGGATGATGTAAGATATTTTATATAATAATTGAAAAACCGCCTCGAGAAATTGGGGCGGTTTTTTTTTGGTTGAAACTAAGTGCTATTCGTTTCTAATCTTCCATTTTTTAAAAGGGTGGTTTACCGGACATTTGTCTTCGCTTGTTCACCTTATAAAGACCGAACATTAGCAAGTCCAAGACAAAAGCCTTTCTTAAGCATGATTTTAGAATTTCAACAAAGGTCAATTTATCAATGGAATTGCTGTCCTCATAATATGCTAAGGACTCGGTGACGAAAATCATCAAAGTTGTAAATCCTAAAAGCATAAACAGAAAAACAATTTCTATTTTAGAAAGTTTCATAATTATGGTAAAAATGATGAAACAAGTGCACCGCTTACTGCATCATAAAGAAAACCAGCCATTCCAACTGGACCAAGAAATGCGCTAAAAGACCACACAACCATTCCATAACCTGCCCCACTCATATCTGCATTAAGCTTATTTTTACTACTGGTAGTTTGAGGATGTGAAATCAAATAATCCGAACCGATACCACTGCCTCCCTCAGTTTTAGAAAACCATATATATGCAGATGACTTTGCAGTTTCAGCGCATACCAATAAGATGTCTTTATCATGACCTGCAGTATTACCGTTGATATCTCCAATAACATTGTTGACATTTGTAATCAAATCGTTGTAGTTATTAGATTTAGCTACAGCTGCCGAAAGGTTTTGATAATACATTTGGGCATTTGTAGTGCTCACATTGGTTGAGATGATATTATCCCTAGACTTCGACGATGTCGATGATATATTATCATAGTAGCATGATTGAGCATCTTTAGAGACTTTCTCTATATCAATTTGCATAAAAATGTCTTTATATGATGATCTAGGATTCTGATTGGATAAATCAATTAATTGAATTAGATACTGATTGTGCAATTTACCTACTTCCTGTGGATTAATGACGTCCCATTTTTGAGTTCCCGATGTTTTCAAGTAACTACAGTCGATTTGTGCCGAAGGATTTGAAACATTGACCAAAATGATAGCGCCTGAATTGATATTTTTTATAATATAATGTTTAGATTAATTGTAAATTTAAAAAAAGTCTTCTCAATGTCGGTTAATGTTTTGTTAGATTAATGCTTCAATATTGATTTTAACCCGACCGCGCGGATATGCCCAACGTAAACACAAGATAGCGCGGATTTCTATCCCGATAGCTATCGGGAGTGCCCACAAACTAAGAACCGCCAAAAAAACCCGACCACGCGGATATGCCCTCTGCAAACACATGATAGCGCGGAATTGCATTCCATGCCCAACGTCAACGGCAACTGGTACAACATCGAGTAATTCGCCCGCTGATGTGGGCTGTTGTTTATAATTACGGGTTAATTCGTTCTTGATTTTTTCTTCTCATCAAGATATCGCCAACGAGCGCCGAAGGCGGTTACAAACCCCATCACCACAAACATAACGACCAATTTGGGGAAATCGAAGTTTTCTCCTTTTGCATAATCGTACAGGCTTATGACGGCGGTGTAAATCAACCCTCCTATCAGAAAGGTTTTTATGAAAATCTTGATTTCTGGTTTCATGGTATATAGAATGTTATGATTATAAAGATAAAGCAAATATTCAATGACACGCCCTGTTGTGCGCAGAACTCGGAGCAAGCGGTTGATGATAGCCCTAATGATGAAGTTGAATAACTGTTGTTTGCAAAATGCCTAGCCCGGATGGAAACGGCATCCTTTTTTTTCGGCTTTTTCAGCCGGAAAAAAAGATACAGTGGACAGCCGGAAATGGCTCCAAAGAAAAATTATGAATGGCTTCGCGGAAAGAAATTATGGATTACAAATTATGAATGCTTCGAGAAGTTGGTGATTTTAGGAAATTATAGATGATGCCGTGAAACCTACTCTTCAATACCACTGCTCGGCATTTTCTTTGTCAGTTTGTACGCCACAGGAATGACCGTTATCACCACCAAGATGATGATGATGACCTCGATATGCTGCTTGAGGTCGATGTTGAAGTTGTTGAGGAAAAATCCGTACAGGTAATGGCCAGCGAATATCAAACTGAACGACCAGAGGATGGAACTTAGGACGTTATAGAACATAAACCGCTTTTTGTCCATACCCACAATGCCTGCCACTATCGGCGCGAATGTTCGGAAAATCGGCAGGAAACGCGCAAAAATGATGGCCTTGCCGCCGTAGGTCTCGAAGAAGTCCTTGGACTGGACGAGGTATTTCTTTTTCCAGAGAAAGGTGTCTTCTTTTTTGTAAAGGTAATAGCCGCTCTTGGCGCCAAACCAATAGCCGACAATGTTGCCGAGCGTGCCGGATATGGCCACGAGCACGGCGAGGATGAAGACGTTGAGAAAATCTGACGGGATGTAAAAGAAGTTCTGCACAAGGTCGCGACTATAGATTCCCGACAGGAAAAGCAGGCTGTCTCCCGGTAGGAAGAAGCCGGCAAAGAGGCCGGTCTCGGCAAAGATGATGAAGAGCACGATGTGCAATCCCATCTGGATGCCACCGATTTTCAGGGTGATGTAGAACTCGGGGTTCAGTAGTTGTGTCCAGTCAAAATCTGCCATCGATGTGCGTTTGGTTCCAGCCGTGAAAGTAGTCAATATTTGGGGCAAATGCGAATGTTGGCGTTTGCTTTAGAGTTTTATTAACGCGGGATTTGGTGGAATGTTTTGGGCGGTGCGAATAAAAAACGCACCGAGAGTTTCAGCGCGTTGTTTTAAGGTTTTACCAGGGTTATTTCCGTTCATACTTACAGCAAGAATGCAGTTCGTTGTAAACTGTGTCATCGGCGCGAACGGCCTCGGTGTCGTGGCCAACCTTTGCAATTGCCGCCTGGACTTCGGCGACCGAGGTTTTTTCTTCGTTAATCATCGTGGTGAACTGGTGGGTTTCGATATTCCAGTTTGCCATCTTGACGCCTGAAACACCGAAGGCGGCCTTTTCGATTCGCTTCTTGCACTGCTCGCAGTTGCCGTTGACCTCAAACGTGTATTTGGCATTTTTGTTCTTTTTGACATCGGTCTGCGCGCTCGAAATCCCGAAGGCGAAAACGGCGAGAATCATCATTATATTTTTCATGGTTGTAATTTTTTAAATTAATTTAAGTCGAAGACCTGCGTAGAACATTTGCCCAAAGATGGGTGCATAGACTATTGATGCATCAAAATTGTTGCCAAAAGGATTATCGTTGCCCAAGATGGCCCGTTTTTGTCTGTAATTGAAGATGTTCTCGGCGCCGGAATAGAGCTCGAACTGTTTGGAAAACACGCGCGTTATCTGAAAGTTGACAATACCAAATGGGTTAGAAAATTCGGGCAACCGGTCCTTGGCGGGATTTGTGGCGGTGAAGGGCAGTTTTTGCTTGCCCAGCCAATTGTAGGTCGCGTCAAACTTCCATTGCTTGTCGTTGATATTGTGTCCGGCGACCTCGATATTGGCAAAGAACCGATGCATTGCCTGAAGCGGTCTTTCGGAACTTCCGCCAATATAATCTGATTGAATATCGTAGAATTTATAGGCCGTTCTCAAATTGATGTGCGTCATCGGGTGGTAATTGAAATCGAGCTGAAGGCTGTTGGCAAAGGACTTCCCATTGACATCATAGAACAAGACTTTCTGCGGGCTTTGGTACAAATCTACAATGACCTGATTGGAAAAATCGGTTCGATAAAGGTCAAAACCGATGTCGCCGTTTCGGGTGAAGAGCTTGAACTTTTGACTGAAGCTCAGGCCGTAGTTCCAGGCAATCTCGGGATTTAAACCATAAGTCGCGCCGTTGACATCGAGAATATTGAAGTTTCTGGCGGTGGCAAAAAGGCTTTGGTTCTCGGCAAAAACATTGGCGGTCCTCTTCCCTCTTCCGACCGAAAAACGCAGCACGCCATTTTCCCACGGATTGTAGCGAACGTGCAGTCTTGGCGTGGCAAAAATGCCCAATCGGTTGTGATAATCGCCGCGAAGTCCGGCAATGAAACTGAAGTTTCCGCCATTGTCATAAGTGTATTCGAGGTAAGCGCCAAGCGAATTGTCGATACGGTCGAATTTGCGATTTATGCCCGGCGTTTTCACATATTCGTCATATTTGTCATAATTGAAATTGACGCCCGCCGCAAATTTGTTCTGCGTATTGTTGATGATTGAATTGAAAATCAAATTGCTGTAGTAGCTCGTTTGGGCAATGTTGTAAATATTCAAACCAAAATATGATTCTTGGTCGTGGCGATTGCCGGCGTTCTGAAAACCGATGCTTTGGTAAGGCATATCTTTCCATACATAACCGATTTTGGTGGAGATGTCAAACCTTTCGGTGTTGATTTCCGAGCCCCAAAAGTTTGTAGTGAGCATGTCGGTTTGTGGGTTGAAATCAACTTGTCCTGATTGTTTTCTATCGTTAAGATACCTTAAATTAACAAAACTTACGATGCCCGTTTTGGCATTAAAGTACTGCCAACGGTTGAGAATATTGATTTGTTCGCCAATCGGGTTGTCCAGAAAACCGTCGTCGTTCATATCATTCTTGGCGATTCTGGCATTGGAATGGACAAAAAGTGTTGACGAAAGATGTGGGTTGAACTTGTGATTGAGATGCACATTTCCCTCAAATCTTGAATCGGTCGAGCCGTAAAAATTCGCGAAAGCTGGAATGTCCATCGCCGGTTTGATGAGCTCGGTGTTGATTTGTCCGGAAATGCTCTCAAAACCGTTGGTGACCGAGCCCGCGCCCTTTGTGACCTGAATGCTTTCGACCCAAGTTCCGGGCGTGAAAGAAAGTCCGTATGCTTGCGAAGCGCCGCGAACACTTGGAATATTCTCTTCGGTAATCATAAGATATGGACTTGTGAGACCCAACATTCGGATTTGTCGCGTTCCGGTGAGCGCGTCGGCAAAGTTGACATCGATGGACGGATTGGTCTCGAAGGTTTCGGCGAGGTTGCAGCACGCGGCCTTCAAGAGTTCGCGGCTTGTCATCAAGACGGCGTTTGTGGTGACGTACTGCGATTTCTGAAGGCTTGGTCGCGACGCAGATTTGATGTTGACACCTTTGATGGTGTCGGTCTTGACTTCCTGCGCTTGCGCGAATGGCATCGACAACAGGAAAATCGTCAATAGAATATATTTCATATTATGGCTTTTGGATTAAAGAAATTTGGCGGGCAAAATCCTTAATCTCAAGCGTACAATATGTTCTGCGAAAATAAAATGTAGGGCGGCAATTTGCCGGAAGGCGGTCGAAGAATCGGAAGATTTGGACGTTCGACGGTTGTGGAAAGTTCTCTGTTGAAATATTTTTGGCGAAAGCCCAACCTTGGCAGAATGGCCGCAATTTGTTTTGTAGATGAAGCTGTTGTCGCAATCGTTCGTTTATCGGCGTGGACAACGGTTTTGTCGCAGCATTTTGATGGTTTTGAATCTTTGGAACAGCAAGAATGAACGGTTTTTGTGTCAGCATCAGTTGACTTTCGCGAAAGCGTTGAAGCCATCATCGCCATATTTTCGCCACAGCAATCAATGTCGAAATCCACGGCAATGCTTGACGCAAAAATCATTGCGGCGAGCAGAAAAGTATATAGATTTCGCGGTTTCATCGGCGCAAAGATAATGGAAATGAGGAAAATCGGTTTTGGAATTAATCAAGATTTAACGCTTACCTTTTGATAATAGAAAGCCGGAACGAGCAACATCACGAGCAATGGTTGTATCAAAAATCGTCGGATGTAAAAGAAAAGCAGGTGTTGGCTTTCGCCAAATTGGACAATGATTGCAAACGCGATTATCAACAAAACATAGACAACAAGAAATATCCAAATGATGATTTTGACGTTGGCCGTTGCCGGAAATAGTGCTCGAACCAATAATATCGAAAGCGCTGCATTCAGCCAAAATCTCGCCGATGTTGAAGCCAGCAATTTAATTAAATCATAATGCGGATATTTTGCGATTTGGTAATCGCCCTTGAAAAATTCCAGAAACGGGTCGTAGAATATTTGCGATTCGAATGCGCGAACCATCACGAGGCCGACGACCATAATGAAAACAATCGTGTACCGAAGGATTTTATTTTGCATTGGCGAAGGTCGAAAATTTGTTTATCCAAACCACCCACAGAATAAAAACGATACTGTAAATGATGCCCGGAAAAACCACGCCGTGAAGAATGTGCTCATATTCGGGATAATGAAAAAGCAAAGCTGCAAGAAGCGCGATTCGGGCAACGTTCAAAATATGAATTAGCAATGTGCCGAACAAAATGAATGAAACCGTCTGCCAAAGTTTTCCCTTGAAAGCAATCACGAAAGCAGCGAACAAAATCGCTACGCTGATGCCATTGCAACCTTCGACGACTCGCGCGACGAATTTATTGTTGTAGAAGATTCTGAAAGCGGCCTGGTTTGGATGCTTGTCAAACGAAACATTTTGATTGAAAATAGAAACCACGCTTTTGGTTTGGTTCGCGACAATTTCCGTAAAGGAATCAACCTGCAAAAGCGACTCATTATATTGTGAAAGATAGCCGTAATAAATCGCGCTCAATATAATATAGGACGCGCCGAACTTTGCTAGGAAAACAACAAGCGGACGATAATCTTTGAGCGTGGCGTTCAAGTGCGGCTTTTTAACAAATTTATGCAAATTAAAACAGCGCCGAAATATTACTTTTGCAACAAAGCACTTTACTTATGACATTCCAGGAACTTGAGCCCAAGGTTATCGATATTCTTCACCACAGCAACCAACTTTTGGAAGACCGATTGCTCGAGGTTTGCCATCTATTGCTCGACAATGTTGACTATTATGACTGGGTCGGATTTTATTTCAAGAACGGCGACAAGCCAGAATTGAAGTTGAGTTCGTATGCCGGCGAACCGACCGACCATACAATTATCCCTTTCGGGAGAGGCATTTGCGGCCAGGTTGCATTGACGAACAAGAATTTTGTTGCTGACGATGTTTCTGCGGAAGCCAATTACTTATCCTGCAATATGGACGTAAAATCTGAAATCGTCGTTCCGATTTTTGTGAATGGCGAGAATGTTGGCCAGATAGATATCGATTCAAATGTGATTGCCGCCTTCAATGAACTTGACGAACAATTCTTGGAAGCTATTGCAAAGGATGTTGCGAAAATACTTGAGAAATAAACACCAAACCGTCAACGCTTTCGCGAAATTCCACTGTTTGCGTTTACAAAAATAAAACTATATTTGCACTCGCATTGGAAAACCCAATCGATACATAAAAATCATTTAAACAATATTGGAATGTACCTTACTAAAGAAGTAAAAGGCGAAATTTTCGCAAAACACAGCGGCAGCGCAACCAACACTGGAAATTCTGAAGGACAGATTGCTTTGTTCACATTCAGGATCAATCACTTGACAGAGCATTTGAAAAAGAACCGTCACGATTACAACACAGAGCGTTCACTGGTAAAGCTCGTGGGAAAAAGAAGAAGCCTTCTTGATTACCTAAAAAACACAGAGATCAACAGATATCGCGAGATCATCAAGGAACTCGGTATCAGAAAATAATAAAGCTGAAAAAGGTGCACTTTGCGCCTTTTTTTGTTTTTGGGACTAAAAGAAAAAGTTTTGGTTTTTCATTGGGGCTTTCAGTAGAACAACTACACTACTCAACACAGCACAACTACCCATTGTATAATCTATAAAACAATTTTTTATGATTCCTGA
>JBBSUW010000039.1:0-22445 GCA_038234025.1 Flavobacteriales bacterium
AATTATAACAAATGAATAACGAAACTAAAAAAGAAAAAGAATTTGATACCGTAAAATTCTTTAGAACAGTTAAGGAAAAAATTGCAAAAGAAACCAAAGGGATGAATTTTGCAGAATTCAAAGAATATTTAAATCAACGGACGCTAAAACTTGAGAAATAATATTGATGACTTTCCTGAGGCGTATGCTTGTGAAAAAGTTTACTCAAACTATAACTTATCAATTTTCTCACTCAAGAACTTTTTAAAAACAGCATTCACCAAATCCCGAATCAAGCGATACTTGTCTTGATTCTTCGAATCCTAAGAAAAAACCTCACCCAAAACAACCAAGCTTTTCGGTCGTTTGAAACCTTCAAGATGCAGCGCATAATAATCTACAATCAGATTCAGCAATTTTTGTCGTTCCTTGCCATTATAAAAATTATTTTCACTTGAAAAATCGCGTTTGGCAAGAATTATAAACAATTGCGATTCTTCGGCGTTCAACGTTGTTTGAGATTCGCGCTCGACCAAAACGCCTTCTTTGATGTCCATAAACCGTGCAGCTTCATTGGTCATATCTGGGTAAAAGCCCAAATATTTTGACATCTGAAAAAGCAGCACCAAATGAAAATCGGGCGCGTTGTCATTGGCGTCAAGCCACAGAATTGCATTTTCCAAAAAATCGAACAACGGTTCGTTTGCTTCTTCCTCGCGAATGCTGTGCTGCAACATTTCGGACAGAAAAAGCACGATAGCGCTTTTGTAAATGTTTGAATGTAAATTGGTGAAAGCCGCGGCATTCCTAACTTCCTTTATATTTTCGAGCGTGCCCTTGTTCTTTTGCGTGCCCACGATTTCCAGTATTGCCAACGGTTGAAAATAGGCAATCTTCATCGCCGTCTTTGATTTTGAAAATGCATCGCGCACAAAATAGCTTCGCAGTCCGGCATTTTGCGTAAAGCAGCGAACGATCAGGCTTTTTTCGTTGTATTTGAGAGTAGAAAGTACAATGGCCTTGGTTTTTGCGAGCATTGAAGTTGAAATTTATCGCACCACCATTACTTTTTTGACCTTGGTCTCCACGCCATCTGCGGCAGAAATAAAAACCATATAGACGCCAGACGCCACTTTGTATTTTCCAAAAGCGGTCGTATCCCATTCGATCGTTCCGCCAGCAGATTTAGTTTCGTACACCAAATTCCCCTGAATATCGGTGATCTTTACGTTGGCCTTGTCCAACAAACCGCTGATCTTGACGGTTCCGAGGTAATTTGGCCGTACAGGATTCGGAAAAATCACTACGTTGTTCAGGTCCTCATTAGCCGCCGTCGAAACGCCTTTGAACGAAACCATTCCCTTTGTGGTCGCGAAAAAAACCTCGCCCGTCGAAGGGTCGATATCAACATCGTTGATCGTGTTGCTCGGCAGCGGAGAATTGTCGGTCGTGAAATGGTAAAAAGTTTCTTGGCCATTTGGCGAGACCATAAAAACACCGCTGTCCGCTGTTCCGATCCATTTATTGTTGGCGCCATCAACCACGATATCGATGATGAACTGCTCAAAAAGAAGCTCCTGTGCAAGGCCTTCATCAAGAATGATTATTGGTTCGCTCGTGATCTGGTCATTCGATAAAAAACTGTCAACGCTCGAGACCACACGAAGTCCAACGCGCGTTCCGATCCAAAGCGCGTTGCGATTGTCGGGCGTTACCACGCGAACATCATTGTTGGGTAGATTGCCTCGATCGGGGTCCATCAAAAGGTTTTTGGCGAGATTTCCGTAAGCTTCGTTAAAACCGATGACGCCGTCCTTTCGGGTTGACATCCATTTTGTGCCGTTCTTGTCAATGGCAAGTCGACCGAGGTCAAAAGAGTTGACATTACTGATCACGGTCTCTAGATTGTACGACACAAAATCAGTTGCGCCTGCCGGCAATTGCTTCAGGGCGGTTTTTACAAGACTGTTGGTCGCCCAAAGACTGCCGATTTTGTCAAACGCAAGTCCATTTATCCTGACCACAGATTGGTTTGGTACAATCGACTGCAGCGTGCTGTTCGTTTCGTTGAAAAGTTTTTCGGGAACGTCGTCCACGATTTTCAAAAGACCAAATTGATAGGAGCTCACATAAATTTCTTTCGGTTTGGTAGGATTCACCGCGATTCTCACCAACGCTTTTGCGCCAAAAAGTTCGGATGGCGGAATGTATTTCCATTTGTTGCCAACATAATGGCTTACGCCAAATTGCTTGAGCACCGGCGTGTACGGATTGTACGAAACCTCATAATCGCCATAAACTGCATAGAGCGAACTCGGCTGTGCATTGATCGCAAAAACATTGTTGATCACAGGTCCATCGGGCGAAATGTTCTCGAATGAATTCGGATTGTCGATCTGTGTCTGGAAAACGCCATTTTGATTTGTTCCGATAAAAATGCTGTTGCCAACAATCGTGGCGCATGTAAATTGCACCGCGACATCGGGAATCTGTGAGGCCTGAACAGTGGTGGTGGCGGCAAGATTGGCGTTGTAGATATAAACCTGTGACGCCGTTGTAACGATAAGTTGATCGCCAACGTGACGGAAATCGACCGGCGATTGCGGCAAAACCCCAAAACTCGTGAAAGCTGTGCCGTTGAAGCGCTGAAGGTTTCCGGTGTTGGTGACAGCCACGAGCTTATCGCCAAAAGTTTCGATGCCGCTCCAACCGAATGGCGCAACTTCCGTCCATTGCGAAAAATCGATCAGGTTTGGATTGTCGACCGTTGCGCGGCGGATGCCAAAAGCCGCTGTTGAGGCATAGATAAAACCATCAAAAACCGCGGTTTGGTTTATGGAGATTTGCTGGCCGTTGTTGCCTATAAAATAGGTGTCGCCAAAAAGTGAAGTTGCCGGAAAGAACTGCGAGATACCAAAATCGGCCGAGACATAAATTACGCCGTCGAACTCCATAAAATGGTTTACGCGCTTTACCGTGGACGGAATCGCCTTGTTTATGATGTCCACGATTTTGGTGATTTTGCCATCTGCGTCGTTCACCGAAATGATAAGACCATTCTGATAACCGATGATTGTTTTCTTAAAATTTTCGCTGTGATAGAGCGCGGTGATCGTTTGCCCCGAAATTCCATCGATGGTGGTAAGGGTTTTGATGGTTCCCGCGCCAACGGTCTTGGTGAAAATCGCGTTCTCGGCGGCGGCATAAACAGTGGTTGGCGTTTCCCAAAGGTCCTTGATCTCGTTGAAAGACGCATAGCTCTTGAACTGCAAGGCATTTTGCGCAAGCGTAAGTTGGGAAAAAGCAATTAGAAAAATGATCGAGAACCTGAACATATAGCGACTTTGAAAACAAATATAAGCCAAAACGCGGGAGTTGTCGGTTTAATATGCGGTGGTGGAGAATTTTTGGGAAAGATGAATTTCACAAAAAATCCCCCGCATATAGCGTGGATTGAATTTTAATTAATCTTCGTCAGAATTGCATTCAATGGAATTGAAAATTCACTGCCAGAAAGTTTGGGGCCTGCTGGTAATTTCCCAAAACGCAGTTATTGGGCTTGTTGAACTAATCAATATAACAAAAAAATCCCCAGGCTGGCGCGAGCGTCCCGCTCGTGTCCAAATTTCAAACAGCCCGCAAATGGTTCTGCCATCCTTAAATATACTAATTAAAAAACTTCGCTATTTCCAAAAAATGGTGGCAAAGCCTATAACGCACGTCCAAACTTGTTGGCGGACCTCAAAATTTCCTTGTAGTCCATTAAGTGCAATGAATTAGTTGTGAAGTTGGCACGAGCGGGACGCTCGCGCCAGCGAGGGGAAATACTCTCACGAAATGGGGAAATTGGATACCTGAAGGATAAAATTCCGTCACCAATAATTGCAATTTATGACATTTATGACAATGAATTTTGATTATTTGTCAAGATTTCGCGCGTTTAACTGGTTTTTCAGCAAAAAAAAATCCCCGCCATAAAGCGAGGATTTTTTCAATATCAATTATTAAAGTTTACACAACGCCCTGTGCGAGCATTGCATCGGCAACCTTTACAAATCCGGCAATGTTGGCGCCTTTTACATAGTCAACATAACCGTTGTCCTCGCTGCCATATTGTACGCAAGATGCGTGGATGCTTTCCATGATTGTGTGCAGTTTCTGGTCCACTTCCTTGCTTGTCCAGCTCAATCGCAATGAATTCTGCGACATTTCGAGACCGGATGTTGCAACGCCGCCCGCGTTCGATGCTTTTCCGGGCGCAAAAAGTATTTTGGCTTTCTGGAAAACCTCAACCGCTTCTGGTGTCGATGGCATGTTAGCTCCTTCGGCAACACAAATAACCCCATTGTCAACAAGCATTTGGGCTTCTTGTTCGTTCAGTTCGTTCTGTGTTGCACAAGGCAAGGCAATATCGCATTTTACTTCCCACGGACGTTTGCCATCAAAGTATTTTGCCTTTGGATATTTGGTCGTGTACTCACTGATCCGCCCGCGCTGAACATTCTTGATGTCCATAACGTGGTTGAGTTTTTCTACATCGATTCCAGCTTCATCATAAATGTAACCTGAAGAATCCGACATCGTTACGACTTTTGCGCCAAGCTCCGTTGCTTTTTCAACAGCGAATTGCGCCACGTTTCCAGAACCCGAGACCACAACGGTTTTGCCCTTGAAGCTGTCGCCCTTTGTTGCCAGCATGTTCTGCGCAAAATAAACATCGCCGTAACCCGTGGCTTCGGGACGCATCAAAGACCCGCCGAAACTGGGGCCTTTTCCTGTAAGAACACCGGTAAATTCGTTTTTGATCCTTTTGTACTGGCCAAACATATAGCCGACCTCACGGCCTCCAACGCCTATATCTCCCGCAGGAACATCGGTGTCGGCGCCAATATATTTGCAAAGTTCTGTCATGAACGATTGGCAGAATTTCATTATCTCGTTGTCCGATTTGCCTTTTGGGTCAAAGTTGGCGCCGCCTTTTCCGCCGCCCATTGGCAAAGTGGTAAGGCTGTTCTTGAAGGTTTGCTCAAAAGCAAGGAACTTCAAGATGCTCAAGTTCACCGATGGGTGAAAACGAAGTCCGCCCTTGTAAGGTCCGATCGCCGAGTTCATTTGGATCCTATAACCGCGATTCACTTGGGTTCTGCCCTGGTCGTCTAGCCAAACCACGCGGAACATGATCACACGCTCGGGTTCTACCATTCGTTCCAAAAGCATTTGCCCCTGGTATTTTGGTGTTTTTTCGATAAATGGAATCACTGTTTCAGCAACCTCTTTAACGGCTTGCATGAATTCAGGTTCGTTCGGGTTTCTCTTTGATACCGATTCGATAAAATCGTTGATGCTCTTGGACATTGTTATAAGTTTAGGACGTTTTGTGCAAACGTTTTCGTTAAGGCCACAAATATACATTTTATTGAAAATAAAGTATCTTGCTTCACGTTCTTTGTAAAAACGCGAACAAGATCAGCAATGTCTTTTATGTCGAGATTTATTGCAAGACCGCGAAACCATTTGCCTTTTAATACGTACCTTACCAAGTATTTTTGTTTTTGTGTTAGTAAGTGATTGATGTTTTTATATATTTGTCCGGAAATGATTAAACCTATGAAGATGTCCAAGTCCTTTCTATTAGCCATGTTGGTTATACTTGGTTACTCAAACAAAAGTTCAGCCCAATACGGGTTTTCTCATGAGGTTGGGATTATTGTTGGCCCTGTGGCATTCCAGTCCGATTATGGAGTGCGACAAGATTTCTCGACCAATGCTGGCAACGTTGGCTTTGGTATCGGATTGATCCACTACCTCAACTTTTCCTACACGGCAGAATGCAACTGCTACAATCCACAGACCTATTTCAACGACCACTTCAAGCTCAGAACGGAGATCTCGTACAATAAGACACAGCTAAAGCACTATGGTGAATATGTAGCGCCCGAAAAGACCTCGATTTTTGCACAACAGCTCAGGGCGATGCGAGGTAGCACATCGGTCACAAATATTGGTATGCAACTTGAATACTTTCCTTTCAGCATCCGCGACTTCACGGCAACGATCGGAAAACTCGGTCCTTTCGTAAGTTTTGGCGGACAGTTCAGTTTCTATTCTCCAACGTCTTATTCCACCATCAACAGAAATTCCAATCTTGGTGTGGAGGACAACGTGACACCGGTAAAATATAAAAATGCATTTGACCGTCAGGGCGGCACCGTTTTTTCTGTTGTTGGAAGCGTTGGGACGAGATATAGATTGAACAATGTTTCGGATCTTATGGTTGACCTCAGATGGCAATATTACTTCTCGAACTGGGTTGATGGATTGAATCCGAACCCGCAGATCTACACCGAGAATAGATCCAATGATTGGCTGATATGGTTCAACGTTGGTTACATCTACTATTTGAACTAGACGAATTCTTGATATAAATATTAAGCCCGATTCCAATGAGTCGGGCTTTTTTGTATAATGATTCTATGTTCTAAAATTTAAAACCTAGCCCCGACCAACGCGATATCCCACGCCATTTTTGCGTGGATAAAGCAGATCGGGACGAAATATAAAAACGAGAAAATGGCCGTCTCCAAAATTCCGCTTACGCAAATGCCTGCTCGAGGTCGGCCAAAAGGTCGTCGATGTCCTCGATGCCAACGCTCAAGCGAATCAAATCGTCGGTGATGCCAAGCTCGGCACGCTTTTCGGCCGGAATCGAGGCGTGCGTCATCAATGCCGGATGGTTTGCCAAGGATTCAACGCCGCCAAGGCTTTCGGCCAATGTAAAGACCTTCAGCTTTTCCAAAAACTTGATGGAATCCTCCTTTTTGCCAGAAGTGAAAGTGAAAGACACCATTCCGCCGAATCCCGACATCTGCCTTTTTGCTATATAATAATGGGGATGGCTTTTCAGACCGGGATAAAAAGTGGCAGCGACCTTTGGATGCTTGTCCAGGAAAGCGGCAACTTTTTGGCCATTTTCGCAATGCCGCTGAACGCGCAATGCCAATGTCTTTATGCCCCGAAGCACTAAGAATGAATCCATCGGGCCAAGTGTCGCGCCCGAAGCGAACTGCTGAAAGTGCATTTGCTCGGCAAATTCCTTGTCCTTCATCACCAAAGCGCCAGCTATAACATCAGAATGTCCCGCAAGATATTTGGTCGCGGAATGCATCACAACATCAGCGCCAAGATCCAGCGGACGCTGAAGATATGGTGTTGCAAAAGTGTTGTCAACGGCAAAAAGTATTTTGTGCTGCTTTGTGATTTTGGCGATCGACTCGATATCGGCGAGTTTCATCAATGGGTTTGTCGGCGTTTCCACCCAAACCAGTTTAGTATTGTCGTTGATCAAGCTCTTGAACTTTTCGATATCGGTCATATCGACAAAGTGAAAAACGAGTCCGGAATCCTTGAAGATTTTGGTGAACAGTCTGTAAGTTCCGCCATAAAGATCGTCCATCGCGATGATCTCATCGCCAGATTTCAAGGTTCTCAAAAGGCAATCTGTCGCGGCAAGTCCAGATGAGAACGCAAGTCCTTTTGCACCATTTTCCAAGCTCGCGAGCGAATTCTCGAGCGCTGTGCGGGTTGGATTTGCGGCGCGGCTGTACTCATAGTCGCCTATGGGTTTCCCCGGGCTCGATTGAACGAATGTAGAGGTCAGGAAAACGGGCGGCATTACTGCTCCAGTAGTAGGTTCGTAATGCTGTCCGCCGTGGATCGTCTTGGTGTTGAACTTCATAAATTTGGATTTTGGCAAAGGTAAGGAATAGGTTTTAGGTGGTTGGAAGTAGGTCGAAGGACGAATTTGGAAATTATCAAGAATATAGATTTTATCGAATCTGGCTCACGCACTTATTTTTTTTTCGGTTTTTCGATTTTTTCGATTGTTCAATTTTTTCGATTCGTTCTCTTTTTTCGCCTGCCTCTTTTCTACCTTCGCGCTCTCGATTTCACAAAAAATCATGTCGCAACGCACGCTCGCCCTTTTCGCCGCAACTTCCGTTTCAATCATATATGGCGTAACCTTCACGATCGCAAAGGACGTCATGCCATTGTACATTGCGCCCTACGGATTTATTTTGCTTCGCGTTTTCGGAGCGACGTTCTTGTTCTGGATTGTTTGGTTTTTTGCACCAAAGGAAAAAATCGAGGTTGGCGATTTTCCTCGAATCATCGCCGCGGCATTCTTTGGCGTTGCGCTCAATATGCTGACATTTTTCAAGGGCTTGAGCTATACTTCGCCAATCGCGGCTTCGGTGATAATGGTCACGACGCCAATGATCGTGCTGGTTCTGTCGGCAATTATCCTCAAGGAAAAACTTCTGAAACGAACGGTCTTCGGGATTTTCCTCGGACTTTTTGGCACTGCATTTCTCATACTTTACAATCGCGCTTCAACAACTGCGCCTTATCCGACCTTGGGAAATTTCCTGGTTTTTATCAACGCCGTTTCCTATGGGCTTTATCTGGTATTGGTCAAAAAACTGATGCAGAAGTACAGTGCTCTCACTTTCGTGAAATATATCTATTTGTTCGGATTCTTAATGGTTTTGCCATTTGGCCTGACCGAAATCCTAGAAGTACATTGGCACGTGATTCCGAATATTGCCCTTTGGAAAATCGGATTCATTATAATCTTTTCGACCTTCGTAACTTATCTGTTGAACCTGCTTTCAATGAAAGTGCTGAAACCAACCACCGTGGCGGTTTTCATCTATCTTCAACCCGTTTTTGCGGCGATTTTCGCGATAAGCGTTAACAAGGACGATCTTTCGATATATAAGATCGTGGCGGGCATTTTGATATTCTCCGGCGTTTGGCTCGTGACGCAAAGGCCGAAGAACGCATAGTCAAATTTCGCTATCTTTGTCCCCTTTATTTGCATATGATACTATCGATGACGGGTTTTGGAAAAGCGACCCAACAACTCCCCACCAAGAAAATAACGATCGAGATAAAATCGCTCAACAGCAAAGGGCTGGACCTCAACACGAGAATTCCGTCCGCTTACCGCGAAAATGAACTGCCGTTGCGCGCGCAGCTCTCAACCGCATTGCAGCGCGGAAAAATTGATTTTGCGATCTTTATCGAAAACATCAATGAGCAGACTTCATCAAAAGTGAACGTGCCGATCGTGAGAGAATATATCTCGCAATTGCGGATGGTTAATCCCGACGCCGACGAAACAGAGCTTTTGAAAATGGCGATCAGAATGCCCGATGCTATGAAGAGCGAGCGCGACGATAGCGAACCTGACGACTGGGACGAAATCCAAAAAGTTATTGACCAAGCGATCAAGAACATCAACAGTTTCAGGATAGCGGAAGGCACCTCGCTCGAAAAGGAATTCTTGCACCGCATCGCCAACATAATGACGATGATGAACCAAATGGTTACGCTCGAGGGCGAAAGGATATCCACAGTGAGAACGCGGCTTCGCGATGCCATCGATGAACTGAAAGTGACGCTCGATGAGAACAGGTTTGAGCAAGAACTGATTTTTTATCTCGAAAAATACGACATCACCGAAGAGAAAGTTCGGCTTGAATCGCACCTCAACTATTTTATCGAAACGATTGCCGGCTCAGAGGCCAATGGCCGAAAACTGGGCTTCATTACCCAGGAAATGGGCAGAGAGATCAATACGATGGGCAGCAAGAGCAACCATTCGCAGATGCAAAAACTTGTGGTTCAGATGAAGGACGAGCTCGAGAAAATTAAAGAACAAGTGCTCAACGTGCTTTAAATCCCTACAATGGAAAACGGAAAATTAATCGTCTTTTCGGCACCTTCAGGATCGGGCAAAACCACGATCGTCAGGCATTTGCTCGACATCCCGGAACTCGACCTGGATTTTTCGATCTCGGCAACGTCCAGAAATGCGCGAGAAAACGAGGTTGACGGCAAGGATTATTATTTCATTTCGACCGAAGCATTCAAAAAACACATCAAGGCCGAGGATTTTCTTGAATGGGAAGAAGTCTATCGCGATAATTTTTACGGCACCTTAAAAAGCGAGATCAATCGTATTTGGGCAAGCGGAAAGCACGTTATTTTTGACATTGACGTTGCCGGCGGACTTCGTATCAAAAGAAAATTCCCATACGAAACTCTTGCCGTATTCGTGAAACCGCCAAGCATTGACGAACTAAAGATCCGATTGAAAAAACGCTCGACAGAAACCGACGACAAGATCAATATGCGCATCGCGAAAGCTTCGGTGGAACTTGCCACGGCACCACAATTTGATACAATCATCAAGAATTATGACCTCGACCAAGCAAAAATCGATGCTTGTCATTTGGTAAAGGATTTTATTGGCAAAAAATAATCTGCAATGAAAATCGGACTTTACTTTGGCAGTTTCAATCCCATTCACGTTGGCCATTTGATCATCGCAAACCATATCGCGGAGTTTGCCGATGTCGATCAAGTCTGGCTTGTTGTGACGCCGCACAATCCGCTCAAGAAAAAAGAAAGCCTGCTCGACAATTACACACGTCTTGAGCTTGTTCGATTGGCGTGCGAGGATTTTCCAAAGCTCAGACCTTCGGATATCGAGTTCAAGCTTGAGCAGCCTAATTATACAGTGAACACTTTGTCGCACCTTTCGGACAAATTTCCAGAACACAAATTTTCGTTGATAATGGGTTCCGACAGTCTGGCATCGCTTAAGAAATGGAAGAATTTTGGGTTTTTGGTCTCGAATTATCAGATTTTGGTTTACCCGAGAATCATTGGCGATATTGAAATTCCAAAGTTTCTGAATTCCGATATTCAAATAATCGATGCGCCGATCGTGGAGATTTCTTCCACATTTGTTCGTGAATGCATCAAGGAAAATAAAAATGTTAGGGCGCTTTTGCCGGCAAAGGTTTTTGAGTATATCGATCATAACAATATATACAAGATGTAGCATCGCATCTTAACATTCCGTTGTCAAAACTTCGCAACAGCGATGGTTAACTTTGAAAAAACCAATTCAAGATGCAAAATTTCGAGCTTTACAATCCCACAAAATTGATTTTTGGCAAAGGCCAAATTGACAAACTTCCAGAATTGCTCCCAGAAAACAGCAAGGTTTTAATGGTTTATGGTGGCGGAAGTATCAAACAAAATGGAATTTACGATCAAGTGATCAAAGGTCTTTCAAAACATGAGGTAGTTGAATTTGGCGGTGTCGAAGCGAACCCAAAAATGGAAACGCTCTTGAAAGCCATAGAAGTTGTGGAAAAGGAGAAAATCGACTTTATCCTCGCTGTTGGTGGCGGCTCTGTGATCGACGGTGTGAAATTTATTTCGGCGGCGGTCAAATTTGAGGGCGACCCGATGGAAATTCTCCAAAAAAGAATGTCGATTAAAGATCTTTCAAAAGTGATTTCCTTCGGAACAATCCTGACATTGCCGGCAACGGGCAGCGAAATGAACTCTGGCGCGGTCGTGACGATTGAATCGACAAAAGAAAAATTAGCATTTGGCGGCTCGGCATTGTTCCCACAGTTCTCAATCTGCGACCCAACCGTGATTGAATCATTGCCAAAAAGACAAATCCAGAATGGTGTGATTGACGCTTACACGCACGTTCTCGAACAATATCTCACATATCCGCACCACGCGATGCTTCAGGATAGGATTGCGGAAGGCGTCCTTCAAACACTTATTGAAATCGGGCCAAAAGTTGTTGAAAACCCGAAAGATTACACCTTGGCATCCAACTTTATGTGGTGCTGCACGATGGCGCTCAACGGGCTTTTGAACAAGGGTGTTCCGACAGATTGGGCCACGCACATGATCGGCCACGAACTCACGGCGCTTTACGACATCGACCATGCGCGGACTTTGGCGATCATCGGGCCGAATCTGTACAGAACGATGTTCGAGACCAAAAAAGATAAATTGGCGCAATATGGACAGAGGATTTTTGGCCTGACCGGAAGTGTTGAAGATGTTGCCGACAATGCAATCCAAGAAACCGTTTCGTTCTTCCATAAAATGGGAATGAAAACAAAACTCTCGGAAAATGTTGATGATTATAAAAAGACTTCGGACTTTATCGTCGACCGTTTTGAGGAAAGAGGTTGGAAAGCATTGGGCGAAAAACAGAACATCACAACTGAAAAAGTGAAGGAAATAGTTGAAGCCAGCTATTGATCCAAAACAAAAGTCGCTCGTGAATAAATCCAAGAGCGACTTTTTCAAAACCCCAAAACAAAATTAACTAACTTAGTGTAGAGAAGTAAAATAACTAACTAACAAAAATCTAATACAATAACGTTCAAAATTGAGTGCAATTGCGCTCATAATCATAAAATTAAGTTAAATTTCGTATGCCTTTGCTATATGGGCGCTCGGCGAATCATGATTTAGCTTTTTATGGCTATTTTTGGACAGAACCAATATCACTAAAATTTTTTTTTTCAGCAAATTGATAATACATGGCTAGACCAAAATTTGCAGTCATTGGCGGCGGAAGCTGGGCAACGGCGCTCGCCAAAATGCTTTGCAACAATGAGCCAAGCATCATTTGGTACATGCGAAACGTTGACGCTATCGAACATATTGAAAAGCACCACCACAATCCCAACTACCTTTCATCCGTAGAATTCAATGTTTCCAAGCTTAAATTGACAAACGATATCAATGTCGCTGTCCATGAAGCGGATTATCTAATATTCGCCATTCCTTCGGCGTTTGTGGGCAAAGAGCTTCAAAAACTTGATGAAGATCTTTCGGGGAAAGTCATTTTCTCGGCGATAAAAGGAATTGTGCCCGAAACATCATTAATCGTGGGCGAGCATTTTCACGAAATGTACGGCATCCCATTCGAGAACATCGGCGTGATCACTGGTCCTTGCCACGCAGAAGAAGTTGCGCTCGAAAGATTGTCATACCTCACAATAGCCTGTGCCGACGCAGAAAAAGCGCAGATCGTGGCCGACAGTCTATCGAGCAATTACATCAAGGCAAAGACCACCGACGATATTATTGGGACTGAATATGCCGCCGTCCTAAAAAATATCTATGCCATAGCGGCCGGAATCGCGCACGGACTTGGGTATGGCGACAATTTTCAGGCAGTACTTATGAGCAATGGGATTCGGGAAATGAAGAAATTCATCCGAAAAGTCCACGATATGAAGCGCAACATCAATGATTCGGCGTATTTGGGCGATCTTTTGGTAACCGGTTATTCCACATTTTCCAGAAACAGAATGTTCGGGAATATGATCGGCAAGGGCTACACCGTAAAAAGCGCGATGATGGAAATGAGCATGGTTGCCGAAGGTTATTATGCCACCAAAAGCGCTAATGAAATCAATCAGGTTCACGGCGCAAAAACACCTATTCTTGATGCCGTTTACAGCATTTTGTATGAGGGAAAAGATGCGAAGAACACTTTCAGGAAACTTACCGACAAGCTCGATTAATCAACGATAACACCGTCCTTGAACAAAAGAGGCACTTCTTCCAAAGCCTGCTGGTTTAGATTTGCCTTGAAAATAAATTTTTTGTCATAGAGCTTCTGGTCCTGAAAATAGGTCACCATAAACTCGTTGTTGAGCGCCATGACATCTGGCACGACCATTTCGACTTTTACAAAAGAAATACCGGCAACCTCAACAAACGCATGACGAAGGGTTGAGGTTTTCTTCATCTCATTGTCAACTGTTCCAAAAGCCTTGGAAACCACCATCACATTATCGATGGTACTGTCGCCGTCATTGACCAGGTAAATGTTCCAGATCTTGTCCATAAAATCGTCGCTCCATTCGGGAACGGCGGCCATAAACACATTTTTGACAACTGGGATCGAAATGTCTTTTCTCATTTTTTAAAGTTTAAAATGAATTTCGCGAAAGCGTGAAAATTCGAGATCACACGGTGGCACGAAACTGCTCGATGAACCTTACATCATTTTCATAGAACATTCGGATGTCGCCGATTTGGTAGAGCAGCATCGCCATGCGTTCGATGCCCATTCCAAAAGCGAAGCCGCTGTAATCGTTAGGATTGATGCCGCAGTTTTTCAAGACCGCTGGGTCGACCATTCCGCAGCCCATGATCTCGAGCCACCCTGTTCCCTTCGTGATGCGATAGTCCGTTTCGGTCTTCAATCCCCAATAGATATCGACCTCGGCGCTCGGTTCGGTAAACGGAAAATACGACGGCCGCAACCTGATCTTGGACTTGCCGAACATTTCCTTGATAAAATAAAGCAGCGTCTGTTTCATATCGGCAAACGAGACATCGGTGTCGATATAAAGACCTTCGACCTGATGAAAAATACAATGAGACCGCGAGGAAATCGCCTCGTTCCTGAAAACACGACCGGGCGAAACAGTCCTGATCGGCGGCCGATTGGACTCCATGTATCTAACCTGAACCGACGAGGTGTGCGTTCTCAAAAGTATATCTGGACTGGTTTGAATGAAAAAAGTGTCCTGCATATCTCGAGCTGGATGGTATTCCGGAAGGTTCAATGCCGTAAAATTGTGCCAGTCGTCCTCGATTTCCGGACCTTCGGAAACATTGAACCCGATGTTGGCAAAAATATCGATAACCTGATTTTTTACGATAGAAATTGGATGCCGCGACCCAATCTTGAAGGGTTCGCCTGGACGGGAAAGATCGCCGTAGATTTTCTCTTCCTGTTTGCTGTTCTCAAATGATTCTGCAAGATATTTGACTTTTCCCTCAACGGCATTTTTAAGTTCGTTCACAACTTGTCCGTAAGCTTTTTTCTGCTCGTTTGGCACGGCCTTGAATTCCGCAAAAAAGTCCTGCAGAATTCCCTTCTTGCCGAGAAATTTTATCCGAAATGCCTCGAGCTCGTCCTTTGAACCGGTGTTGAAAGCAATCGCTTCGGCAATATAATCCTTGATTCTATCGGTCATTTTTGGAAAATTGTAAGGCTGCAAATTTAGATAATTTTTTGGGTTGCATTGTCAGCCGTTTTTTACTGAAACCGTCTATTGTATATATTCTTTCTCCAAAAAGTAATTGACGATAGCCTCTTTCATCAGCACCGATTGTTCACCTGCTTTCAGTGATGGCAATTCTTCTTTTACGGTATAATGCGGCCAACCGTCAGCATCTACAAAATCAAAAGTATAGAAACCATAGGGTTCGAGAAGCCTGCAAATGGCGATGTGCATCAAATTGAGCTTTTCGTCCTTCTTGAATTTATCGTGGATTTTGCCCAATTCCTGAACGCCAACAAGATAAATAATGGCATCAAGGTCGAGGTTTTCGCCTTGTGAGAACTGGTCGGACAAAAGGTTGACCAATTTTTCCCATCTTTCTTTCAACTGAACGTCCCTTGACATAAATTTTTGGCTTTAGCTGCAAAGATACTAACTTGCGCCAATGCTTTGGATCGATATCATATTGGGGATCTTTTTGGTAATGGGAATTTTCCGCGGACTCAGAAATGGGCTTATTGTTGAGCTTGCCTCGTTGGTGTCGCTGCTTTTGGGAATTTTGGTGGCGATAAAGTTCTCGCATTTGATGGTCAACTTTCTACACCAAAAATTTAACTGGAATCCCGAAAAGATCAAGGTTGTTGGTTTTGCGTTGACGGTTATTCTTGTTTTGATCGTTGTTGGGATCGTGGCTCGATTGCTCACGGGCGTTGCGAATTTTGCGCAGCTCGGACTTTTGAACAAATTGCTCGGCGCGATATTAGGACTTTTCAAAACAATTTTGATACTCAGTGTTTTGTTGAATCTTTTTGAAAAAGCGAATCAGGGCAATGTGTTTTTGAGCGAAGAATCTGCTGAAAAATCTATTTTATATAAACCTGTCGTGAAAATTTCGCAATATTTATATCCTTCGCTGACGGAATGGTTTTTGACGTTGCGGGAAAAGGCTGTTGAGGTGGTTTAATATGAATTGTTACGACTTTGGGAGCTGACCGGAGTCTATAGCACGGCAGATTTGACCACGAATCAATCATAGCACACCTTAGTTATACCTTAACTAGACCTTAAGAAGACCTTAAAGAGACCTTAGGTAGCCTCCTCTATATTTTGGTGTTCCATAATTATTGTCAAACTTAAAAAGTACAAATTGTAACGAAAAAGAAAACCGTTTTTTCAGTCCAAATTATTATGGGTTGAAACAATGGCGCTATACTACCTTTAAATATATAAGTATTGATTTTTAAACGATTGCGATTAGGTTAATGCGGTTTAAACACAGAAAAATATAAATTATCCAGAAAAACAAGAAATTTAACATTTTGAATCATACAGCTTATGCGTAAAAAGAATATGTTTGTTAAAGCGGTCATTTCTTAAAGGTGGCTTATTTGGCCAACGATACTTATATAATATCATGGATCATGAACCAAACTCTTAAATTATGAAACATACACTAACAATTCTGGCAGTTTTTATTGCCTGCGTCACCTGCTTCGGACAAGCAAAGGTTCTATTTGATTACGATCCCGCAGGCAATCAAATTTTAAGAACTTATGTACAAAATAGGTCGACCGATAGCAACCAACAAAATTCAGCCCAGCTAAAAAACACCGACTTTAAGAAATTTTTCGCCGAAGATGTAATTTCATATTATCCCAACCCAGTGCAACAAGAGCTCAATTTAAAGTGGGAGGTCATCAAAGGCAACGCTGTCACAAGTGTCCAGATATCAAATATGACGGGGCAAATTATCCGTAAACTGAAAGATGACCTTTCACAAAACCATACAATAATATCATTTCAAGAATTCCCTGAAGGAACTTACTTCGTCAATTTGATTTATAGCGATGGACAACAAAAAACCATCAAAATTCTAAAAAATTAATATATGAAAAGAATTTTACTTTTAATAGTTACATTGTTTTATATAGTGAACGCCTCCGCCCAAACCACTCCAACTGGTGGTTCACAAGAAGTTGGAGTGACAGAGGGAGAATTGTCAGTGTCGCTCACGGGCGCGGCAACTTACTCAATTCCAATAGCAGTTCCCCCTGGCATAAACGGCGTAGTTCCGCAAGTTGCATTGACCTATAACAGTCAGGGCGGAAATGGTTTAGCTGGTTACGGATGGAATATATCAGGTGTTTCTTCCATCACCAGAATTCCTTCTACTAAATTCCATGATGGTGTGATTGATGGTGTGGACTTTGATAATATGGATAGATTTGCATTTGACGGTCAGAGGCTTGTTATCAAAAGCGGTACAAGCGGTGTGTATGGTGCAGACGGAACCCAATATGAAACAGAAGGATATTCTAATGTGCAAATCTTTTCGTATGGGTACAGCTTCGCGGGTGCAAATTTTGGTCCGGGAATATTTGTGGTTAAATATCCTGATGGTTCTACCGCTATTTATGGTGGCACGGCAAGCACGCAGTCCAAAACAGAATGGCCTATTGCATACTGGCAGAACGCGCAGGGCGTGAGGATTATTTATGACTATGTTCTGGCAGATAACATATTATCCATCAGTAGTATAAAATACGGAGGAATGTTATATGGACCACCTTTAAATGAAATAGCTTTTGTCTACAGGAA
This sequence comes from Flavobacteriales bacterium, assembly GCA_038234025.1. Lineage (GTDB taxonomy): Bacteria > Bacteroidota > Bacteroidia > Flavobacteriales > Flavobacteriaceae > Flavobacterium. The sequence goes on from JBBSUW010000039.1 coordinate 17,496, forward strand.
TAGACAGAGACCTGAACAAGCATTCATCGGTGGACTTAGTTTTACAAGAAGTACAATCCTCAGTGAAGTAAAAGTCAAAGGGAACAATGTTGGATTTAGGAACTACATGCTTGAACACGATATTACCTCATTGGGATATGATAGACTGGTTCGTATCACCGAAAAAAGTGGTGATATGAGCAAAAGCTTCAACCCTACAATATTCACATATGATAATTATACAAACGACAACTTGTTTCAAATTTCACCTCCAATATCCACAAATCTTTCTGGAGTGGATCAAACTAATTCAACATATATAAACGGCGATTTTGACGGTGATGGCAAAATGGATTTTATAATGTACCCAACCACAGGACCAGACGCAAACAACAAATATTGGTTATTTAAAAATTTACCTCAAACGGGAGCTATTGCGCCCATTGAACATAGTTCTCCTTTTATTGGAATGTTTCCCGTCTCGTTTTTATCATCAACAAATAAATTGCTCCCTAGACAAGGATGGTGTACTTACAGCCAAGCTTATGCTGCAAATAACTTAACATTTACAATAAACTCACTGACAACGTTTGGAATAGCTGAAGAATATGCTCGAACATTTCAATTTGCCCCATATAACCTGCCGTCAAATGCCAGTCCATGCAACGCTAATAATAACGGCCAATACCCAAAAGAGTATCTGAGTGGTGATTTCAACGGTGATGGTTTGAGCGATGTAATTATTGTGGAACGACCAGTTACTGTTAATTATTGGACAGGGGAATGCACTGGCCCTAGTCAGACAACAACCTTTCCCGGCGGAAAATCATATTTTTTAAACTTGGACAGAAGAATTCCATTCTTAAACTTATCCACCGCGGGAAACATACAGATCAATGCTGATTCGAAGTTATTCGTCACGGATTCAAATGGCGATGGTAAATCTGATCTTCTTGTGATCGACCAAGGAAGCGCAAAATTTACGCTGTCAACGAAAATAATCAGCTGATTTTGGTTAGCTCTATTATTAACGCCAATATTTTGATTGACAAGCCAATATTGATTGGTGACTACAACGGTGATGGAAAAACTGATTTTGTTATTCCTTATTTGGCGGATAATGATGTATGGTCTTTTTTTATGTCAACTGGCAATGGCTTTAACGCTATCACAACGCCAATTGGGTTAGTTTACAGACAATCTAGGTTTATTCCTTATAATTATTTTTCTTATCAGCAATATACGATGCTTCTTGAGGAGGCAAATTTCGTAGCAAATGACTATAATGGGGACGGCAAGACGGACATTCTCTACCAACAGAATTTTACAATCGAGTATCAGATGACCGCTGCGGGAGAAAACTACTCTCAACAATATAGCCCCCAAGCAACCAAACTCACCCTTTACGAAAACAAAGGCTTCGACGGGAATTCAATTTTGTTCAATCAGATTGCGAATCCTGCACAATTGGTGGATATCAACAGGTATCCTATCCCAATCTTTCTGGACCACAATTCGCTGAACCAAAATTTAGAATATGCACTGATCTCTGGCAACAAACTGAGAACATTTCATTGCGAAAAGGACAGCAGGAAAGACATGAGACTGAAAGCCGTTCAGCTTGGCAATGGGATAAAAGAATACATTACATATAAGTCCCTAAAAATGGATGATGACCAGAGCTTTCCATTTTACCATCCTTCAACATATTTAGAGGATTACCCAAATTTTGATATAGTTCAATCAGCGAGTTTTCTGGTCGTTTCAAAATTAGAAGAAATATCAAGTACGCAGAACCGCCAGCAAAAATTTCTTTATAATGGTGCTGTCGCAAATTTGAATGGTTTGGGCTTTTTAGGCTTTAGAAGTTTGTCAAGAACAAATTGGTACAACGCTGAGCATACACCAATATCCACATTAACGAAGTATGATTTGACCAAACGGGGCGCTGTTAAGGAATATTACTCTGTTCTTGGCGAGCTTGCTGGCGATATAAATAGTTTTTCCTCAGCAACATTTATAAGCAGATCGGTAATGTCGTATGTAGATCAGTTGCTGCCCAACAAAGTTTACAAAATAAACAATCCTAGCACGATTTCATACAACGGTCTGCAAAATACTTCGATAGAACACATCACAAGTTTTGATGAATTTAATAATCCTGAAGAAATTCTGTCCACATCCAAAAATGGTAATGTCGTCGAAGAAACCACAACAGACACTTTTGAATATTTCCCCCCAGTTTATGCTCCTATCTATGTGCTTGGTCGGTTAAAGCACAAAGCTTCGTCCGCTTCCTACAACGGTGACACAATGGCGGGCGTAGAAGATTATGAGTTCAACAACGAGCAATTGCTATCTCGTATCAAAAAATTTGGAAATAACACTGAAGCAATTATCGAAGAAAATGAGTACGATGACTTTGGCAATATAACTCGCAAAACAATATCAGCTAATGGCATAGAGCCACGTATCACAGAATTTGAGTACGATACTTCTGGAAGATTCCTCATAAAGAGTTTTGATATAGAGGGCCTTGTGACAAGTTTCGATTATAACTTAAATAACGGGGTTTTAAAATCAAAGATTTTACCATCAGTCCCAGGTTTCCCGCTCAAAACAACTTACCAATACGATCCATGGTTTAAAAAGTCAAGGGAGATTGACTATTTGGCCAAATCAACAAACTTTTCGTACTCCTGGACCTCGCCCGGTATTGATGGAAGCTACAATTTGAAAATACTTCCGGAGGATGGTTCTGAGAGCAGGTTCTTCTATGATGATTTGGGTAGGCAGGTGTCCGAAGGTTTCAAAACATTAAATGACGGCGGCACAACATCTTCAAATTTTAGTTATACTACTTGTAGCTATGATATTTATGATCGCAAGGTTAAAGTGTATGAGCCACATATGGCTGCAGATCCCGAATTTGAAGGTCTTTTTACGCAAACTACCTATGACATTTACGGCCGGCCAATAAACATTCTAGCACCGACAGGCCGAAGTACAAACGTGGGATATACATTTTTAACCACCACAAGCGATGACGGTGTGAGCAATACCATTACCGTCAAAAACTCCATTGGCAAGGTGATTTCAAAAACGGACAATGGGGGTACGATAACTTATGAGTATTATGCCAACGGAAACCTAAAAAGCTCAAATTTCGGTGGTGTGGTCATTTCCATTGATCAAGATGGCTGGGGAAGGAAGATCAAGCTTACCGATCCATCTGCGGGAGTGTACCGTTATGAGTACAACGAACTTGGTGAAACGACAAAAGAGATCACGCCAAATGGTGAAACCACCTATAACTTGGATGACTTTGGAAAAGTGATCGAAAAGACCATCGTTGGCGCTGGCAGTACAAATTCAAAAATAACGTATAATTATGACCCGAGCACAAAACTTTTGAACTCGGCGCTTTTTGAAGACTTATCCGGAAATTTCCATACAAACTATACGTACAGCTATGACAATTGGAAAAGACTGCAATTGAGTGATGAAAGTGGACACAATGCTTATTATCAGCGAGCAACGCAATTTGATGAATTCGGCAGACCTTACAGAGAATTGTACACAGCAATCAATACTCGCAATGGCAAGCGTGTGGACAAATGGATAAAAAACACGTATAAAAACGGGCAGCCGTGGCAAATTCTGGATGCGGGTAGTAATCAAGTCCTTTGGCAGACAACAAAGGTAAATGCTCGCGGTCAATTGCTGCAAGGAACTTACGGCAATACAGCATCAGTTCAAAATTCATATGACGAATATGGCTATCCTATACGATTCTGGCATTTAATACAAGGAATTCCTTCGTCCATTTTTATGAACCTCGAAACCGAATTTAGGCCGGAACGCGGTACTTTGACCAATAGGTTCAGCGGTCTGTTTTCTTACCATGAAGAGTTTAAATATGACGAATTGGAAAGGTTGACGGATGAACAAAAAACCGGCGCGGTGCTTTGCGACTGCAATTTTAACAATGATTTTAATGGTTTTCAAGCCGTGGGCAATGCCACTCTGACTCTTGCCAATCACAGAATGTTGGTAAGTGCCCACAACAATGATGGTGCAGAAAAGTTGGTGATTAGCAACGCGCCACAAGGCACAAAAATACGGATCAGGGGCAATTTACAGATACGCTCAAGCACTCCGGCTGGTGGGCAGCAGGGCATAAGGGTCTCATTCTATTCTAAAGACGCATCCACTGGTGCAACGGTAGATTACGACACGCCAGGTCTCCTTTTGAACAGCAGTGGTGATTTCACTCTTGAGACCATTGTTGACGCTTCAAACCTGCCCGACCTTTATGTAATGTTCAAGATGGACGATATGATGATCGGGGGCAATCCATCGGCAAGCGTTTCCGTCTTCTTGGACAATATCATAATTGCCACGGAAATAGATGTGGTGCAAAGTTATGATATGTTGGGAAGGATTCAAGCCAATGAGGTGGGCGCGTACAATTATACAATTCCTGGCAAGCAGTTTCAGAATGCATCCATTGATCTGACCAATGAGGGAAAGGATTATTATCTTACCAGGAGCAATCTCGACATAAAATACAATGTTTTCAAAGCCCCGGTACAGATAGGTGAACCAGGCCACGACCTTATCGACTTTGAGTACAATATGAACAATGGTCGGGCATCCATGTACTACGGCAATCTGGAAACGGACAAAATGCTGCGCACCTATCGCAAGCACTATTCTATTGATGGCACAATGGAGATCAAGGACAAATGGGAAGAAGATATCACCGAGTTCACCGTCTACATCGGGGGCGATGGCTATTCTGCACCAGTTATCTTACGGAGCAGCGGCACACCGCAATCAGAGCAATATTATTACCTCCACCGCGACTACCTCGGCAGCATCCTCGCCATAACCGACCAAGCCGCGACCGTTGTTGAGAAAAGACATTTTGATGCATGGGGAAACATAGTGCGGGTTTCTGATGGTGCT
>JBBSUW010000040.1:0-20863 GCA_038234025.1 Flavobacteriales bacterium
CATTTTTGGTTTCGGCAAATACTGCATTGATGGCTACCGAGAAGGATATTGACATTAAGGAAACGCCAAAGACCGGCATCGACACTTTGTTGACCGATAAAACAAAAGATACCATCGCTGCCAATAAAAGCCAAGGGCCGTTTTTTGATAAAATTGTTGCTCAGGGCGGCGGACCTGTTTTGGCCATTGTTGCCACAAAAGATACCGCAACGATCAACGGATATTTCAAGCGTGCTGACATTCGCGGATTGCTTCCAGCAGATTTGCGCTATGCAAAATTTGTATGGGGAATCGCGCAGACAACTGTTGATGAAAAGACTAAAAAAGAAGTTTCAACCGTTGATCTTTATGCTTTGAAAGGCAATCGTTACAATGAAGCTTCGATGAGCGGTGGCGTTGTAACCGACGCAAAAGATTCGTTTGACCAGACCGGAAAACCATCGGTAACGATGCAGATTAACGGCGCCGGTGCGAGAGGTTGGGAAGAACTTACAAAGAGGGCTTTTGAGCAAAAAGGTTATATCGCCATTGTGCTAGATGACATCGTCTACAGCGCGCCAGGCGTTTCAAGCGGCCCTATTTCAGGTGGTCGTTCAGAAATCTCGGGATCTTTTGAAATCACGCAGACCAAGGATTTGGCCAACGTGCTTCGTGCTGGTAAACTTCCGGCCGCGGCAGAAATAGTGCAGTCAGATGTTGTTGGTCCATCACTTGGACAAGAAGCCATCGACAATGGAACGAATTCTGCAATCATCGGATTGTTGATCGTATCGCTATGGATGCTTGTATATTACGGAAAAGCCGGTTGGTTCGCAAATCTTGCGCTTGCCGTCAACCTTTTGTTCCTTTTCGGAATTCTTGCAAGTTTGGGCGCGGTATTGACCTTGCCGGGAATCGCGGGTATTGTACTTACAATGGGAACCGCCGTCGATGCCAACATCATTATATATGAACGTGCGAAGGAAGAACTCAGGATGGGCAAGACAATCGGCGAAGCCGTGAAAGCTTCGTTCGGTTGGAAAGGTGCGATGCGCTCTATTGTCGATGCCAACGTTACCCACGTACTTACAGGTGCAGTGCTCTTGATTTTTGGAACAGGGCCGATCCAAGGTTTTGCGACAACATTGTTGATCGGTATCGCCACATCATTGTTCACATCTATTTTCATTACTCGAATGTTGTTGGACTGGAGCGTTTCAAGAGGCAACCAGTTGAAATTTACGACAGGATTCTCAAAGAACTTCTTTACGAATTTTCATTTTGATTTCCTTGGAATTAAAAAGTACACTTATATATTCTCTGCGATAGTGGTTATCGTGAGCGTTGTTTCATTGGTGACCAATGGTCTTGATGAAGGTGTGGATTTTGTGGGCGGAAGAACTTTCCAGGTACGTTTTGAAAAACCGGTTTCGCCAGAAGAGGTCCGTCAGGAATTGCTGCCTGCTTTTGACAACAGCGCAGAAGCAAAGGTTTTTGGAAAAGACAACCAGTTGAAGATAACCACCAAATATCTTGTTGCAGAACACGGAACAGAAGCGGATGCGGCAGTCAACAAGGTGCTGTTCGACAAGTTGAAGAACCATTTTGATGCCAATATGACCTATGACAAGTTCGTCAACAGTTATGATGGCAAGCAATATGGAATTCTTCAGGCTTCAAAAGTAGGTCCGACGGTAGCGGATGACATCAAAACAAACGCTTACTGGGCGGTTCTTGGTGCAATGGCGCTTGTTTTCCTTTATCTGATGGTGAGCTTCAGAAAATGGCAATACAGTCTTGGCGCAATCGCGGCCGTGGCGCACGACGTTATATTCGTGCTTGGAATATATTCTCTGCTGTGGAAATACATGCCATTTGGAATGGAGATAGACCAGCACTTTATCGCTGCGATTCTTACCGTGATCGGTTATTCCATGAACGATACCGTTATTGTATTTGACAGGGTTCGGGAATTCCTTGGCGGAAAAATGAAGGGCAGTTTCAACCAGATCGTGAACGCATCGATCAACTCGACAATGTCCAGAACCATCAACACTTCATTGACGATGATTCTTGTATTGTTGATCATGTTCATCTTTGGTGGCGAATCGATACGTGGATTCATCTTTGCGATGTTGATCGGTATCGTGATCGGAACATACTCATCGTTGTTTATCGCAACGCCAGTATTGGTAGATACGCTTAGCAAGGAAGACCACAAGAAAATAGAGGACGAGCACAACAAGCCGGCTTAAGCTAAAATCTTTTACAAAGAAAAACCGATGGGCGACCATCGGTTTTTCTTTGTTGAGAGATTTTACATTTTTCGACATACCTCTGCGCACGCGCGGCAAGCTTCTGCGCATTCGCGGCAATGCTCAGTTTCGTGCTGGCCGCATTCCTTGGCGCAGGCATCGCAGATCTCCGCGCAGATTTTGCACACCTCGGCAGCGCGATCGGAACCCAAACTCATTAGTTGTGCGCTCGCATAGCACATCGCCGCACATTCCATATCAAGTTGGATGCACTTTGCCATCATTTTGATATTCTCTTCCTTGGTGCACTCCGAAGCACAGTGGTTGCAGAGCGCTGCACATTTAAGGCAGGAGTCGATGCATACTTTGAACGAATGATAATTGCTCATAATTTTTGATTTAAGTTTAAGCACAAATTACACTTTTAGAACGTCGAAAGGTTATAGCAAAACCAAAAAAAGCATGCAACTTTTTACAACATACAAAATGAAATTCTAAGTTCAACTGACAACTTTTCGGAAAACACAGATTTCATGTCAATTAAATGTGATAATATCAATCATACAATAAGTGTATATCTTTTTTTTGATTGAAATATTTCGAATCGTCAAAGCCTTTTCAAATCTGCTATGCTTTCTGATCATCCATATTTTAATCTCAATCAATAGACTCATTATATAAGCGTTGGGCAAAGTAAATTAAGTTTACAGCAGAAAATCATTTCATTTATCGAACGTGCGGATTACAGCGCGTTAACGCGTTTCAGCAAGAAGTTAACTTCCTCAATACCAAGAATTCCTGCAGGTCGCCAGAGGATTTAAGAAACTTGGTCATCAATCATTTTTATAAAACCTTTTTGATTGTTCACACTAAAACGGACACTTTAAAATTTATTGATCCAATGGTAATCCTGGGTCATAAAACAAAGATTGTCGCTGAAATTGTTGATATGCCAAACAATGTCCAAGCTATTTATGTCAAGAACGAAATATTCAAGGACATTCACAATAATCAGTCGATTGTTGTATTTTCTGTTGTGGGATTCCCGGCCATTACAAATTTTGAATTGACCAATGACAATGGCCATTAACTGAATATCTTTCTAGAAGATGGCAACTGGAAAAATGGCGCCGAACGCAATTCTCTTTCCTTCGTGAAATACTTGCAATATCTGGGTATTATTCTGATAATACGATTTTTGTTTTATTTTGGTAAAAAAGAAAAAACAAAACGTCAAATGAGTGGAAAGGCAACGCGCTTATTTTTGAAAACGGTACAATAATGCAATTATCGCGGTGAATTTGCTTTAAGTTGCTTTTAAATAGAATTGAATATTTTAAAAGGGAATCGATTTTATTTAAATATTATTTCTTGATAACTTTATTAGAGCCGAGCGAAAAATGTTGGTCAAAAAGCAGCGGCACCAATTTAGTTCGGCTCGCAGCCCCGACAGCAGCGGCATCCTCGCCAGATTGTAGCGAAAGCGGAAATGCGGCGAGATAAAGCGGATGACGGGAAGTGTCTGCCCAAAAAAGTGGACCGAAAAGAGATATTAGGAAGATGCTGACAAACGTCAGACTGTACACCCTGAATAGTCAATTTCCCTAAACTGTAGTTTCCGCCCGAACCTTGGCCGTTGCCACGAAATATATTCCCAGGATAATAAAGGGAATACTGAGCCATTGGCCGGTTGAGAAAACTCCTAACGCGCTTTCAAATCCGCCCTGGCTTTCCTTGATGAACTCGGCGGCAAACCGTACCGACCATAGCAGGATGAGGAAAACCCCGAAGATATAACCTTCTTTCAATCGGGCATTTGTGCGCCAGTACATATAAAAAATAACTGAAAAAACAAGAACATAACCTGCCGCTTCGTACAATTGCGCCGGATATTTTACCGGCACCTGTGCCAAAAATTCGGCATATTGAGGATCGTTGACAATAGTATTGTAAGCTTGCTTCGGCGTTGCCTTTCCCGTTGCCATCATCGCCTGGCGCGAAGAAAATTGGTCGTGCAAAAATCTTACGCCGGTGTCTGTTCCGGTTTTTATACCAACGATTTCACTATTGAAAAAGTTCCCGAATCTGATGAAAATTCCGCCGCTCGTTACCGGAATTACCACACGATCTAGCGTCCATAGCAGCGAGCGCTTCATTATCTTTTTGGTAAAGAAATACATCGCCAATATTATTCCAATCGCCGCGCCATGACTTGCCAATCCCTGAAAACCGGTAAACTCAAATGTTGGGTTGAAGCGAACGGGCAATAATATCTCTGCTAGATTATTTCGATAATATTCCCAGTCATAAAAGAAGACATGGCCCAATCTCGCGCCCAAAAGCGTGGCCACGACGGTCCATATAAAAAGGGAATCGAGCTTTTCCAAAGGTTCGCCCTCGCGCTCAAAAATGAATTTCATGATATACCAGCCGAGCGCGAAAGCCACAACGAACATCAAACTGTAATATCGTACCATAAAAAATCCAAGGTTGATGCCCTCGGACGGATTCCACAGAAAAGAAAGCTGGTGCATTTTGAGATTTTAATAGTGGCACAAAATTAATCAAACGAGCGCACAATCGAGGTTTGCATCAAGTTTATTTTGTATCGCGTTTGGGTTGTGGAACGGGATCGTAACCCGTTGGCCCCCATGGATTGCAGCTCAAAATTCTCTTTGCCGATAAAAACGAACCGTAGAGAATCCCGTGAACTTTCAGTGCTTCAATGGAATATGCGCTGCAAGTTGGTGTAAAGCGGCATGACGATGGCAGCAACGGCGACATAACCGTTTGGTAAACGCGAATCAAGAACACAAATGGAAATACTAAAACCTGTTTGCCGGTCATCTTGTGCTGAATGTTGTGCCGTCCTTGCCGTCCTTGATCTCGACGCCAAGTGTGGCAAGTTTGTCCCGGATTTGGTCCGACATCGCAAAATCCTTGTTGGCGCGCGCTGAATTCCTCACGTCGATCAGCATTTTCACGAGACCGTCGGTCTGTTCTGCATTGTTGGTCGATTTGTTGTCTGCTTCGATACCAAGAACCTTATGGATAAAACCATTCATCGTTTCCGACAGAATCTTCAAATCTTCAGCGGTAAAAGATTCCTTGCCCTCATTGACCAAATGAACAAATTTTACGCCCTCAAAAAGATGCGCGATCAAAATTGGCGTGTTGAAATCGTCATTCATCGCATCAAAACATTTCTGTTTCCAAGCGTTTACATCGATTGAGCTTTTGGCGGATGCCGTTAGTTTGTCGAGCAAATCCATCGCGTCCATCAATCTTATAAAGCCTTTTTCGGCCGCCACGATCGCGTCATCGCTAAAGTCCAGAATGCTGCGATAGTGCGCCTGCAACATAAAAAACCTTGCAACGCCGGCGGAATAACCCTTGCTCAAAAACGGACTGTTGCCCGTCAATATTTCCATCGGCAAAATATTGTTGCCAGTCGATTTTGCCATTTTTTTCCCGTTGAGCGTCAGCATATTGGCATGCATCCAATAATTTACGGGATCGGTGTTTTTTGCCGCTTCGCTCTGCGCGATCTCACATTCGTGGTGTGGGAATTTAAGATCGAGACCACCTCCGTGAATATCAAAATGATTTCCCAGATACTTGGTGCTCATCGCAGTACATTCCAAATGCCATCCTGGGAAACCATCCGACCACGGCGACGGCCAGCGCATGATGTGCTGCGGTTCGGCTTTTTTCCATAAGGCAAAATCTGCGGCATTTCGCTTGTCGGTTTGCCCTTCGAGCTCGCGCGTGTTGGCGAGCATATCCTCAAGATTTCGGCCGCTCAACTTGCCATAATCGTGGCGCTGGTTGAACTTTACGACATCAAAATATATCGAACCGTTCGCCTCATAACCATATCCGGCATCGATTATTTCCCGAACGATTTCTATTTGCTCGATCAAATGTCCGGTCGCGGTCGGTTCAATGCTCGGTGCCAGAAAGTTGAAAAGCCGCAAGGTTTCGTGAAAATCCAAAGTGTATTTCTGTACAATCTCCATTGGCTCGACCTTTTCCAGTCGCGCGCGTTTCGCGATTTTGTCCTCGCCATCGTCCACATCGTCCACAATATGGCCAACATCGGTTATATTCCGCACATACCGAACCTTGTACCCGAGGTACTTAAAGTATCTAAAAATCACATCGAACGACATAAAAGTCCGCACGTTTCCAAGATGAACATTGCTGTAAACCGTTGGCCCACAGACATACATACCGATATTTCCGGGTTCGATTGGCACAAACTTTTCCTTTTGTCCCGAAAGGGTATTGTAGATTGAAATCTGCTGCGATTGAAATTCTGGTTTCATTTAAATCTGTTTTGGAGCTATGTGCTTCGCCAGTTCGCTCTTTTGGAGCTCGTGTCCCGCTTTCTACTGTATCTTTTTTTACCGCCGAAAAGGCGAAAAAAAGGATGCCGTTTCAATCGGGGCTAGGGCTTGACTGCAAAAATAGAGATTTTCGAACAGTCTTTGGATTTCCAACTCAAAAGCCTGAAGGTTCGCGAAAATGAAATGCTCGTTATGCCTTCGAATTTCTTTTTAGATGTACAATCGATAAGAGACTAAACTTCTTGGAAATATTTACAAAATGTTCAGAGTAGAGATAATGAAAATCCGAACTTCTTTAGTACTTGCAAGTAATTAACAGATTTACTTCAGCATTGAATTTTTATCAACAATTGCAGAAGAATACGCTCATTTTCAAATTTTCAAATTCAGAAATTTTCAAATTCAAAACTTCGTTTCCAGCTTCACATAGTCCAAAAACTCTCGTCGCACATTGCCCTCCTTGAACTTTCCGCCGAATTCCGAAGTTACGGTAGAGCTTTCGATGTCGCTGATGCCGCGCGAATTAACACAAAGGTGCTTGGCATCGATAATGCACGCCACGTCGTCTGTGCCGAGCGCCGACTGAAGTTCCTGCACGATCTGCATCGTCAACCGTTCCTGAACCTGGGGCCGTTTTGCGTAATAGTCCACGATACGGTTCATTTTGCTGAGGCCGATCACTTTTCCTTTTGAGATATATCCAACGTGCGCACGGCCAACAATGGGCAAAAGATGGTGCTCGCAAGTGGAGTAGAGCGTAATGTTCTTTTCCACGAGCATTTCGCCGTATTTGTAATTGTTCTCAAAAGTGGACGGTTTCGGCCGATTATCGGGATTCAGTCCGTTAAAAATTTCTTTAACAAACATCTTGGCCACCCGATTTGGCGTACCTTTAAGAGAATCATCGGTCAAATCCATTCCCAGCGTGTGCAGGATATTGGTCACGTCTCGAGAGATAGAAATTATTTTCTCGCTGTCCGAGAGCATGAAAGCATCATCGCGTATCGGATTTTTGGCGGAAGTTGCCACGTGATCATTTCCTATATGATCTTGAATATCGTCGAATTTCATAACTGTTTATAAGGATTGGATGCTGTTGGAAAAAGCTTTGCAAAGTTAAATAATATTGGGGCATAAATTAATTTCATTACAAAACTTTAGAAATCCTTTACAGACTGTTCATACATAAGAAAAATTTTGTAAATTGTGCTGCTTATTTTATACAAATATGAAAAATAAATACCTCTTACTCTTACTCTTGCTGTTATCAATTTTTTACGTTGGTCAAACGGCATTGGCGCAAAGTGCACCTCAAGCAGAAGTTACCATTGATACTCCTGGCGCTGTCTGCCAATCTGGTGATTGTACAAGTTTAACTGCACAGTATACTGAGACGCATGAAACAACGAGTTACGCGGTTTCAAGTATCACTTATCAAAATCTATTCAGCTATACTGGTGGGATCGTTTTAAATGTAACTACTGACGATGTTTGGTCGCCAATTTTCAACTTGCCTTTCCCTGTTTGTTTTTATGGTGTAAAGTATAACAAGGTGCTCATTGGATCTAATGGATTGATCACATTTAGTATTGCCGGAGTTGTTCCCGGCGGAACAGAGCCTGCTGGTGGTTATTGCAACTATGTAGTGCCAACCGCTCCTGTGCCGAGCACTGGCTTCAATATTAAAAATGCAATATATGGAGTGTATCAAGATACGAACCTTAATGCACCTCCAATTATAGATGCGACGTTCCAAAATGTTAATTATTATGTTGGCGGTGTTGCGCCTAATAGATATTTTGTAGCCAATTTTAATGAGCTGCCTCAATTTTTTTGCAATGATGGAGTAGGACGGCAAACTAGTCAAATTGTTATATATGAAACAACAAACATAATTGATGTATATGTTCTAAAACGAACTCCCTGTCCAGGATGGATTGGTGGCCGTGGTGTTATTGGAATTCAGAATCAATCAGGTTCTATGGGAATGGCTGCGCCGGGAAGAAATACTACAAACCCTCTCTGGTCTGCCACAAATGAAGCGTGGCGTTTTACACCAACCGGTCCACTCCAGTCTGAGTTTCACTGGGAATATGGTGGCGGAAATATTGGAAACGCTAATCCTTTAACTGCTTGTAATCTCGGACTCTATACCGCGGTTGTTGATTACAAACTTTGCGATGGATTGGTTTATGCAACCGTAACTGATTCTTATAATCTTCAGCTTGCTCCGCCTCTTCCTGTGTCAAGTCCCGTCGATATCATTACCTGCGCCGGTGCAACATTGCCTTATCAAGAAGACATAGACCAAGATGCCGTTATTCTCGCTACGGCGGCCAATCCCACCGGTTATGATATTACCTACTATGATACATCTTATCAGGATGCTTTTGATGGTGTGCCAAATAATATACCGCCTGGGAATCTGGGAAGTTATACCGTTGCTGCGCTGCCCACAACCATATGGGTAAGGATTCAAGACCTTTATACCACCGGCTGTTTCAACGTCCGTTCGTTTGAGATAAAAGAAGGGCCAAGCGGCACATTTTCTTATGTTCCACCTACGGCATGTGCTTCTCAAACGGGGACTGTTTCTATAACACAAGGAACGGATCCATTGCCACCAAGTGCAATATTTGCTTCAACCGCAGGACTTTCTGTCGATGCCGCAACGGGAGCAATTACGCCGTCCACGAGCACAGCGGGAATTTATACGATTACCGCAACCGTACCGGCCACAAGCTCTTGCCCAACTTATAGTGCAACGGCAGCTTTTGAAGTCCAAAACTGTGCTTGCACTGCCACCGCCACCAATTCCACAACCGCCACACCTATCTGCCCAGACGGAACGTTCTCGTTGTCATCAACAAGCGACATCGCCGGCTCCACGTTTGCCTGGACCGGACCGGGAGGTTTCACTTCCGCATTGCAGAACCCAACCGGGATCTCCGTTCCGGTGGGCGCGGGGCCTTTCACCTACACCGTTACCGCGACAACACCATTGGGCGACACCTGCAACGCCTCGACCACGCTCACCATATTGCCGAACCCCGCGATATTGCTCACTTCCGCGGCGGGAACCAACGTGCAATCGGCTTGCATCAATAGCGCCATCACCCCGATACAATATACCATTGCCAACGCCACTGGCGCAACGGCCGCGCCGTTGCCGGCGGGCATTACCACGACTTTCGCGGCGGGCGTCCTTACGATCAGCGGCACGCCGACCACTGCGGGCGCGGCGATGAGCTACACCGTGACCACCACGGGCGGATGCAATGCATCACCGGCAACCCTTACCGGGTCAATAACCGTCAACCCCGACCAAACCATCGCCCTCACCTCGGCGACGGCCGATCAAACCGTGTGCAACAACGCCACTATCAACAGCATAACATACACCGTCGGCTCGGGCGCGACCGGCGCGACCGTCACGGGACTTCCGGCCGGCGTCACGGGGACATTTTCCGGAACAACATTTACAATAACCGGCACGCCCACGGCGGCCGGAACGTTCAACTACACGGTAACGACCACCTCGAGCACGAGCACCTGCGCGACGGCATACTTGACGGGTACCATCACGGTCAACCCATTGCCACCCGCACCGGCAACAACGAGCCCGGCGCCATACTGCCTCAACGACTCGCCGATAGCGCCGCTCGACGCCACGGGGACGAGCCTTCTTTGGTACGCGACGGCCACCGGCGGAACGGGAACGGCGGCACAACCGACACTCAGCACCGCCACGGCGGGCATCTTCACCTACTACGTTAGCCAGACGGTCAACGGCTGCGAGGGACCACGTGCGCAGATAACCTTCACGGTGACGGCAAGACCGCTGGCGCCGACGGCACAGGCGAACGGCCCATACTGCCAGAACGCACCGCCGACGGCCTTTGCCGTAACGGGCGCGACGGGCGCGACGTTCCTTTACTACGGCACGGCCACCGGCGGCACGGGAACATCGGCACAGCCGACGATATCCACCGCGACGGTGGGCACGACGAACTACTACGTGAGCCAGACGGCGGGCGGCTGCGAGGGACCGAGGGCACAGATAACGGTCACGGTCAACGCCCTGCCGGCCGCGCCAACGGCAACGGACCCCGCGCCATACTGCCAGAACGCGACGGCGTCGCCGCTGACGGCAACGGGAACGAACCTTATGTGGTACGCGACGGCCACGGGCGGCACGGGCAGCGCCACGGCGCCGACACCATCGACGCTGACGGCTGGCACGACATCATACTATGTGGCACAGACGACCAACAACTGCGAGGGACCTCGAAAGGAGATAACCGTCACTGTCGACCCATTGCCTACCGTGACCGCCACCGGCGGAATCGTCTGCAGCGGAACACCGGCGACGGTGGCCGCCGTGCCGGGGACACTCGGGACCTATACTTATGCCTGGACCGTTCCGACGGGCGCGACCAACCCGAACAATACCGCGTCGTTCACGACGCTCGTGGCCGGGACCTACAGCGTGGTGATAACCAACACCGCAACGGGCTGCGCGAGCGCCAGCGCGAGCGCGACGGTCACGGTCAAGACCGCACCGGTGGCGAGCGTGACAACGGCCAGCCCTGTCATCTGCTCCGGTTCGATGACCAGCATCCAGAGCTTCAGCGAGCCGGGAACAACATTTGCGTGGACCTTGACTTCCCAGACCGGGGCCAGCGGAAGCGCAACGTCGGGAACGGGCGCCACCATCGCCCAGGTGCTCACCGCCACGGGCACAAGTCCTGGCAGCGTGACCTATTCGGTGGTGCCGACGGCCAACGGCTGTCCGGGCGCCGCCCAGGACATCACCATATCGGTGCTTCCGTTGCCCACGGCAACGGCCACTGTGGCCTCGATCTCGATATGCTCGGGCGAGGCTGTCGGCATAACGCTGGCGTCGAACATTCCCGGCACGCGTTATATCGTGAGCGCGATCTCGCCCACCGTGACCGGAGCAACGGGCGGTGAGCTGCCGGGCAGCACGATCACCGATGTGCTCACGACCACCTCGTCCAACGGCGGGCAGGTGACCTACAGCATCACGCCGATGAACGGCGACTGCGCCGGCCCGACCATAACCAGCACAATAAGCGTGAGCCCCATACCGGTGGCTACCATCGATCCTCAGTCCCCGCTCTGCTCGGGCGAGACAACGGCGATAACCCCCAACATATCCGGCGCGAACCCGACGTTCACCTGGACGGCGTCCGCGATGACCGGCATAGGCGGCGCTGAGAACAGCGACGGCACCACGGGAATCACGACCATAGCACAGGCATTGACCACGACCCGGACCACACCGGGAACTGTGACCTATACAGTTACGCCGAGCTCCAACGGCTGCACCGGCCAGACGGTTGCCGTCGTGGTTACGGTGAACCCAAGGCCGACACTCCTCGCCCCGGCGAACAGCACCATCTGCAGTGGCGAGAACGCCCGCATAGAACTGGTGCCGGCCATAACCGGCACGACCTACAGCTGGACGTACGCCTACAACAACTCCAACGGCCTGTCCGGTGCGAGCGATGGGAACGGCCTCTTGATAGACCAGCAGCTCACCGCCAGCGATGGCGTCGGGACGGTGACCTACACCATAACCCCGGAGCTCGATGGGTGCAAGGGACCATCGGTGGACGTGACCATTACCGTGAACCCTTTGCCGCCGGTGGACATACCCGACGGCGTTATATGCGTGGACGAGAACGGCAACAACCTCACGTCCTACATTATAGAGACCGGGCTCAGCACGGCGCAGTACACCTTCAGCTGGTTCCTGGACAACGTGGACCTGAACAGTTCGGGAAGCTCATATGAGGCAACACAGACCGGGACCTACACCGTGGTGGTGAAGAGCAACGCGACCAATTGTACCAACAGCGACGATGCCACGGTGACCTCCAGCACGCCACCATTGGCGATTGCCATCTCGCCGGTAAGGTATTTTGACGACGGGCAGGTCGTGACCGTGACGGTATCGCCACCGGGCAACTACCAGTACCAGATCGACAACGGCGCGTTCCAGTCGAGCAACCAGTTCGCCAACCTGAACGGTGGCGTCCACACCGTTGTGGTGCGGAACGAGTGCGACCCGCCGATCTCCCAGCCTTTCACGGTGATCACCTATCCGAAGTTCTTCACGCCCAACGGCGATGGCTACAACGACAGGTGGAACATCTACGACCTGAAGGAACAGGCAGGGGCAAGGGTCTATATCTTCGACAGGTACGGGAAACTGGTGAAGGAGATATCCCCGCAGGGACTTGGCTGGGACGGGACCTTCAACCAGCAGCCGATGCCGGCGACCGACTACTGGTTCAAGGTGCTCTATGACGAGAACGGAGCGCCCAACGAGTTCAAAGCGCACTTCTCGATAAAGAGATAGAGCAAGAACGAGAACAGAAAAAGGGCGGACATCGTTTTTGATGGTCGCCCCTTTTGGCGGTAAATGAAGATAAAGGCATGAGCCGGAAACAGCTCAGAAAAATTATAAACCAAAAATTAATATTTTTGTTTGCGCAAGCAGTTTTGAAATAATTGTGTCTAGCGTCAATTCCCAATTGAATGCCCAGAAATTATCTCATATTGTATGCTTTGATCGCGTGGCTCAAAATTTCAACAGCCTTAATCAGGTCCTCTTTTTTGAGGACATAAGCAATCCGGACCTCGTTCACTCCGTAACCGGGCGTGGAATAAAATCCTTCGGCAGGCGCGACCATCACGGTTTCGCCATTGTAATCGTAGGATTCGAGCAACCACTGTGCAAAATTGTCGGCGTTGTCTATCGGCAATCTCGCCATGCAATAGAACGCACCGCTGGGCTCGGCCACCAAAACGCCAGGAATTTTCTGCAATTCGCAAACCAAAGTGTCGCGGCGGTCACGGTACTCACTTATAACTTCGTCAAAATAACTTTGGGGCGTGTCCAGCGCGGCCTCGCTTGCGATTTGTGCAAATGTTGGCGGGCTCAATCTGGCCTGGGCAAACTTCATGGCAGTTTCCATCACTTCAGCGTTTTTCGAAACGATACAGCCAATCCTTGCGCCGCACATACTGTATCTCTTTGAAACCGAATCAATCATAATGGCGTGCTCCTCAAGTCCCGCAATATTCATCACGGAATAATGGATATCGCCATCGTAGGTGAATTCGCGATAAACTTCGTCGGAAATCAGGAACAGGTCATGCTTTTTGACAACTTCAGCCAGTTGAAGGATTTCTTCTTTGGTATAAAGCCTTCCTGTTGGGTTTCCTGGGTTGCAGATTAATATTGCTTTGGTCCTCGGTGTTATATTTGCTTCAAAATCGGATATTGGCGGCAGTGCAAATCCATCCTCAAGCCGAGAAACGATCGGCACGATATTGATGCCCGATGCGGTTGAAAATCCGTTGTAATTGGCATAGAAAGGCTCGGGAATTATTATTTCATCGCCTTGGTCCAAAGTGCTTCCCATCGCGAACATCAACGCCTCCGAACCTCCTGTTGTTATGATTATATCCTCGATGTTGATCGGAATACCATGCGCTGTATAATACGCTGCCAACTTTTTGCGATAGCTTGCAAATCCGGCTGAATGGCTATATTCCAAAACCTTGATATCTAGATTTTTTATGGCATCCATTGCAATCCTTGGTGTTCTAATATCAGGCTGGCCAATGTTGAGATGATAAACTTTGTGCCCTTTCTTTTTTGCCATTTCGCTGTAAGGAACTAGTTTGCGAATGGGCGATTCGGGCATGTGCGCACCTTTAATCGAGATTTTTGGCATGGCAATACATTTTTATGAGTTGCAAATTTGCGAATTATTAGCTGTTTTTTTGCTATTTTTAAGGAAAGTTTCCCCGATGAAGTTCATTTTAGCGCTAGTTCTTGCCTTCACTTTCGCCGCTGCGAGCGCACAGTCGGGCTTTGTTTTTCCAAACAACCAAAACAGGACCACAATTAGGTTCCAGCTCATAAGCAACCTCATATTTATTCCAATAGAGGTGAACGGCGTGACTCTTACTTTTTTAGTCGATACAGGAGTGGATGAAACAATCCTGCTAAGTGTAGATGATCAGGATGAAGTCGCGCTCAATAATGTGCGCAACATCAAGCTCCAAGGTCTGGGCAGCGAAGATGCTGTTTCCGCCCTTGTTTCGACAAACAACAAACTTTCCGTTGGCGGACTTGTCGATCTTAACCACACTATTTACATAGTGCTCGATCAAGGCTTCAATTTCTCAGAACACGTTGGGATTCCCGTCAACGGAATTATAGGCTACAATTTTTTCAAGGACAATATCATCAAGCTCGACTATGACCGCAAGAAGATTTTCGTCTATCAAAAAAATAGTCGCAAGCACAGGAGATTCCAAAAGCGCTACACCAAGATTCCGATTACGATCGAACAGCACAAACCGTACGTTATGGCCGACGTGATGCTTGATGATGGCGTGCAAAAAGTGAAAATGCTGCTCGATAACGGCAACAGCGATGCGATATGGTTGTTTGATAAAGGCGATATTGCGGAAAAGCTTCCGCGCACGAAACTCGATGATTTTTTGGGCAAAGGCTTCAGTGGTGATATATTTGGCAAGCGTTCAAGGATAAATAGTTTTAGCATAAACAAATTCAACTTTGTATCGCCGCTAGTTGCCATTCCGGATTCAACATCGATCAAAAGTGCGAACATGGTCGAAAACCGTGCGGGTTCAATCGGCAGCGAAATTTTGAGAAGATTTTCTGCGGTGATTGATTATCCAAACAATGCGATTTATCTCAAACCAAACTCTCACTACGACGAACCTTTCAACTACAACATGAGCGGAATGGAAGTGCAGCACGATGGTCTTGAATGGGTAAAGGAAACCGTGCGACTGCAAGGATTGCTGACAGATATGCAGTACGATGTTTCGGGCAATCACATACGCGCCGATTTTGTATACAAGGTTGTGCTAAAGCCATCTTATGCCGTGGGTTCGGTTAGGCAAGATTCTCCGGCAGACCGTGTTGGCATAAAAAAAGGAGATAAGCTTGTCAAAATCAATAGCCAATCGACCAATCAATATTCGCTCCAACAAATCAATACAATATTTAAATCCGAGGAGGGAAAAACCATAAACATTGAGCTTGATCGTGCTGGCCAAAGGCTCAAGCTCAGTTTTCAGCTTGAGAAAATACTATAAAAAAAAACCGCCTTTCGGCGGTTTAGATTGTTATTGGCTCGGCAGCGATTTTTTCTTTTGAAGAATATCAACTTCTTCTTTCACAATCACTTCACCCTTGATTTTTAAAGCAACACGACCGCCGTCAACATTGGTGGCGTTGGATTCCACGGTAAGTGTTTTCCGGATCGGACCCGGGTTCATATTGTATTTCACATCGATCTTTCCGGTTTTGCCGGGCAAAATCGGTTCGGTCGGTTTACTTGGAACCGTACACCCGCATGTTGATTGGACATTGGTGATTATCAACGGCGCATCGCCAGTGTTCTTGAACACAAAAGAACGCATCCCATTGTCACTGTCCTTGCTCACCTTGCCGTAATCAATGGTATTGTCGGCATCAATAAACTCGATTTTCGCACCTTGCGAATAAGCAAAATGAGCAGAAAGGACAATCGCTAAAGCAAAAATAAATTTTTTCATGATGTTGTGGATTTTGGTTAATGCCTCGTAAATTTAATCTGTTTGGGCGAATCTCGAAATAATAAAATCTTAATTTTTTAAACCTTTGCAAATTCTTACTTTTGCTTTTGCAAAAAACATACCAAAGTTTCGGGCCAGTAATAAATGATTTTTTGGAGCTTTATCCCGCTTTCCGCTGCAATCTTTTTTATAATCCCAACTTGCCGCACCGGTCAGTGGATTATATAAAAGGATTTCCGCTTCAATCGGGGCTAGAGTTTACTGCCAGCAAAGTATCTTTTTGCACAAAATCTTCGATCTTAAAACTTATGAACATTCCTCCGCAGTTTGACGCACAACAGGCCGAATCAAAATGGTACGAATACTGGATGCGCAACAATTATTTCCATTCCGTTCCCGATGATCGCGAAGCATATACCATCGTGATTCCGCCACCAAATGTTACCGGTGTTCTTCATATGGGACATATGCTGAACAATACAATCCAGGATGTTTTGATTAGAAAAGCACGTCTCAAGGGACTCAACGCCTGTTGGGTTCCTGGAACCGATCACGCTTCGATTGCAACAGAAGCCAAGGTTGTTGCAAGGCTCAAGAGCAATGGCATCAATAAAAATGACCTTACTCGTGGCGAATTTCTTAAGCACGCTTGGGATTGGACAACCGAATACGGCGGTGTCATTCTCGAACAACTGAAAAAACTCGGTGCGTCATGTGATTGGGAGCGAACAAAGTTTACTATGGATGACGATCTTGCTTCGTCGGTAGTAAAATCTTTCATCGACCTCTATAATAAAGGACTCATTTATCGCGGCTATAGAATGGTCAATTGGGATCCGCAAGCAAAAACCACACTTTCCGACGAGGAAGTAATCCACGAAGACCAGGTCGGAAAACTTTATTACATCAAATATAAAATTGAAGGTTCTGAAGAATTCCTTGTCGTTGCGACCACGCGCCCCGAAACTATTTTTGGCGATACAGCCATCTGCGTGAATCCAAATGATGAGCGATACCTTCATCTTCTTGGCAAAAATGCCATTGTTCCAATTGTGAACCGCGCTGTTCCAATCATTCAAGATGATTATATCGACATTGAATTTGGAACCGGTTGTCTAAAAGTCACTCCGGCACATGACACCAACGATATGGCTATCGGCGAACGCCACAACCTCGAGATGGTTGATGTTTTCAATGACGATGCAACGCTGAACGAAAACGGCATGCATTACAATGGATTGGATAGATTTGTTGTTCGTGAGCAGATTGCCAGCGAACTTCAGGAAAAAGGTATGCTCGAAAAGATTGAAACACATCATAATAAGGTCGGCACTTCCGAAAGGACGAAAGCCGTGATCGAACCTCGACTTTCTCACCAATGGTTCCTGAAAATGGAAGATTTGGTTAAACCTGCTATCAAAGCCGTTCTGGAAGATTCTGAAGTGAATCTTTACCCCAAAAAATTCGAGAACACATATCGACATTGGCTCGAGAACATCCGCGATTGGAACATTTCTCGACAGCTTTGGTGGGGACAACAAATCCCGGCATTTTATTACGGCACCGGCGATGACGATTTTGTTGTGGCAGAGACTTTAAAAGAAGCATTGATTCTTGCAAGAAAAAAATCGGACAATGCAGAGCTTTCTGTAGAAAAATTGCGTCAAGACGATGATGTTCTGGACACTTGGTTCTCGTCATGGCTTTGGCCGATAACCGTTTTTAATGGCATCAACAATCCCGAAAACGAGGATTTCAAGTATTACTATCCAACAAACGACCTCGTGACCGGTCCAGATATTATTTTCTTTTGGGTTGCCCGAATGATCATGGCAGGTTATGAATATACGGGCGAAAAACCTTTCACAAATGTTTATTTCACTGGTTTGGTTCGCGACAAAAGCCGCAGGAAAATGTCAAAGTCACTGGGCAATTCCCCAGATCCGCTGGAGCTGATCGAGAAATTCGGTGCCGACGGTGTTCGTGTAGGACTTTTGCTCAGCGCGGCTGCCGGTAACGATATTATGTTCGATGAAGAACTTTGTGCGCAAGGTCGTTCGTTCGCCAACAAAATCTGGAACGCTTTCCGACTGATTCATGGTTGGGAAATAGACAATAATATTCAACAACCCTTATCATCTCGACTTGCCCTTGAATGGTTCAGTGCAAAACTGGCAAAAGATATTATAGAGATCGAAGACCACTTTGAAAAATACCGCATTTCAGATGCGTTGATGTCAATCTACAAATTGGTTTGGGACGATTTCTGTTCATGGTATCTCGAAATGATAAAACCGGCGTACCAACAACCAATTGATCGAAAAACAGTCGAAGAAACCACGACGCTTCTTGAAACATTGCTCACATTGTTGCATCCGTTCATGCCTTTCTTGACAGAGGAAATCTGGCACTTGATCAAAGACAGAACTGAAAAAGAAGCATTGATTATTGGAAATTGGCCAAAGATTTCAAATTTCGATATTGAAATTCTGTCAGAATTTGATGGCGCTTCGGAAGTGATTTCGGGTATTCGCAATTTGCGCAAGGAAAAAAATATTGCTTTTAAGAATCCAATAAATCTTTCAGTCCTTGCCACAAATAAAACCTCAAAAACTTTTGACCCAATCATTATCAAGCTTGGAAATATTGAAAAACTTGATTATGTGCAAGACAAAGTAAGCGCGGCGATAAGCTTTCGCGCTGGTCAAAATGAATATTTCGTGCCGATAGGAGATTCGTTGGACGTTGAAGCAGAAAGACAAAAACTTGAAACGGAATTGAAATACACACAAGGATTTTTGAAATCGGTTCAGTCAAAATTGGGCAACCAAAAATTTGTTGCGGGCGCGCCCGATGCTGTTTTGCAAAACGAGAAAAACAAGGAAGCAGATGCTTTGGCAAAGATTGAAACAATCACCGAAAGCTTGAAGGGTTTATCGTGACCTAATACTTTTTCCGAATCGCGTCCTCGTACTTTTCATTGACCTTGTTCCAGTTGATCACATTGAAGAACGCTTCGATATATTTTCGTCGGCGGTATTGATATTTTAGATAATATGAATGTTCCCAAAGATCGAGCGCCAATATCGGTGTTCCAGAAACCAGTGATTGAGACATCAGCGGATTGTCCTGGTTTGAAGTTATGGTAACCTGAAGCTTGCCAGATTTGTCCACGATCAACCAAGCCCAACCTGAAGCAAACTGCTTTGAAGCCGCGTCGATAAATGCAATCCTGAAATTTTCATACCCGCCAAAATCTCGTTTGATTGCATAGGCAATCGTATCTTTTGGTACGGTTTTGACCTTTGCACCGATGGTTTCCCAAAATAACGTATGGTTGTAATAACCACCGGCATTGTTGCGAAGATCGGGATTGTTGTCAAGCTTGCCCAGGATTTCCTCGATTTTCATCTTTTCAAAATCGGATCCGGCGACGACCGTGTTGAGATTGTTCGTGTATGCCAAGTAGTGCTTTGAATAGTGGATTTCCATCGTTGCGGCATCGATTGACTGCGCCATGGCATCATAACTGTAGGGCAATTTCACCATCGAGAACGGACCAGTATCAGAATGAACGTCATTTGGATCGCCGAGCGTCATTTTTTCCGCGGCCGCGGGAAGTGGGACTTCAACCACTTCGGTGTATTTTCGGTTGTTGCAGCTTGTGAGCGCGATTATCGCCAAAGGCAAAATCCACAATAGTTTTGTTCGAATATGATTATTCATCCTTGGAAAGTGTGGCAATGATTTCTATGTACATTTTTTTTGCCTCATCGGGCGTCAAGTGGCTCACCTGCATCCAAGCATTTGTCTTGAAAGCATCTCGCAAATGAAAATTTGTGCTTTGCCGAATGTCAAAATTTCCATAAGTAGCCTGCTTAAAAGAGGAATAAAGCCTCAATTGGACATCTTGCGGAATTTCGGCCTGAACCATATTTGAGGCTTTCTCGACCGCTTCTTCAAATTTTTTCTGAAGATCATCCATCATTCCTCGATTATGGCGATGACCGTTTTGCCTCCTTTGGCTTTTTGGTTAAGCTTCACATTGAGCTGCGTTCCAATTGGCAAAAAAAGATCGACACGGCTTCCGAACTTGATGAATCCCGCATCGTTGCCCTGAACAACCTGCATGCCTTCTTTTGCATAATTGACGATTCGTTTGGCAAGCGCGCCCGCGATCTGTCTGTATAGCACCGCGCCGAATATCCTGTTTTCGACAACCACGGTGGTGCGCTCATTTTCGGTGCTTGCCTTTGGATGCCAGGCCACGAGGTACTTTCCCGGATGGTATTTGCTGTATTCAACGCGACCGCTCAACGGATATCTAGTGACATGAACATTTATCGGCGACATAAATATCGAAACCTGCAACCTCTTGTCCTTAAAGAATTCGGGTTCGTAAACTTCTTCGATCACGACAACCTTCCCGTCAACGGGCGAAATGATCTGGTGGTCGCTGTCGCCATACAATCTTTTTGGATTTCTGAAAAATTGGAGAACAAGAATCAAGAACAGTACGATAACAATCATTATAGTCGTTCGAAGCCAGTGCAAAGTCACGAATTTATCGGTAACCAAAAGTAAAATAACGGTGAGCGTAGTAGAGATCAAAATGATCTTGCCACCTTCTTTATGAAACATAAGCTA
>JBBSUW010000041.1:0-20756 GCA_038234025.1 Flavobacteriales bacterium
AATCAGATCTCTCTTTGAGAGTCACAATATAATTGTCGTCGGCGTGCTCGCTAACGATCTCGTAATTGTACCGTCGGAAAGTCTGTATAATCTCGTTCATCGCGCCAAGGTTCAGCTTGATTGTTATTTCCACATTTTCCGCATCGACCTTCGACATGAAACACCCTAATATTTTGCCATTATTGGATTCAACAATCTGCACGACCTCGCTCATTGTGTAATCCAGCATCGCTTTTCGAACAACGATGATGCCGCCCTGCTCTTTCATGAACGGTGTTTCGTGAAAAAACCGCACGATATCCTCGATCTCATAATAGCCAACATAATCGTTGGCGTCGTTCAGCACCGGAACAACATTGGAGTGGTATCGAGCAAAAACTTCCAGAACGTCAAGCCAGATCATTGTTGTTCGCGCAAAAAAACCCTCGAGCGCATAGCGGTATTCGGCCAGTTTTTTGGTCGTGTCGAATGTCTCCGCATCTTCGGCGCCGATGCTCCCAATATATATTCCTTCCTGCACGACAGGAAAGTGCGAGTAGGAAACGTCGGCAAAAAATTCCTGTACGGCGGCTATCTCGACATTGCTGTCCAGGGCTTTGTAATCGTTCGTGATATAATCGTTTATTGCCGTCATTTGGTGCGAATAGCTGCCGCAAATTAATCAAATTTATGCAATAAGCCGTGACGCAACTTTGTATTTTTGTGGCTCAATGTGCTTGAAGCAGAAGAATTTTCAACCAAACGACCATGACAAAACTTAGCGTCAACATCAATAAAATCGCGACTTTGCGAAATGCCCGTGGCGGAAACGTGCCCAATTTGCTAAAAGTTGCCACTGACGTACAGCGTTTTGGCGCACACGGGATAACCGTTCATCCGCGGCCAGACGAACGCCATATTCGCTATCAAGATGCGCGCGACCTCAAGAATATCATCACCACAGAGTACAATATCGAGGGCAATCCACAGGACGATTTTGTAAACCTTGTTCTTGACATCAAGCCGACACAGGTCACGCTGGTTCCCGACAAGCCCGGCGCGATAACGTCAAATGCCGGTTGGGATACGATAAAAAACAAGGATTTTCTTATCGAGGTCATCGCAGAGTTCAAGAGACATAATATACGGACATCGATTTTTGTTGACGCCGACCCAAAAATGATCGAAGCCGCCGCGGTTACGGGCACCGATCGTGTCGAACTTTACACCGAGGATTTTGCGCATGAGTATCCGAAAAGTCCACAAGTCGCTATTAAAAAATACGTGGAAGCGGCAAATGTAGCGCGCGATTTAAATCTCGGTCTCAATGCCGGCCACGATCTGAGCCTCGAAAATATTAGGTTTTTCAGCGAGAATATTAACAATTTGCTCGAGGTCTCCATTGGCCACGCGCTCATTTGCGAAGCGCTCTACCTAGGTCTCGATAATGTTGTCAATATGTATCTGCACAAGCTAGCGCGACAATAATTATTTTTTGGGCGTGACCCCGAAGAAAAATCGGGGTCGGGCTTTCGGCTGTATCTTTTTCTTCCGCCGAAAAGGCGGAATAAAAAGGATGCCGCCTCGATCCCTCACGCGCTGCGCTATCTGCTACATAAAGGTTCAGCCATAATATACTGCAATCATTCAATCATTCAAACAGATAAGTCCCATGAACCTCTATTCAAAAATAATCGGAACCGGAAAACCGCTTTTGATACTTCACGGCTTTCTCGGTATGTCCGACAATTGGAAAACGCTTGGCAACCAATATGCGGAGAACAATTTTGAAGTTCACCTGCTCGACCTTCGCAACCACGGCAGAAGTCCGCACAGCGACGATACATCTTACAGAGCGATGGCAGAAGATATTCTGGAATATTGCAAGCAGCACAATCTTTCAACAATAGATTTGATAGGTCATTCAATGGGCGGAATAGTCGCGATGATGTTCGCGACAGCTTTTTCAGAAATGGTCGAAAAACTAATCATTGCCGACATCGCGCCAAAATATTACAAACCGCACCACGGCCAAATCCTCAATGGACTTTCGTCCATCGACTTCTCAAAAAAACCGTCTCGCGAACAAGCAGATGATCAAATGGAAAAATTTGTCCCCGAATTTGGGACGCGTCAGTTTTTACTGAAAAGCCTTTATTGGAAAAATCCCGACCAGCTCGCATTCCGATTCAATCTCGAGGCGTTTCTGGCCAACAAGGATTCTGTTGGCGTTGATGACCTTGTGGGGAAAATATTTAATAAGCCAACCTTGTTCATCCGTGGCGGAAATTCAGACTATATCCTCGACTCAGATTTCCCCAACATCATTTCGCATTTCCCCCAAGCAAAAATTCTTGCCATAGAAAACGCCGGACATTGGCTGCACGCCGAGAAGCCAACAGAGTTTCTGGAAATGAGCCTCAATTTTTTGGAATAAAAAAAGCCCTTCCAACTTGGAAGGGCTTTGAATTTCAAGTTGTCTTGAATTAGTTTTTCAATACTTTGATTGTTTGAACCGCTCCGTTTTCAGAAGAAGCTTTTACAAGATAAGCACCTGTAGAAAGCGATGACATATCAAATGAAGCCTCATCTATAGTAGAGAAGTCTTGAGTCAATACTTGTTTTCCAAGAAGGTTGTAAACAGTTACATTGTTGATTCCTTTTCCGTTAAGGTTCACAAAACCTGTAGTTGGGTTAGGGAACAATGATACCTGGTTCTGGAAGTTGAAAGTATCTTTTTTCAACTCTGTACCTACATATTTGAAGATTCCGCCAACAGTTGCAGAAGTATTGAAACCACCACCGTAACCTGTAGTTTCGCTGATGAATTCCACTGCTGTAAATTGGTCGGTGGCAGTTGGTGTTGGAAGTTGGGTCCACGTCATACCATCGTTCAATGTGTAAGAAGTACCTTGAGAAGCTTGGGCCGCGCTTACTGAAACAGCTTTAGAAGTTCCGTCAACATAGTCAATATCGGTAGTGTAGAGTGGGCCAGAAACAGCAACAGGTGTCCAAGTTACGCCACCATCCAATGTATTGTAAAGGTTTCCGTCAGAAAAAAGCAAAAGACCGTTCATTTGATTACTGAAAGTAACTTTACCACCGTTGAAATCAGAGATCGGCGTTTGTGCTACTGTCCAGTTCATGCCCTTATCGGTAGATTTGTACAAACGTCCGGAAGAAGTACCGAACCACAGTGTGTTTCCTACGGAAGAGAAAAGGTTGGTGTAACCATATTCATCGCCAGCAAGTGGATCGGGAATGCTAGCTTGTGGTACACGCGTCCATGTGATTCCACCATCGGCGGTTGTGTATATCTCAAAATATCCATCTATTGGATCTCCCATTGTTACACCATCATTGGCATTGAAAAAGTGCACAATATTGGTAAAAGAACTCGAACCATAGGCTGCTGAAGCTTGTTTTGTCCACGTTGTTCCACCATTTGTTGTTTGAAGAATTGCATTGGAGCCATTTGCAGCCCCAGGGTAGATTGCAACGTAAGCAGTTGTAGCGCTCACAGCTGAAATTCCACCAACTGCTGAATTAGCGGCGTTGATTTGTCCAATTCCAGGGTTTGCAGTCTTGGCAACCCAAGTGTCACCACCATTCGTGGTAACGGTTACGTCACGTACGTTAACGGCAGCAGCTGCACTACCATCACGAGCAAACGCCCAAGCAACGTTGGGGTCAACAATAGAAAATCCCGAAATTCCTCGTGACGCCGCGGAAAATCCAGAAGCGCGCACGACCCATGATTGAGCGCTTGCGCTACCAGCAACAAGCATAATCGAAAGAAGTAATAATTTTTTCATAATAAAAGTTTGAATTGATTAAACGTAATTGAGCAAATTTAGGTATAAATTCCTTAAACCTACATTTAAAATAAAGTTAAAAAAAAGCCCGCGAAAACAACGGGCTCTTTAAAGAATGACAAGATGCCTATTCCTTGATTATTTTCTTAACTGTACTTCCTTGGTCAGAAGTTATGCTAAGTAGATAAACACCCGACGAAAGCGCGGCAACATC
The DNA here is from genome assembly GCA_038234025.1 of Flavobacteriales bacterium. Lineage (GTDB taxonomy): Bacteria > Bacteroidota > Bacteroidia > Flavobacteriales > Flavobacteriaceae > Flavobacterium. The sequence goes on from JBBSUW010000041.1 coordinate 4,009, forward strand.
CACGGTCAAATCTTGAGCAACGTTTCCGAAGTTGCGTGTTTGCACAGTTCTCCCATTAAGATCGGTTATCTGAATTTGCGAGATTTTAACACTTTGCAAGTTTTTAAGGTTCAAACTGTTTTTCACAGGATTCGGGCTTACGCCAAAATTTGATTCTGCAAAATCCTTGGTCTTCAAATTTGAAGAGGTCACTTTAAAATCATCGACCATCAACATATAAGCATCTGCACTTTGGTTTTTGATGCCTATTCGGATGGTTTGATTGCTGTATGCATTAAGCGCATAAGTTTTCAGCACCCATGATGTCGAGGCATTTTGGGCCGGAATGCCAGAGATAATTGTAAAGTCGGAGCCGCTTGTAGGCATTCCCGAACCAACATAGACACCTACCCTGAATTTTTCGATGCCATAGCATGACGACAATTGCTTGATCCAAAAAGTGAGTTCATTATTTGACGTTCCAAGGGCGATCGGCGGACTGATAAGATAATCTTCATTGGCGGAAGGACCTCCAGTCTCTGATGGAACCGCGGCCCACGAACCAGCATACTTTTGACCACCATGGGGGTCGAAATTGCGATCTTCACCGGTGGCACACGATTCTGTGCTATTGTCAGCGTTCGTTGCTGTTGAAGGATTGAAGATCTGCCACGCTTGTGGAACGCCAATGTTGGGCCAATCGCCCGTATCTGTACCATAGGTTGTTAGCCCGTCGATATCCAAGGTTTGCCACCCGCCAAATCCTGTTATAACAAAGTCATCGTAGGTTTCAAAGCCGTCCTCGAACACAGTTACTTGCGCTGAAATACTCATTGCCGAAAATGCGAAAAGAGAAAGTAGAATTTTTTTCATGGTGGTTAAAGTTTTGGTTAAGCGTGCAATATACTATTAAATCGGGAAATTTCAAAAAAATATTGAACACTTCAATTGTTCTTTCGATGGAATTATCCCAAACTTGGCTTTCATCCAAAATAATGTTAATTTTGCCGTCCTATTTTCAATATACAATATGACTGCCACAACACAGAACATCGACGATCTCAATGCCGTAATTACCATAAAAATATCCAAGGCAGAATATGAGCCCAAGGTCCAAAGAACATTGAATGGATATGTAAAAACCGCCTCTATTCCTGGTTTTAGAAAAGGCGAAGTGCCCATGGCCTACATCGAAAAGCAATATGGCAACCCGTTGAGGCTCGATGCTATCAATAAAATGTTGCAAGAAGGCCTAACAAAGCACATCGAAAGCGAAAAACTCGATATTCTGGGCCAGCCCATTCCAAAAGAAGGTATCAATATCGACTGGGAGGCAAATGAGAATTTCTTCGAGTTTGAAGTGGGCAAAGTCCCAACCTTCAATGTAGATATTTCCTCGATACCAAGTGTGGTCCGATATGAAATAAAGGCGGACGAAAATATGGTCAACGAACAATTGGATCGCGGCCGGAAGCAGTTTGGCAAAATGAGCCCGAAACAAGAAATTGTTGAAAAGGAAGATATTACGGGAACTTTTCACAATCCAAAGATGGGCATCGATACAAACGCGCAGTTTACCTTGAGCCAATTTGCAAGTGACAAAGCAAAAAGGGCTTTCATCGGAAAAAAGGTGGGCGATGTGGTTTCAATCGAAACCAACGGCCTTTTTGACGATGACCACAAGCTTATGGATTTTCTTAAAATCGAGCATGACCAAGTCCACAACCTCGATACGATGCTCGAATTTACCATCGAGGAAATAAATCATACTGAACTTGCTGAGATTACGCCAGAATTTCTGGAGAAAATCTTTGGTGCCGGAAAAGTTGCCGACGAAGCCGAGGCCAGATCGCGGATCAAGGCCGATATCGAGCAGCAACTCACATCGCAGTCCGACCAAAAATTCCTGAATGATTCGACCCAAGCTTTGCTGGAAAGCACAAAATTTGATCTTCCAAAAGAATTCCTGATTAAATGGATCCAGGTTTCGGGCAAGGTAAAAATGGCTGCGGAACAAGCAGCGGCAGAATACGACAAAAGCGAGAACGCACTTCGTTACCAGCTTATCGAAGCAAAAGTCATCGAAGAGAACGGTCTCAAAATCACTTTTGAGGAATTGAAAGAATACACCGCAAACCTTATAAAGAGCCAAATGGCGCAGTTTGGCCAGATGGATCCATCCAAGGAAGAAATTGACGCAATCGTGGCACGGGTTATCGGCAACCAGGAAGAAGTAAAAAGACTTTCAGATCAATTGATGAGCGCAAAAATGCTGAATCTTTTCAAAGAAAAAGTCCCATCGACCACCAAAACTATGGATTACCCCAATTTTGTAAATGAGATGTACGGCGAATAAAGTCGATTAATTTGTATATTTGATTCAGTAACGCTTACTTTTGAACACAATTATCAACGATTAAATATAATTGCACGGATGGATTTCGGAAAAGAATTCAAAAAATATGCAACCAAACAGCACGGTGTCAATGCACTATACTACGACAAAATAGTAGGACGCATCTCGCCGAGCAATATGACTCCTTATATTATCGAGGAGCGCCAACTCAACGTTTCGCAGCTAGACGTATTTTCGAGATTGATGATGGATAGAATCATATTTCTTGGAACGGGAGTTGACGACCAAATCGCGAATATCGTCCAGGCACAGTTGCTTTTTCTAGAAAGCGCTGATGCATCCAAGGATATCCAGATTTATATAAATTCGCCGGGCGGAAGTGTTTATGCCGGACTTGGGATTTATGATACAATGCAATACATCAAACCGGATGTTGCCACGATCTGCACGGGAATGGCGGCTTCTATGGGCGCCGTTTTATTGTGCGCTGGCGCTGAAGGGAAACGATCTGCACTTCCACATTCCAGAGTTATGATTCACCAGCCTTCGGGCGGAGCACAAGGCGTTGCGACAGATATGGAAATCAACCTTCGCGAAATGCTAAAACTCAAAGAAGAACTTTACCATATTATAGCGAACCATTCGGGTCAATCTTATGATAAAGTTCACAAGGACAGCGAACGCGATTATTGGATGAAGGCCGATGAAGCGAAGGAGTATGGAATGATCGACGAGGTTTTGAGAAGGACAAAATAAAGACCAAGTATAAAATTTTTCGGCAGAAACAAAACAAAGTACCATGGCCAAAGAAATTCTAGATTGTTCGTTTTGCGGTAGAAAAAAACCTGAAACCAATCTTTTGATCGCGGGAATCAATGCCCACATCTGCGACAAGTGCATCGAACAGGCGCACGGCATCGTATTGGAAGAACTCAAGACAAGCGGCAGCAGCAAGCTCGCCACAGATCTTGTGCTTCGCAAGCCAAAAGAAATCCGCGAATTTCTGGACCAATATGTCATTGGGCAGGACCAGACCAAAAAAGTAATGGCCGTCGCGGTCTACAACCACTACAAAAGATTGATGCAGCAACAGCTCAATGACGATGTGGAGATAGAAAAAAGCAACATCATCATGGTGGGGCAAACAGGAACCGGCAAAACGCTTGTGGCCAAAACAATCGCAAAAATGCTCGATGTTCCGCTTGCCATCGTTGATGCAACGGTATTGACCGAAGCGGGTTATGTTGGCGAAGATGTCGAAAGCATTCTCACACGATTGCTACAAGCGGCAGATTACGATGTCGCAAAAGCAGAAAGAGGAATCGTTTTTATAGACGAAATTGATAAAATTGCCAGAAAAAGCGACAATCCTTCGATAACCAGAGATGTTTCGGGCGAGGGCGTTCAACAGGCGCTACTAAAACTTTTGGAAGGAACGGTTGTAAATGTTCCGCCGAAAGGGGGCAGAAAACATCCAGACCAGAAATTTGTTGAGGTCAATACCCAGAATATTTTGTTCATTGCAGGTGGAGCATTTGACGGTATTGACCGCGTCATCTCAAAAAGGCTCAACCGCCAAGCCGTTGGATATAGCACGTCCAAAAATGTTGACAATATCGACAAGGACAATCTTCTTCAATATATCATTCCAAAGGACATCAAGGATTTTGGGCTGATCCCCGAAATAATCGGTCGTCTGCCGGTCTTGACGCATATGGATCCATTAGATCGTGAAACCTTGCGTGCCATCCTCACCCAACCAAAAAACGCACTCATCAAACAATACCAAAAGCTTTTCCTTATGGATAGTGTGGAATTCAAGATTGATAACGAAGCGTTGGACCTCATCGTTGAAAAAGCATTGGAGTACAAACTTGGCGCGCGTGGTCTTCGATCATTGTGCGAAGCTGTGCTGACCGACGCAATGTACGATCTGCCAAGCTCCGACGAGAAATACCTCCACATCGACAGGGATTATGTGCACGATACCATTAGCAAAAACCTTTTGAAAAGATTGGAAATCGCATCATAATTATTTGTTGCCACAAAAAAAAATCCCGCACATCGCGGGATTTTTATTTTCTCATTTTAGTATGCTGAAGAATCAGCTGTTCGGCAATGAATTTTCTAGTGCTAAATTATTGCAAATTCCTCGCGGTCCACATTTTATCCTTGCCGGTCCGCATGAAGCGATCAGGCCTGCCAGAAACATCATTATCATTATTTTTTTCATTTCTTTATCGGGTGTTGCATTGACTTCAATTGCTCCAGATAATCCCTCTTATTGGAAAGTCTCGGAATCTTGTGCTGCCCGCCAAGTTTATCGTGCTCTTTGAGCCAGTCGTAGAATAGATTTGCTCTTGCAACATTTATCGAAAGCCTGTTCAATGTCATATTGTTGAAACGCTTTGCCTCATAATCTGAATTCAATGTCTGCAAAGTTTCGTCAAGAACTTGTTCAAATTCCCTTAAATCTGTGGGCGCTTTCCGGAACTCGATCATCCATTCGTGCGAGCCCTTGTTCTGAAGATCCATAAATATTGGGGCCACCGTATAATCTATTACGTCGCTGCACGTCATTTGGCAAGCCTTTGCAATCGCACGATCTGAGTTTTCGACCATAAGTTCCTCACCAAAAACATTGATGTGATGCTTCGTTCTGCCGCTAACGCGAATACGATATGGGTCGAGCGATGTAAAACGTACGGTATCGCCAATAATGTATCGCCAAAGTCCCGCATTTGTCGTGATCACGATCGCATAGTTCTTGAAAAGTTCAACCTCTGATAAACGCAACGTAATTTGCTCGGACATTCCAAAAGTTTCCATCGGAATGAACTCGTAGAATATTCCGTAATCGAGCATCAGCAAAAGATCATTGGAATTGTTCAAATCTTGGATTGCGAAAAACCCTTCCGAAGCATTGTAGATTTCATAATATCGAAAATCTTTTCTTGGAATGATTTTTTGGTATTGTTCGCGGTAAGGTTCAAAGTTGACGCCGCCGTGAAAATAAGCCTCAAGATTTGGCCAGATTTCCAGCAGGTTGGTTCGCCCAGTGGTTTCCATGACCTGGTTCAGAAGCACCATCATCCAAGATGGAACACCCGCGAAACTGGTGACATTTTCGTGGAGCGTTTGCCGAATGATAGCGTCGATTTTTAGTTCCCATTGACTCATCAGCGAAACCTTGCTGCTCGGCGTGCTGCTGAATTCTGCCCAAATGGGCATGTTCTCGATCAATATCGCCGAAAGGTCGCCGAAGTAGCTTTTGTTGTCCTCATAAATCTTTGAACTGCCACCAAGCCTGAGGCTTTTGCCCAAAAAAAGCGAGGATGTTTCGTTATTGTTAAGATAAAGACAGAGCAGATCTTTGCTTCCCTTGTAATGGCAATCTTCCAATGCTTCGGTGCTGACCGGTATAAATTTGCTCTTGGCGTTGGTCGTTCCGCTCGATTTGGCGAACCATTTTATCGGCGTAGGCCAAAACACATTCTGCGCTCCTTTTCTCGTCTGCTCAATGTAAGGTTCTACTTCCTCGTAGGTCGAAAGTGGGACATTTTGGGCGAAAGCCCGATAATTTTGAATGGATTGAAAATCGAATTCCCGACCAACAACGGTATTTTCCGCGCTGCGGACCAAAGACATTAGCAGCTCATCCTGAACTTCATGCGGATATTTAAGAAATAGTTCAATCTCATGGATCCGTTGTTTCAGAAACCATGTGGCGATCGAATTAATAATTGGAAACGGCATGGTTCGTAATTGAGATTTGTGTTCCGTTTATGATCATTGCTGGCAAGAGAGAACAGTTGCCTTCGCTAAAGTAGCAAAAATATAATAACTTTAACCACATAAAATATTCGATAAAATGCGGTACGAATTGGTTTTGAGGAAAATGCACACCGAATTTGCAGATCCCATTCAATATTATATGATTTTTGATGCTGATTTTCTCCACGTCAACCAGCTTATCGGGAAACAGATTTCGATTTCTCACTCCGGATACCAATGTCTCAATTGTAGCAAGCAGAAGAAGATTTGGCGACAGGGATTTTGTTATGATTGCTTCTATAAAAGCGCGGCAGTCGGCGATTGGATCATGCGACCGGAGTTGAGCACGGCACATCTTGGCGTCGCAGATCGTGATCTCGATTATGAAAGTCGCGTGCAATTGAAACCGCACATTGTTTATTTGGCGCTGTCAAGCGAAGTGAAAGTTGGCGTGACCCGAAAGTCCCAAATGCCGACGCGTTGGATTGATCAAGGTGCTTGTCAAGCCATAACCGTTGTGGAAGTGCCCAACCGTTACCTTGCGGGAATCACTGAAGTGGAGATGAAAAAGCATTTTGCCGACAAGACCAACTGGCGAAAAATGCTCCAGAACGAGCTTTCGATTTGTGACCTTTTGACGGAAAAACAGCGCGTTTTCGATTTATTGCCCGATGAAGTTAGAGAATTCTACAATCCCGAAATTCATGACCATCTTCACATCAATTATCCAATAGAGGTTCACCCTAAAAAAGCAACAGGTTTAAACCTTGATAAAACGCCCAATTATTCGGGTAGATTGGCGGGAATTAAGGGACAATACCTCATTTTTGTGGATGGAAGCGTGATGAACGTCAGAACTTTTGAAGGTTATAAGATAAATCTCGAAGTCAATTGATTATTTCTTGTCCTTCTTCTTGTTGAAAAGACCGTTTAAAATATCGGCTGCTTTATCTTTCACAATTTGCGTCGAAGGATTTTGCGTTGGCGCTGCATTGGCAGAATCTTTCGGCTTGGTTGCGCCGTTGATAATATTGCCAAGCGCGCTCGTTCCTTGCTGGATTAGTTTATCTTTTTGTTGCTGAACAAGTTGTGTCGCAAGATTCGTTACCGCTTGATTTACATCGGTTGTTATTGACGGGTTTTTAAAACTTCCCGTAAGATTTGCCGTGATTGGAATATTCTGTATTTTGCCCTGTTCGGTTGGTGAAAGGCTTGCCAAAAGCTTGTTGGCTTCTGTCCCAAGATATTTAGCAGGAACATCGAACTTGACATTGTACGCCATCGATTCGTCAAAACCGTGCGATCCGCCAACCGTTACTTTTATGTCCTGGTATTTGATGTCAAAAGGCCTTACATTCACTCTTCCATTTTCAAATGTTAGCGCTGCTTTGAGGTCGTTGAGATTGAATTTTTTGAGGTCGATGAACTTAATGTTGTCATCAAGCTTGCTCAACAAGGGCGAATTGCTCTCGTTTAATGTTGTCGAAAGCAATTGCCCGATCAGGTTTCCCGTCAAAGATTTCAGGTCTGGCGTCATTTCCTTGGCATCCAAAATTCCGTTCACCTTGATTGTAGAATTAAGTTTTCCATTGATCACGCCCGCAATGGGCGCGATGTTTTTCATCATTTCCAGCTGTGTGAATGTTTGCTGAATGTCAACACCGGCTAGTCCGAGTTCCATCCCAAAAGTCGGTATCGCGTTTTTTGTGCTCACCGTTCCCGATACGATTATATTTCCACCAAAAATCGAGGTCTTCACATTTTCGAGCACTGCTCTTTCATCCTTGATGATCACTTTTCCCGAAACATTTTTCAATACCAGATTGTCGTAAAGTACAGTATTGGCGATGGCATTGAGCGTGCAATCCAAAAATGCTGGGATTTTCACCGGCTCTTTTTTGCTTGGTGTTGTCGTTTTTGTTGGTTCAGATGTCATAAAATCCGATACCGCAAATTGGTTCGATTGCATATTGAAATTGCCCTTGAGTACTTGTTTCTTGAACATAAATCCGTAGAAATTCTCAAGAACGCCCTGAATTTTCAAATCGCTTCTTCCAGTTGAGGCTTCAAGGTTTTCGAGGTTGATCTTGTAAGTGTCAAACTTCACCGAAGCCCTGTTGATGCTCAAGGCTTGGCTGTTTCCATCCTGGTAATTGAAACCGCTAATGGTCATTGTTCCAGAGTTCTGCATGTTGTCATAACGGCTTTCCTCGACCGATTTCATATCGAATTTTGTGGTGATGTCGGCGTTCAATATTCCCGAAAGAGGTGTCGAAAGCTTGATAGGATAGGCTTTTGAAACATTGGCTAGGTTAATCGTTCCTTTTAGTTTGGCGTTGACCACTGGATTTTCGACCACGTTCCTAACATTTGCCGTCGCGTTGAAAACATCTTGATCGATCTTGAACGAAAGTTTGTCAAGATTGACATAAGTGTCGTTGAGATTGCCCGTTTCATTGATGATTTTGGTGTCGATTACAATATTGGTGACAGATTTTGGCAGGTCGGGATATTTGAAAGACGCATTGTTGCTCGAAATCGCCAGCTTGAATTTTGGTACTGTTGTTTCTGTGTAAACTCCTTTTGCAAAGCCGCTTACCGCGAAATCGCCGGTGGTTTTCACGTTGTCAAGTTTTCCCGAATATGCCGACGGAATCAAACCCAAGAAATTTTGGAAACTTGACGTTGGTGTTTTGAAGGTCAGGTCGTACCGCTGTCCTTTTTCGAGCAATTGAATTGCGCCGTTGAAGGTCAGCGGGAGTTTGTTGATCAGCGCCTTGTTCTCTTTGAAAGTGTAGGTGCTGTTGTCCAGATTGATGTTCAATATCGCATCGAGCTGCAATCTTACCTTATTCATATAATTGACGCTGTCCATATTAAAACTTACTCGTGCCGTCGATTTGGTGTCGAGATCGAGAATGCTTTTCGCGAAATCGCCCTTGCCGGAATGGTCAAGACTGTCAATGAGCAGTTTTATTTTGGACCTCTCATCAAAATATTTGAACGCAAAATTCTCGATTTTGTATGATTTTATGCTCAAGTTCACCGGGTCGCTTTTGCCGGAAGGCTTGTCTTTCTGGTCTTTTAGCGCAATGTCAAAATTGCCGATGCCGTCTTTGTTGAAAACAATGTTCACCCGGCCATTTGTTGACGAAATCCCGTCAATATTGATCGGTTCGTTGGCATCTTTGAAAAGTTCCCTGATCGACATCTGAAGGTCGAGCTTGCCCATGGAGACCAAGGTATCGCCGGCAAATGGCGCTTTATTGATAATCAAAAGATTGTCGATGGCCACATTCGCGTGCGGAAAACTCCTGAAAAGACTCAGATCGGCATCGGCAAAAGATACCGTTGCATCTAGATTGTTGTTGATGGTCTGCGCTATTTTCGCCTTTATGGCATCCTTGAAAAAAATTGGAATCGCGAAAAGTGCCGCGACGATCACGAACAGAAATATAAAAATACCAATTACGATTTTTTTGAACATAAGAGAAAAGATTTGGCTTTCGCCGAATTATGATGTTGCGCAAATTTAACCACATTCTTCAAATCAAAGGAATCGGAGGATCATTTATCTGGACTTTAGCGTGAAAACATGCGGCTTTCGCCAAATTCAAAACATCAGTCCAACTTGATCTCGAACGGAATTCGTGCCTGAATGCCTTTCATTTTGCCCGATTTCGTTACTTTCTGAAGCATTTCATATTGCTCCGTCCCGATTTCCTCCTTGATTAAATCTGCCTTGCTTTTCACAAAAGGTATGCCAAGCGAACCGAGCAAATCGCCAAGGTCGCGCTCGAACTGTGGATAATTTCTCGTTCTATAGTCTTTCGTTTTACCAAGTTTGGCGGCATATTTCACGGCGGCGTCCATTCCACCAAGTTCGTCCACCAAACCTATCTTTACAGCTTCGGTTCCCGACCAAACTCTTCCTTGCGCGACAGAATCAACGGCTTGGAACGACATTTTTCTGCCATCGGAAACACGAGAAACGAAGGTTTTATAGATTCTTTCGACTCCTTCTTGTGTCACTTTTTCAAATGCGGGATCAAGCGGCATAAAAGGCGAATAACCGCCGGCATTCTGATGGGTTTTTACTTGCTGTGTATGAATTCCCACGCGATTGCTCAATGTCGTGAAATTTGGCAAAACCCCAAAAACACCGATCGAGCCCGTGATCGTTGTCGGTTCGGCAAAAATCCTGTTACCGTTGCACGCGATGTAATATCCGCCCGAAGCTGCAACATTTCCCATTGAGACCACCACTGGTTTTTTCTTTTTCGTGATCTCGATCTCGCGCCAGATCAGATCCGATGTCAACGCGCTTCCGCCGGGGGAATCGATTCGAAGCACGATTGCCTTGACTTTTTTGTCGCGCGCGGCTTCTTGCAAAGATCGTCGCATCGAAAGTTCGCCAACCGTATTGATGTCGCCTTCGCCGCTGCCAATTTCGCCCTGAGCGTAAATTACCGCAACAACATCATCGCCAAGATCGATATCCGAACCGTTGGAGCTTTCGATATAATCGAGGATTTTTATCGAGTTGTAATCCTTGTCGGCGTCGACTTTCAAGAGTTTTTTAATCGCGTTGTGGTATTCATCCTCATAGGCAACCTTGTCAACCAGCATTTGCGATTTTGCCATTTCGGGCGTTCTCGCAAGCATACCAGACGCAATTTCGTTCACTTTTTCGACAGAAATCTTTCTGCTCTTGGCAATATCGGCGGCAAAATTGTTCCAAACAGAATTCAAAAGGCTCGAGACCTGCTCGCGGTTGGCATCGCTCATTTCGTTCTCCAGAAATGGTTCTACGGCGCTTTTGTATTTGCCATGACGTATCACTTCCAATTTGATGCCCGACTTTTCCTGAAGATCCTTGAAGAACATCAGCTCGGTCGAAAGTCCCTTGAAGTCCATATCTCCAACAGGATTCAGGTAAACTTGGTCGGCAACGGAGTTGATGTAATATTCCCGCTGATTAAAAGTATTCGCGTAAGCGTAAACAAATTTGCCCGACGTCTTAAAATGTATCAAAGCATCCCGTACGGCTTTTGACTGGGCCATTCCCAGGGAAGATTCATCGTTCAGGATCGAGATCCCCTTGATATTGCTGTCCTCTTTCGCGTTTTCAATAGCTTTTAGAACATCAAAAACACCATCGTGGCGCGCATTGAAATAATCAAAATCCTTGTAGTTGAACTTTCCGCCATAATCGTGCGCAACCTTGGACAGATCAAGCTCTATTACCGAATTTTTTTCGACAGAAACACCGTGGGAACCGCTAGACGCAATGCCCGCAAAAATTAGCACAAGAAAAAACAGCAGCAAAAAGAAAACAAAAAGACCGATGATGGTCGATAGAATATTGGATAAAAATCTCATAGAACATGTTTTGTTGTAAATAGTGTTAGTGCGAGAATTGACACAGATTTTAAGGGGAAAACTTTTGTAAAACTCGCGGTGCAAATATACTTTTTATATAAAATTGTTTTAGTTAATTTGTTCGCTTATGAACCACCAACATCAAATAATTCTCGCGCTCGGAAGCAATCTTGGCAATCGCCGAAACAATATCGAAAAGGCAATCGAGATTATACATAACGAAGTCTCCACTGTCGTGAAGGTTTCCAAGATTTACGAAACGCCGTCCTGGGGATTTGACAGTGGAAGTTTCTACAATTGCGCCATAGCTGTCCACAGCCATGAAGAGCCGCTCGGTCTTTTGGAAAAGTTGCAGGAAATCGAAACACGTTTGGGACGGGTTAAAATTGATTCTGATAATTATGAGGATCGCGTTATCGATATCGATATGATCGCGTATGGAGAGCAGATAATTGCGAGCGAAAAACTCAATGTTCCGCATCCGCTGATGCAAAAACGGATGTTCGTGATGTTGCCAATGCGCGACCTTAACCTCGATTGGCGACATCCGATACTTCAAAAATACCTGCCCGAACTTCTTCGCGCTTCCAAGGACAAAAGCAACTGCAAGGTGGTTGGCGAACTTAAATTGCCTATTGCCGACCTTGGGATTTCAAAATTCAATTACATTTCAATAGAGGGAAATATTGGTGCGGGAAAAACGACTTTGACCAACAAGCTTGCAGAGGATTTCAATGCAAAGACTGTGCTCGAGCGATTTGCCGACAATCCATTTTTGCCAAAATTCTATGAAGATCAAACAAGATATGCGTTTCCGTTGGAGATGTCATTTCTTGCCGATCGCTACCAGCAGATTGCCGATGATCTTGCTCAATTTGACCTTTTCAAGGATTTCATCATTGCCGATTACCATATTTTCAAGTCGCTGATTTTTGCGAAAGTGACCTTGACCGATGATGAATATCGGTTGTACCGAAAATTGTTCGAGATCATTTACAAAGAAATCCCAAAACCCGATCTTTATATTTATCTGTACCAAAATACCGAAAGACTTTTGGAAAACATAAAACGCCGCGGCCGCGATTATGAACAGGACATCGCTGCAGATTACCTTGAGAAATTGAACCGCGGTTATCTTGATTACATCAAATCGCAAACAGATTTGAACGTTTTGATCATCGACGTGTCCGAACGCGACTTTCTTGACAACCAAGCAGATTACATCTATATTCTTGAGCAGATAAGGGCTTCGAGCTAGTTGTGTTGTTCTTGCATTTTCTGAAAAATATCCCATAGAACAATACCTGCGCTAACAGCAACATTCAGCGAATGTTTTGTGCCAAGCTGTGGAATCTCAATACAACCATCGCAGATTTTTATGGCTACGGGCGAAACACCAAAAACCTCATTGCCAAAAACCACCGCATATTCTTGATTGTTTTCCGGCTGAAAGTTATTCAGCATCGTTGAAGTTTCGACCTGCTCGACCGCGAAAACTTTTATGCCTTTTGATTGAAGTAATCTGATTGCTTCAGTCACGTTTTCAATATGTTCCCAATATACAGTTTCGGTAGCGCCAAGAGCGGTTTTGTGGATTTCCTTGTTTGGCGGTTGTGCCGTAATGCCGCATAGCATAATTTTTTTTATCAAGAAAGCATCGGCTGTTCGGAACACCGAACCGATGTTGTTAAGGCTTCGCACATTGTCGAGCACAACGGTTATAGGTGTTTTAGCGGAAGCCTTGAATTGGGCGATAGACTTTCGATTAAGTTGGTCATTATCTAATTTTCGCATATTTTACTATAAAAAAAGCCTCCTCGCGGAAGCTTTTGATGTTGAAAATCTGGTGGAACTTATCCTTTTGGAGCATCATCGCCCAAAACCGTTCCTTTGATCGTAAGTACTTTTGATGCAGCATCAGCAGCATTTGAAGTCAACGTAACGGTTTTTGTGAAACCACCTACTCTGTCAGTAGCATATTTTACACCGATCACAGCTCTTGCTCCTGGCATGATTGGCTCAGTTGGATAAGTAGGAACAGTACAACCACAAGATCCTTGTGCATTTGAAATGATCAATGGCTTGTTTCCGTTGTTCACAAAAACGAACTCTCTTTTTCCGTCGGCATTGTGCGCGATCGTACCATAGTCGATAGTTTCAGATTCAAAGACCATTCCAGCCCCTTCTACAGTGGGAGCGGCAGCAGCCTTTACTTCCGTCTTTTTTATTTCGGTTTTCTTAACCGCTGATTTCTTGGAAGTCTGTGCATTTGCAGTGGTCAATCCAAAAACCGCCAACATTGTAAGCAACATTATTTTTTTCATGGGAGATAATTTTATAATTACACCGCAAAACTATACAAAAATTATCTGCACGGACAAATTAATGTCATAAAATTAAATTAATTTTTTTCCATAATCCTGCGGCAAAAAATTTTACTTTAGCCAAACCGCCAACAATTTAGAACAAAAACCTTTGTCGAGCAAGAAGAAAGATGTCAGGGAAACGCCCTTGATGAAGCAATACAACGAGATAAAGAGAAAGTATCCCGATGCTTGCCTGCTGTTTCGCGTGGGCGACTTTTACGAAACCTTTGGCGAGGATGCCGTGCGTGCTTCGAAGATTCTGGGCATTGTTCTTACAAAAAGGGGCGCGGGATCAGAAACCGAGACCGCATTGGCCGGATTTCCGCACCACTCATTGAATACATATTTGCCAAAACTCGTGAAAGCGGGACTTCGCGTGGCGATCTGCGACCAGCTTGAAGACCCAAAACTTACAAAAACCATAGTAAAACGCGGTGTGACCGAACTCGTTACGCCAGGTGTTTCGATGAACGATGAGGTTCTTCAATCAAAATCGAACAACTTTCTGGCGGCGATCGAAATGGGAAAAAAGACCATCGGCGTTGCTTTTCTGGATGTTTCGACGGGCGAATTCCTGACCTCGCAGGGAAACGCTGAATATGTGGACAAGCTGTTGCAGAATTTTAGCCCTAGCGAAATATTGGTCAGCAAATCCTGCAAATCGGAATTCAAGGAAATTTTTGGCGGGGATTTGCACATATTTTATCTCGAGGATTGGATCTACAAGAGCGATTATGCGGCCGAATTGTTGACAAAACATTTTGGTACGGTTTCCCTAAAGGGTTTTGGCGTCGAAGAACTTTCGGAGGGAATTGTTGCGGCTGGCGCGGTTTTGCATTATCTGTCAGAAACGCAGCACAACCAGATCCAGCACATTACTTCAATTCAAAGGATTGCAGAGGACAGTTATGTTTGGATGGACAGATTTACGATCAGAAATCTTGAACTTTATCATAGTTACAACCCGAATGCAGTGACTTTGCTCGATGTGATCGACAGAACGCTTTCGCCAATGGGCGGACGATTGCTCAAAAGATGGCTGGCGCTTCCGCTAAAAGATGCCACAAAAATCCGTCAGCGCCACGAAGTTGTTTCCTATTTATTGGCAAGTCCGTCGGTGCTAAAAGGAATCCAATCTCAGGTAAAGCAGGTTTCGGATCTTGAGCGTTTGATTTCCAAGATTGCTGCCGCAAAAGTTTCGCCGCGCGAGGTGATGTATTTAAAGGAGTCCCTCGATGCGATTATTCCCATAAAGAAAATGGCGCTCGAAAGTGCGAACGAATCAATGCGAATCATTGGCGACAGCATCCACACTTGCGATCTGCTTCGGCAGAAAGTCGCTGCAACGCTCAATCAGAACGCGCCCGTGAATATTTCGAAAGGCAACGCGATAGCAAAAGGCGTGAATGCCGAGCTTGATGAACTTCGGGATATTTCATCTTCGGGCAAGGATTTTCTGGACGGCATCGAAAAGCGCGAATCGGCAGCGACCGGAATTTCATCGCTGAAAATTTCGTTCAACAATGTTTTTGGTTATTATATAGAGGTCAGGAATTCGCACAAGGACAAAGTGCCCGAAAGTTGGACGCGCAAGCAAACTTTGGTCAATGCCGAAAGATATATTACAGAGGAATTGAAGGTCTATGAATCAAAGATTCTCGGTGCCGAAGAAAAAATCGCAAAGCTCGAATCAGAAATTTTCAATCAACTTGTCGAATGGCTTTCAACTTATATAAAACCTGTTCAGCTCAACGCGCAGCTTGTCGCGCAGATCGATTGCCTTTGTTCGTTCGCGCAATTGGCGATTGAAAACAAATATGTTTGCCCGGAAATCGACGAAAGTTTTGATCTGGAAATAAAAGATGGCCGACATCCGGTGATTGAAAAACAATTGCCCGTGGGTTCGCCATACATTGCCAATGATGTTTTCCTGGATCGGGAAAACCAACAGATTGTGATGATCACGGGCCCGAATATGTCGGGGAAATCGGCGATCTTGAGACAAACGGCATTGATTGTTCTGCTTGCGCAAATGGGCAGTTTCGTACCGGCGGAATCTGTGAGAATGGGCATTGTTGACAAGATCTTCACACGCGTCGGCGCTTCGGACAATATCAGTATGGGCGAATCGACATTTATGGTCGAGATGAACGAAACCGCTTCGATCTTGAACAATATCAGCGGCAGAAGCCTTGTCATATTGGATGAGATCGGACGTGGCACGAGCACTTATGATGGAATCTCGATCGCGTGGGCAATTGCCGAATACCTTCACGAACATCCGGCGGCACCTAAAACATTATTTGCCACACATTACCACGAGCTCAACGAGATGTCGGAAAGCTTGCCGCGAATCAAGAACCACAATGTTTCCGTAAAGGAACTTCCCGATGCGGTGCTTTTTATTCGAAAACTTGTTGCCGGCGGAAGCGCGCACAGTTTTGGCATCCATGTTGCGAAAATGGCGGGAATGCCTCAAACAGTGATCTTGCGCGCCAAGAAATTATTGAAGCAATTGGAAAAAGACCATTCCGCTGAAGTTTTGCAAGGCGTAAAAACCTTTAGGGATGATATGCAATTGAGTATTTTCAATCTTGACGACCCGTTATTGGAAGAAATAAAGGACGAGATTTTGCAACTCGATATCAACACGCTCACGCCGGTCGAAGCTTTGATGAAACTCAACGAGATCAAGCGGATGTTGACGAAGAGGTGATTTTTTCGTTAAGAAATTAGCCGTCAATTGCTTCTGTTGCAATTCTTCTTTTTCAAAAAAAACGTTTGCATTATCCAAGATATTACCTAAATTTGCCCTCGAAATGACAGCGATGTCGGGCAAGTTCTTTTAAAATAATGCGAAAATAGCTCAGTTGGTAGAGCGCGACCTTGCC
>JBBSUW010000042.1:0-20608 GCA_038234025.1 Flavobacteriales bacterium
AATTTATTTTTGCATAAATTTTAAAATCGATATCCGATGTATTGGACATTAGAACTGGCATCTTACCTCAGCGATGCGCCCTGGCCTGCTACCAAAGATGAACTTATTGACTACGCGATACGTGCCGGAGCGCCATTGGAGGTTGTAGAGAACCTTCAGTCCATCGAGGACGAGGGCGAGATCTATGAGTCAATGGAAGAAATATGGCCCGACTATCCCACGGACGAGGATTATCTCTGGAACGAGGATGAATACTAGAAATAAAACTATATCAAAAGTCTCGCAAGAGGCTTTTTTTTTGCGTAAATTTGCCCACTTTTTAACACTGAAAACCAGTATATATGAGCTTTCTCAACAATATAATCAAAGTTTTTGTAGGCGATAAATCCCAAAAGGATGTCAAGGCGCTGAAAGGTGCTCTCAACAAGACCAATGAGCTAGACTCCGCACTTTCATCAATTTCGCACGATGAACTTCGCGCAAAGACCGCATTTTTCAAACAGCGCATCAAGGACGCGCGAAACGAAAAGGACGCTCAGATCGCAGCACTCAAGGACGAGGTGGAAACAATTGCCGACATCGACCAGCGCGAGGACATTTATCAAAAAATTGACGGACTTGAAAAAGAGGCGTATGACCTGACCGAAAAAGTTCTTGAGGAAATCTTGCCCGAAGCATTCGCTGTGATGAAAGAAACCGCAAAACGATTCAAGGAAAATTCAACGCTCACCGTTGCCGCGACTCCCAAAGACCGCGAGCTTTCGCAGACAAAGAGCTATATTGTTCTTGAAGGTGACAATGCGGTCTGGCACAATCAATGGAACGCCGCCGGCAAGGAAATAACTTGGGATATGATCCACTACGACGTTCAGCTTATTGGCGGAATGGTCTTGCACCATGGCCAGATCGCAGAGATGATGACCGGAGAAGGAAAAACGCTGGTTGCAACTCTACCGCTCTATCTCAACGCCCTTACGGGAAATGGTGTTCACCTCGTTACCGTCAATGATTATCTGGCAAGGCGTGACTCTACTTGGAAAGCACCGTTGTTCGAGTTTCACGGAATGACCGTGGACTGTATCGACAACCACCAGCCAAATTCCGAAGGCAGAAAAAAAGCCTACAACGCCGACATTACTTACGGAACAAACAATGAATTCGGCTTCGATTATCTGCGCGACAACATGGCGCACACGCCGGACGATCTTGTTCAGCGCAAGCACAATTATGCAATAGTGGATGAGGTCGATTCGGTATTGATCGATGATGCACGAACGCCCTTGATCATCTCTGGTCCGGTCCCGCAGGGCGACCGCCACGAATTTGTGGAACTGAAACCGAAAATCGACCATTTGGTTAATTTGCAACGCCAACTTGCCAACGGTTTTCTTTCGGAAGCCAAGAAACTCATCAAAGAAGGAAACACAAAAGAAGGTGGATTCAATCTTTTGCGCGCTTACAGGGCTTTGCCCAAGAACAAGGCATTGATAAAGTTCCTTTCCGAAGAAGGTGTTCGCCAGCTTCTGCAAAAAACCGAGAACCAATATATGCAGGACAACAATCGGGACATGCACTTGATCGATGATGCGCTTTATTTTGTCATCGAGGAAAAAAACAATCAGGTGGAGCTTTCTGACAACGGTGTTAAATTTCTTTCAGCCGATACCGACGACAATTTCTTCGTGCTTCCGGACATTGGAATGGAAATAGCGCGCATCGAGAAACAAAATCTTGAGAAAGATGCCGAAGCGGAAGAAAAGGAGAAGCTTTTTCAGGATTTTTCTATAAAGAGCGAGCGCATCCACACGTTGACTCAACTTTTGAAAGCATACACGCTTTTTGAAAAAGACGTCGAGTATGTGATCATGGAGAACAAAATCATGATCGTTGATGAGCAAACAGGTCGTATCATGGACGGACGTCGCTATTCCGACGGGCTTCACCAGGCCATCGAGGCCAAGGAAAACGTTAAGATCGAGGCCGTGACGCAAACCTTTGCAACCGTTACGCTCCAGAATTATTTCAGGATGTACAGCAAGCTTGCCGGGATGACCGGAACCGCCGTGACCGAAGCCGGCGAACTTTGGGAAATCTACAAGCTCGATGTCGTGGAAATCCCAACAAACCGACCGTTGGCCAGAAAAGACCGCGAAGACCTAATATACAAAACCACTCGAGAGAAATTCAATGCCGTTATTGAAGATGTAACAGGTTTGGCGCAGGCCGGACGACCGGTGCTGATCGGTACCACTTCCGTGGAAATTTCGGAATTGCTCAGCCGAATGCTCAAGATGAGAAACATTCCGCACAATGTTTTGAACGCCAAAATGCACAAGCAGGAAGCGCAGATCGTAGAAGAAGCCGGAAAACCTGGTGTTGTGACAATAGCAACAAACATGGCCGGTCGTGGAACCGACATCAAGTTGACGGCAGAAGTAAAAGCAGCGGGCGGACTTGCCATCGTTGGTACCGAAAGACATGATTCACGTCGCGTAGACCGTCAGTTGCGCGGTCGAGCCGGTCGTCAGGGCGATGTGGGAAGCTCGCAGTTCTATGTTTCGCTCGAGGATAATTTGATGCGACTTTTTGGGTCTGAAAGGGTTTCAAAAGTAATGGACAGAATGGGATTGAAAGAAGGCGAGGTCATCCAACATTCGATGATGACCAAATCCATCGAGCGCGCACAGAAGAAAGTTGAAGAAAACAATTTTGGTGTTCGTAAGCGTTTGCTCGAATATGACGATGTCATGAACGCGCAGCGTGAAGTGGTTTACAAGAGAAGAAGGCACGCGCTCCACGGCGAAAGATTGAAGGTTGACATCGCCAATATGATGTACGACACTTGTGAGGTTATTGTGGACACCAACAAAACGGCTCGCGATTTCAAGAACTTTGAGTTTGAACTGATTCGATATTTTTCGATAACATCTCCAGTTGACAAGGCTGAATTCGAAAAGCTCACCGAAATGGAACTCACCGGAAAGGTTTACAAAGCGGCGCTGGCCTATTATACCGAAAAAACCGAGCGAAGCGCGCGCGAAGCTTTTCCAATAATCAAAAGCGTACACGAAGACAAAGGAAATCAGTACGAGCGCATTGTTGTTCCATTTACCGATGGCGTAAAAACCTTGAACGTGGTGACGGATCTACAAAAGGCCTACGATTCTGAAGGAAAGCAGCTCATCGCTGATTTTGAAAAGAACATAACATTGGCCATTGTTGACGAAGCGTGGAAAAAGCACCTTCGCAAAATGGATGAACTGAAACAGTCGGTTCAGTTGGCCGTCCACGAGCAGAAAGATCCATTGCTGATCTATAAGTTCGAGGCTTTCAAGCTTTTCAGTTCTATGCTCAATGGCGTGAACAAAGAAGTAATCTCCTTCCTTTTCAAGGGCGATCTTCCACAACAAGCACAAGCGCCTATTCAGGAAGCACGAGAGGTGAAGAAAAAAGAAAACTATAAAACGAGCAAGGACGAAATCCCGAACAGCGATGCCGCATCCGCAGAAAATCGCGAAGCCGGACAAACGCAGCAACGCCAAGTAACGGAAACAATCGTTAGGGAAATGCCAAAGATCAACCGCAACGAAAGCGTGACGATCAAGCACGTGATCAGCGGCAAGACCCAAAGCATGAAATATAAAAAGGCCGAACCTATGATCAACGGCGGTCAATGGGTGATGGTGAACGAATAAAATCACTTACATCAAGTAATAAATCCGCAGCATTCGTTGCGGATTTTTTTATATTTGGAAAAATTCAAATAATGAAAAACTTATTATTTCTAATCGCTTGCGTGGTTTTTGGAAATTTGGCCGCAGCCCAAACCATGGCCTCGCTCAAGTCTGAAGCCGCCAAGTTCCAGAAAGCGCACTATAACATGTTCTTTGAGGGAATCGCCGAACAATCCTATCCTAAACTCGTGGAAGAAATGGGCGGCGAAGCAAAATTTGCTGCAATTTCCGATTCAGATTTCCAAAACAATGAAGTTGGGAAACGTTGGCAAATTGTCGATCCACAATATTTAATCGGACAAATGATCAAGGAGGGAAACAAAAAATTCGCATTGATCACCTTTAGAAATCCAGTCAGATATTTTTACGAAAACAAAATGGCTTCTATCGAAATAGATAAAAATGTAAATGAATTAAAATCAAAAACCGGCGCAAAAGATGTTTATTACGAACCCAAGCGAAACACGATCAACGTAAAACAAAACACAAGATTCTTGGCGATAAGCGATGCTTCGACAAGCGGAAAATGGAAGTTCATCAATCTCGACGAACCGGCGCAACTTGATTTTGCGGACAGAACTTTTGGCAAAGATTTAAGAATCAAAATCGGGTTTTGAAAATCCATTGAACGGAAAACTTGTTATATTTACAATTGAATTGAACCAAAGTAAAACTTTAAAACATTAAATATTATGGCTAAAAGTCAAGACGCAAAAAAGACCGTAAAGAAAGAACCACTGAAAACGGCTAAGGAGAAGAAAGAGGAAAAACGTGAAAAGAAAAACACGAAATCCCGCGACTAACCCGAATATTTTCGGGTTTTTTTATGCCATATTATCGGGGAATATCTTGCCTGGATTCAAGATTCCTGTCGGGTCAAAAACTTTTTTTATCGACTTCATCAAGTTCAATTGGACATTGTCAAAAGCCAGATGCATATAATTTTTCTGGACATAACCAATGCCGTGCTCGCCAGAAATCGTGCCTTTTAATTTTACCGTAAGCTCGAAAATTTCGGTAATGCCTTTCGGGATTTCCACATGCCATTTTTCATCTGAAAGTTCTCCTTTGATAATATTCACGTGAAGGTTTCCATCGCCCGCGTGACCGTAACAAATAGATGTGAAACCATATTTATCTCCAATATGTTTTATGCCCTTTAGTAATGTTGGCAGGGCATTCCGCGGCACAACGGTATCTTCTTCCTTATAAACCGAATGTGATTTTACCGCTTCGCCAACGGCGCGGCGCAATTTCCAGAGCGCGTTTTTTTGTTCGTCGGAATCGGCAAAAAGAATATCGTCAATGTCAAATTGTTCGAGAACCTCGGTGATTTTCTCGGCATCTAAATAAAGGGTCTCCATATAATTTCCGTCAACCTCGATCAAAAGGTGCGCTTCCACCCTATCATGAATATTAAGGTTTGAACCATCAACATATCTGAGCGTAAAATCTATTGCGGCGCGTTCCATAAACTCGAGCGCGCTCGGTGTTATTCCCGCTTGAAAAATTTTGGCAACCGCCTCACAAGCTTGCTCGGCGTTGAAGAACGGCACGAGCATCAGAATATTGAATTTGTTGACCGGAAGTAGTCTCAAAACTATTTTGGTAATAATTCCCAAAGTTCCTTCACTTCCTGTGACGAGCTGCGTCAGATTGTAGCCCGTTGCATTTTTTAATGTGTTTGCGCCGGTCCAAATAATATTTCCATCTGCAAGAACCACCTCAAGATTCAGCACATAATCCTTGGTCGTCCCATATTTGACCGCGCGCGCTCCACCGGCATTTTCGGCAACATTTCCACCGATGAAACAACTGCCCTGACTGCTCGGATCCGGCGGATAAAAGAGTTGCCTTTCGGCCAAGGTATCTCGCATTGATTGGGTAACAACACCAGGTTCGACAGTGACCTGAAAATTATTTTCGTCGATTTCCAGAATTTGGTTGAAGCGTTCCATCGAAAGCCCGATACCGCCATTGATACAAAGCGCACCGCCGCTCAAACCGGTTCTTCCTCCAATTGTAGTAACTGGAATATTATTCGCCAAAGCAATTTTCATAATCCCGCTTACCTCTAAAGTCGTTCGTGGTTTTAAAAGTACATCTGGCGGAAAATTGTAATCTTCGGTTTCGTCATGGCCGTAATCGGTTCGGGTGATGATGTCAACAAAGTGGAATTTCTCGCCGACGATGATTTTGAGTTGATCTAAGATGGCAGGTGAAAGCTCGTATTTCATAAATTCAAAAGTAATAAAACGATGTGGTTTTAATTTTGGAAATATTCAATCAAAAACTTCTAATCCATAATTCATAATTATTTTCTATATCTTAGAAAAGTCAAAACACTACAATATAACATAACATTGAATCCCAATAAAACCTCCGCGCTTTCGACCGTAACTGGTGTTGAAACTGTTGTAAACATCGGTGACGAATCGGTGAAAACCGTGGTGAAAGGTCGTGCTTCACAACCTTCACCGGAAGATTTATTGCGTGGAATTCTCGACAGAGATATTACTTCATTGAGCCGCGCGATAACGATCGTGGAGAGCAATAATCCAAGGCATGCCGACAAGGCTTCCGCGATAATCGAAGGTTGTCTGCCGCATGCCAATAACGCTCTGCGCATTGGCATCACGGGCGTTCCCGGCGTTGGAAAGAGCACTTTTATCGAAGCATTTGGAACGTATCTCAGATCAGTGGGTTTTCGGGTCGCGGTGTTGGCGGTTGATCCTTCGAGCACGATCTCGCACGGCAGTATTTTAGGAGATAAAACGCGGATGGAAGAACTTGTTAAAGACAAAAACGCGTTCATCAGACCTTCAGCAGCGGGAACAACTCTTGGCGGTGTTGCCCGAAAAACCAGGGAAAGTATTATCCTTTGTGAAGCCGCGGGCTTTGACCTCATAATCGTTGAGACCGTTGGTGTGGGACAAAGCGAAACTGCCGTGCAAAGTATGGTCGATTTCTTTTTGTTGCTGAAGATTGCTGGCGCCGGCGACGAACTTCAGGGCATAAAGCGCGGGATTATGGAAATGGCCGATATGATCGTGATCAACAAGGCCGATGGCGATAATGTAAGGAAATCACGATTGGCGCGCACGGAATTCGGTCGGGCGCTGCATCTTTTTCCGCCAAAGAAATCGGGCTTTGAACCAACCGTCGAAATGTGCAGTTCGATCGAACAATCGGGCATTTCGAATATTTGGAAACAGGTGGAAAAGTACTTTGAACTTGTAAAATCGAACGGGTATTTTGCCGAAAGGCGCCATGGCCAGAATGAATACTGGATGCTGGAAACGATAACCGAACACCTTCACAATCGGTTCTTTGAAAACGAAATGATAAAGTCGAAACTTGCTGATCTCAAAGTAAAAGTTGGCAATGGCAGCATTTCGCCATTTGCGGCGGCGCAGGAAGTCATTGCTTACAGCGAAGAGGTTTAATCACTGCTCTTCGTAGCGTTTCATTTCAAGGTCGTAGAATTCATTTGCTTTCACAAGCAATCCTTCCATCTCTTGATTGAGTTCTGCTTCATCGAGATCCTCCGCTTCTTCGAGAAATTCGACCTCATCATCTTTGAGATTTATTATAAACCGTGGATAATCAAGATGTATGATGAATATATCTTCGGGAAAATCTGTGTTGTCGCCAAGAAGGAATTTTGGTAGTTCCATATTATTTAATTTATCGGTAAATATTAATTTTGAATATTTAAATTAATTAGAAAGTTTATTTAATTAATAAATCTTTTGCTCCATACGCCAACCTATTGGTAAGCCTATGAAAACGAATGTACAACCATAATCCTGCGGTGGTCAATCCCGCCAAAAGTCCGATCCAGATTCCAATAGCTTCCAAGCTTGTGTAGATCCCGAGATAATACATTATTGGGAAACCAATGAGCCAGTAGGCGGCAAAGGTTATGTACATCGGGATCTTTACGTCCTGCAAACCGCGCAGCGCGCCCAAGACAACCACCTGAATCCCATCGCTGATCTGGAATACGGCCGCGACCAAGAGGAGCTTTGCAGCGAGGGCAACGACTTCCCTATTTTCCAGCATTTGAGCTGGGTCGTTCAGATCGAGGAAAAGATGTGGAAGGATGTTATGGAAAACAACGAAGATGATCGCAAAAATAGTTTCTATAATGATTGCCAACAGAAATGTGGAACGCGCTACGACGATGAGCTTTTTGTAATCCAATAATCCCTTTTGGTTGGAGACGCGTATCATTGCGGTGACGCTCAACCCCATCGCGAACATAAAAGTGATCGTGGCCAAACTCAAAGCGATCTCGTTCGCGGCCTGGTTTATTGTTCCCAGAACGCCCGACAGCCATACTGCCGTGGTGAAGAGCGATATTTCAAACAGCATTTGCATTGCCGACGGGAAACCGATCGAGGAGATTTTGGAAACCATTTTCTTGGTCAAAACAGACCAGCCAAAACCTGCGAAGTATTCCTTTAGCATCGGTTTGTTGGCCATCAACCAATGCATAAAGAAGAGCATAAAGAATCTGGAGATGACGGTGCCTAGCGCCGCGCCGACCACGCCATAAGCTGGAATGAACCACAAACCATAGATCAGCGCGTAGTTGAGCGGAATGTTGATCACGTTGGCGGCGACGATCGCGTACATGGAATATTTGGTGAGCGAAAGTCCGTCGGCGAACTGCTTGTAACCTTGATAAATTATCGTCGGAACCAATGATAGCGCAACCCAATCGAGGTATGGCACGGCGAGAACGATCACTTCTTGTGGTTGCCCCATAAAAGCCATCAAAGGCTTGGAAAGAAAGACGGCTATGAACAAGCCTATGCCGAGCGCGGTGCAAATGATCAGTCCGTGGTGGAATATCGAGCGGGCCTCATCTTTGTTCCCGGCGGAATCGGCCTCGGCGACTAGCGGCGTCAAGGCCGTGGAAAACCCAATGCCGATCGACATTGCGATAAATATAAAGCTGTTGCCAAGCGAGACCGCGGCGAGCGATGCCGAACCGAGCTGGCCGACCATCAATTTGTCCACGATGCCCATCAAGGTATGGCCGAGCATTCCGAGGATGACCGGATAGGCAAGTTTTAGGTTGTAGCGAAACTCTTTGGTGTAAACCGACAGGTCCAAACTGAATTTTTTTGCAAAGGTAACTTTAAGCCATTCAAATCTTGCGGCCAAATCTGGCTACTTCTTCTCTTCGGAGAGCTGTTTTTTATAAAAGGAAATGTTATCCTTTACCTCGCCGGAGAGTTCTGGCTCTTGGATGTCCTTGTATTCCTTCATCGTATCGAGGATGATATTGGCAACGATCAGTCTGGTCGAAGGCTTGTCATCAGCTGGAACCACGTACCACGGCGCATTGATCTTGCTGGTGTTGTTGATGGCGTCCTCATAGTATTCTTGGTAAAGATCCCAGCTTTCACGCTCCTTGAGATCGCCCGGCGAGAACTTCCAGTTGTGCTTTTCCTTCTCCAGTCTTCGCAGCAATCTTTGTCGCTGTTCTTCCTTGCCGAGGTGCAGAAAGAATTTTAGAATGATGGTTCCGTTCTGTGACAAGGTCTTTTCAAAATTGTTGATCTGCTCCATTCTGTCAAACCAGAATTTGGGCGTGATATCATCCACCGAAGTGATGTTGGGCAGGTTCTCGCTCAAGATGAACGATGGATGAACACGCGTTACCAGCACGTTCTCATAGTGCGACCTGTTGAAGATGCCGAACTTTCCGCGCTCGGGCAACGCCACATAATGCCGCCAGAGATAATCGTGGGCCAATTCGCTCGAGCTTGGGGTCTTGAAAGAATTGACCTCAACGCCGCGCGGGTTGAACTCCTTGAAGACCTCGCGGATCAAGCTGTCCTTACCCGACGTGTCCATGCCCTGAAAGACGAGCAGCACGCTGTATTTTCCGTGGCTGTACATCGTGTCCTGAATGTCGGCGAGTTCTTCGCCCACCTCGGCGAGCTCTTCCTCGATATTGTCCGTTTTACCGAGGTCGAGATTGGTTGAAAGGTCGGACAGCTTTATGTTTTTGGTGACCTTGAAGTCAGATGATTTGAAGGATTTCATTGTTGTGATGTTTTACTGGGGGTAAAGATAGGGAGGAGAATTTGGAAATTTTATATTTAAAAAGGGAGGGGAGTCATAAAATTCAAGGAATTAAAAATTCTAAGATTGGGAGAACATTCGGGAACTTGTGCTGTTAAAAAGCGTATTTTAACAGCACGATGAAAATTTCAGAACTTAAAAAATTGTTTACGTTACAAGGCATCGGCTCGGCGTCGGGGATCTTGTGCGTGGATGGACATGTTTATTTGGTTTCGGACAATGGCGGGAATTTGTATAAATGCGATACCGCCGGCAATGTGCTCTCGCAGATAAGAATATCGCAAGGTGATGTTGTCCAGATCATTCCAAAGGCCGTGAAGCCCGATCATGAAGCGTTGGCCTTCGATGATGATTTTATTTATGCGATCGGTTCGGGAAGTACCTCAATGCGTTGCCGGATCGCGGTGATAAATAGAGCAACCGATGCATTGGAAAAACAATTTGATGCTACAAATCTTTATAAGGCATTGCAGGATGCAAGCGGAATTGAGTCTGACCAATTGAATATTGAAGGTGCCATCAAAGGTACCGACGGTTGGTTTTTGTTCCAGCGGGGCAATGGCAGCGCGGGTGCGAACGGCATTTTTGCGGTCGACAATATTTTTGATGACAGCCCGAAGATTACCTATAAAGCTGTTGCATTGGACTTTGAGAAGGGGCTTTCGATTGGTTTTACCGATGCGATCCTGGACGGCGACCATATTTATTTTTTGGCAGCGGCCGAAGATACCGCATCCACATATTTGGATGGCGAAGTACTGGGCAGTTGGATCGGCGTTATGGACGCGCGCAGTCTGAAAGTCTTGGACCATCAATTGATTTCGCGGACGCAGAAGTTCGAAGGGATTGCAATTTGTAAAAAAGAGGCGATGAAGATCTCGTTCTTGGTTTGTGAGGACAATGATTCGGAGGCGTTATCTAGTGACGTGTGGGCCTTGAACTACTACTATTGATTTTGGTGGTTTTAATGCGCGTAATACCATGCTCATTGGCATTTACCAGATTCTAATTTGCGCGTGCTTCATGGTTAGGTTACTGTTAGGTATCCGTTAGGTATCCGTTAGGTTGCCCTTGTCGAGACATTGAAGAGATATTGTTCCTAATTTGGTTTGCAGATGGACTTTATGATTGATGTTTTTTGCGCAGCAAATACAGTAAAACCCTTTCAATTTATAATATTTTCTATCTTGCCCCTTCAATCCACTTCATGACCCTCACCCACTACATAGAAAACATCAACAAACATTTCCGGCGCGGGATTGCCACCGAGCATACCTATCGGGGCGATCTGCAGCAACTGATCGAGAGCATCGTGCCGAGCGTGAGCGCTACCAACGAACCCAAGCGGCAGAGTTGCGGCGCGCCCGCTTATATATTGATGCGCAAGGATATTCCCGTGGGGTATATCGAGGCGAAGGACATTGGCGACAAGGATCTGGACGGCGTGAAGAAAACGGGCAACAAGGAGCAGTTCGACCGCTATAAGTCCGGGCTCAACACGAACCTTATCTTTACCGATTATCTTGATTTTCATTTGTATCGCGGTGGCGAACTGGTCTTGAAGATCGCCATTGGCGCCGTGGATGGCGATATGATCAAACCGCTGCCGGAGAATTTTGCGGCGTTCGAGAACTTTATTCGCGATTTCTGCAGCCATATCACCCAGACGATCAAGAGCTCCAAAAAGCTGGCGGAGATGATGGCGGGCAAGGCACGCAACCTTTCGAGCATCATTGGCGAGGCGCTGACGAGCGATGTGGAGAACCAAGAGAACTCAACGTTGCGCGTGCAGATGAACGCCTTCAAGGAAATATTGATCCACGATATCACGCCGCAGGGCTTTGCCGATGTCTATGCCCAGACCATCGTCTATGGCATGTTCGCGGCGCGGCTGCACGATCCAGAGCTGCACACCTTTAGCCGCAGCGAGGCGGCCGAGCGGATCCCGAAATCCAATCCTTTTCTGCGCAAGCTCTTTGGCTACATTGCCGGTCCCGACCTTGACGACCGGATCAAATGGGTGGTGGACGATCTGGTGCAGATATTCTTGGCGTGCAACGTGCGCGAGATCCTCAAGAACTATGGGAAGGCGACGAAGATGGAGGATCCGATCATCCATTTCTACGAAACCTTCCTCAGCGCGTACGACCCAAAACTGCGCAAGGCGCGCGGGGTTTGGTACACGCCGCAGCCCGTGGTGAACTTTATCGTGCGCGCGGTGGACGATATCCTGAAGAGCGAGTTCGGGCTTTCGCAAGGGTTGGCCGACACCAGCAAGACCAAAATCAAGGTTGAGGTGCAGGGCAAAATACAGGAGCAGGAAGTCCACAAGGTGCAGATCTTGGATCCGGCCACGGGCACGGGCACTTTTTTGGCGGAGGTCGTGAAGCACATCCACCAGAAGTTTGAGGGACAGCAGGGCATTTGGAGCAACTATGTGGAGCACCATCTTATGCCGCGGCTCAATGGTTTTGAACTCCTGATGGCGAGCTATGCCATGGCGCACCTCAAGCTCGATCTGTTGCTGACCGAGACGGGTTTCAAGCCCACGAGCAACCAGCGTTTGCGGGTTTATCTCACCAACAGTTTGGAAGAAAGCCATCCGGACACGGGCACATTGTTTGCCAACTGGCTCAGCAGCGAGGCCAACGAGGCGAACCATATAAAGCGCGACAGCCCGGTGATGTGCGTGATCGGGAATCCGCCGTATTCTGGCGAAAGCGCCAACAAGGGCGACTGGATCATGAAGTTGATGGAAGATTATAAAAAAGAACCCGGCGGAAAAGAGAAATTGAAAGAACAGAATTCCAAATTCATCAATGATGATTATGTGAAGTTCTTGAGATATGGCCAACACTTTATAGAAAAGAACGGCAGCGGCATTGTGGCATTTATCAATCCGCACGGTTTTCTGGACAATCCCACTTTCCGTGGAATGCGATGGAATTTATTGAAAACCTATGACAAAATTTTTACAATAGATCTTCACGGCAATGCCAAGAAAAAAGAAACCGCGCCAGATGGAAGTGCGGATATTAATGTATTTGATATTGAACAAGGAGTTTCAATTAATTTCTTTGTAAAAACTGGAAAAAAGAAAGAAAGTGATTTAGGTGAAGTTTTTCATTTTGATCTGTACGGAAAAAGAGATTTAAAATATGAATTTCTTATAGCAAATACTTTAAAAAGCGTTCCTTATAAAAAGCTAGAGAATGTCGCGCCTCACTATTTTTTCACACCCAAGGACTTTGAGGAGAAAAAAACTTATGACGAAGGTTTTCATCTGTTAGAATTGTTTTTAGAAAATTCTTTAGGTGTCTTGTCTAAAAATGATGACATAGCTATTTCCTTCAGTAAATTAAAACTTGAAAATCGTATTAGTGACTTTATTACTTTACCAGAAACTGAGGTAAAGATTAAATACAATGTGAAAGATGATAGTAGAGATTGGATTCTTTCAAAAGCTATCGATGACTTAAAGGAAAATTCTGGTGGTCATAATTATAAATGCATTACTTACAGACCATTCGACAATCGCTGGACTTTTTTCACAGGAAAAACGAGAGGCTTTTTCGCCTATAGTCAAAGCAGAATTATGAAAAATTTGACGGGAGGCGATAATTTTGCGCTGATTTCAGGCAGACAAGGTCAAGCTGTTGGCAGTATGCAGTGGAATTTAGCTTTCATTACCGATACAATATCTGACCAAAATATTTATTACCGTGGTGGCGGCTCTGTTTTCCCCCTTTACCTCTACCCCGATTCCTCCGACCAACAAACCATAGATCAAAGCACAGACCGCAAGGTGAATTTCAATATGGCGATCGTGGACAAGATTGCCGCAGATCTCAACCTGGCCTTTGTACCTGATGACAATCTGGTGGTCGATCTCGCGCCGGGTTTCAGCGGCACTTTGTATCCCACACAATTGCTCGATTATATCTATGCCGTGCTTCATTCGCCCACGTATCGGGAAAAGTACAAGGAGTTCTTGAAAATCGATTTTCCGAGGGTGCCGTATCCAAAGGATGAGGAGACATTTTCAGAATTGATCGAACTCGGCAGCCAGTTGAGGAACATCCATTTGCTCGAAAATGATGTTATCGACAAGGCACGGAAAAAATACAGGATCCAATATCCGGTGGACGGCGACAATGTGGTCGGCAAACCCAAATATGTTGACGGCAAGGTCCACATCAACGATGCCCAGTATTTTGACAATGTGCCGAAGGTGGCGTGGGAATTCTACATCGGCGGCTACCAGCCCGCGCAGAAATGGCTAAAGGACCGGAAAGGTCGGCCGCTGGATTTTGATGATGTGGGGCATTATCAAAAGATAATCGTGGCGCTGGCCGAAACTGAGCGGTTGATGCGGGAGATTGATAAGGTTAATTTGTAAATCGGTTAATTTGTGAATTTGTGAATGAGAAAGTCGAAAGTCGAAAGTCGAAAAAGAAAGACGATATTTGAACTGCCAACTTTAAAAAAACAAAACGAATTATGAAATCAGGCCCTATTATTATCATTGATGACGACCAAGATGACAAAGAGGTTGTAGAGCTTGCTCTAAAAGAACTGAACATGGCCAACGAACTTGTTTGGTTTGACAACAACAGGGTCGCTTTTGAATATCTAAAAAAATTGTCCAAGCCACCATTTCTAATCATTTGCGACGTTAATACGCCGGGGCGGACTGGCATTGAGTTCAAAAAACAATTGGATGAGGACGAAGAACTGAAAAAGAAGAGCATTCCCTTTATTTTTTATAGCACATCGGCAGATCCACACTATGTGAACGATGCCTATTTGAACATGACCGTGCAAGGATATTTTAAGAAAGGGAGCAGTTATGAAGAGATCAAATACACGCTGAAAATGATATTAGAATATTGGCAGGTTTGCAAGCATCCAAATTGTGTTTGATATAGCTGCATTTTTAAAGCAGCTATTTGAAATGCCACTTGTTGCAGCATTCTTTCATGTGTGCAGCCTTCATAACAGTATATGGTTAAGGTAAGCGATGATTCATCGGTTGTCAAAGCGTGTATCCCATCCATAGCGGGATTTCTTCCTCTATCAAGGATACCGTTCAAAAATCGACGTGCGATGGAGAGTTATGCCCTTTGCGGAGCGGTCAATCCAATAGGTAAAAACCACTTCAGAAAAATTACTATATTTAAACCCATTAAAATCAAAACAACATGAACAGGAACGGAGCGATCGTTATCGTTGAAGATGATACAGATGACCAAGAGATGTTTAGTGCAGTATTTAAAGATCTCGATTGCAAGAATGAAATTATTTTTTTTAATGACGGTCAAGATGCGCTTGCTTATTTGACCGGGAAAACCACTGAGCCCTTTATTGTACTTTCGGACATCAATATGCCAAAGCTGAATGGAACGGACCTCAGAAAGAAAATTCACGAAAACGAGGACATACGCGTCAAAACCATTCCGTATCTGTTTTTTACTACAAATGCAGAACAAAATGCGGTAGTTGACGCTTATTCGAAATCCATTCAAGGTTTTTTTGTAAAGCCCAGCACATTTGAAGGTTTAAAAGATACAATGAATACAATAATTGATTATTGGCAAAAGTGTGAATCTCCGAACTATGTTGAATAACTGAATTTTGAGGTTTCTGTCCGCGAAAGCATGGAATTCATTGTGTTATCGTCGACAGGGACGAGCGTTTCGCTCACCTCCAATCACTGAATTTTTGGTTTGTGTTAGTGCGTTTTTGTGGGGTACTTGCCAAAGCAAAAACCGCAGCAAAACGGTGGCTCCGCTGCCTTCGGCTTCGGGATTTTAGAAATGACGTGACATGTTGTTTCACAACCGTGTTTTAAAGGTCTTACGCTGACGTCCTTGCTTGCAACTTGCATAGATGAGACGGCACGGCGTTTCGCTAAAATTATTATCTTGGTGGCGTGAAACCCAAAATAAACAAATAATCCCGTTTATGGACTATCGCGACAAAATTCATGACCTGCCTTTGCTGGATGATGGCGAAGCTTTCCGACAATGGGCTTGGTCCCATCGCATTGGGCGCGCGCGCGCATCTATCTCGATGCCCTGCGGCTTGCCAAAGATACCGTGGGCGTTTTGATGCCAAAAGAATTTGAGGACGTCGAGGATTTTGAAAGATAAGTAGTAGACTTGAACGAACGACAAGTTTCTCAACGGCCACCTGGAGCAGATGCTGGAGCGATTGGAAGATGAGGAAGTGGAGAACCACGAGTGTGCCCGGATCAACGACAATGCCACCAAGTACCGGCGGGAGAGGATAGGCCATGTGGTGGCAAACCATTCGGGTGCAAAGGACGATCTGGCGCTTCTGATCGAAGAGATCCAGGGGGAAAAGGACAAAGGCGAGTATGATCCCGAATTCTACCGCGATCTCCAGCCCTATCTTGATTTTGAGCTTTGAGAATTTAAATGATAGAGATTTATAAGTTGAAAACATATAATGGCGGTAGTCCTGCAAATCGCAAATAAAACCAATGAAACACTTGCTTATAATTATATTCTTGATTGCCGGAAAGGCCATAGCACAATGCCAAACAATTGAAAAACAAAGCAGGCCGGAAAAGGATTTTGAGAAGTTCTGGACAACCTTTCGAGACAACTATGCGCTCTTTGCCGTGAAAGCTGTGGACTGGAACGCTACCTACGCAAAATACAGGCCGCTGGTCGACAAGAAAACAAATGAAAAGGAACTTATTGCGGTGTTGGGCGATATGGTAGCCCCGCTGAAGGACGATCACATCATGATCTTGAAAGGCGAGAAATTGCTTTATTCATCAAAAAAACCGTCTTATTTCAAGGAAGAGTTCAAGGGTCTGCGAAAAGAATTCTGGCAGATGGTGAACAAGACTTTGCGGGATATGGGTTTTTCGGAAGTGAAAGGTGTCGGGCCGCTTTATCATGATGAGCATTTGTACTATGTGGCCCAAAGCACGGATGTTGGCTATATCAGAATAACCAGATGTTTTGGGGATCTGGAAAGTGTTTTTGGCAACAAAAGCGAGCAATCTGACACCGACCTCATGCTTGCGCTGTTCGACGGTCTGCTGAAATCGCTCTCGGGCACAAATGCGCTCATCATCGATTTGAGATCCAACGGCGGCGGCCACGCGGGCATTGAACTGGCAAGCCGGTTTGTCAAAGAAAAAACGTTGACGCACTATAAATCAATAACGCAAAAAGGCAAACCCGAAGATTCAGCGCTCGAGCCCCAATATATCGAACCCAATAATGGCGTCCGTTATCTCAAGCCCGTCTGTATACTCACGAACGACAAAACTGCAAGTTCCGCAGAGGATTTTGCGGTCTCGCTGTACCACCAACCCAATGTGGCCACAATCGGAACGACCACTTCGGGGACTTTTTCTGATGTGCTGTCCACCGAACTTTCGAACAACATTTCGTTCACGCTTTCAAACCAGTGCTATTATTCACTGGACAAAAAAGTATTGGAAGATGTTGGTATTCCCGCAAAAATAGAGGTCAATAACACCAAAGCTGACATTGAAAATGGAATGGATCCGGTAATAACGAAAGCGATCGAAACATTGAAAGTGGATGTTGCAAAATGATACAATTATTCTTGCAAAATGGCGACGTGGCTCGATCTAATTGGATAGCAAACTTCGAAAAGTCACGTTGCAGGAATGTGGAAATACACCCAGGCTGTAAATTGCAAAGCTGTATAGTTGCCAGTGAAATTAATGTTAGATTTACGACTGTGGAAACCAATTTCCGCACTCTTGACAATTTGTAATAAACAATGAAGGAGAAAGAAAAAGAAACATCTGCATTTCTTAGTGGCGGCGGCGAAATGGGCGAACTTATTCGATCGCACGACTGGGCCAAGACGTCGTTGGGCGCTGTTGATACTTGGCCCGAAAGCTTGCGCTGTATGGTAGGTGTGATGCTTGACTCCCCTTTTGCGATGTACATAGCGTGGGGCAAGGAATACATTCAATTGTACAACGATGGCTACCGTCCCATTCTTGGCTCCGCAAAACATCCGCAGGCATTGGGCATCAGCACACGAGAAACTTTTGCAGAGGTCTGGAGTACAATAGGACCCATGTTTGAAGGCGTGATGCAGGGCACTCCGGTCGGCTTTCCCAACTTTATCCTGCATTTGAACAGGAATGGATTTTTGGAAGAATGTTTTTTTGATTTCTCATACAGTCCTATCCGGTTAATAGATGGAAAAATAGGTGGCGTGCTGGTAACCGTAATTGAAACGACTGAAAAAGTAAAAGCAGCAAAGGCGCTTAAAGAACATGAACAAGAATTACAATTCGCTATTGACGCCACAGTACTGGCCACTTGGGACTTCAACCCTGCCACCAACAAGTTCAGCGGCAACAACAGGTTACGAGATTGGTTTGGTCTGGATCGGGACGAGGATATAGAACTGCCCATTGCCTTGGCCGTTATTGTGGATGACGACCGGGACAGGGTTTTGGCTGCGATCGAGAAAGCTTTGCAATATGGATCCGGTGGTCTTTATGATATAGAATATGACATTGTCAACCGGTCCACGAGTGAGCTGTGCACAGTGCGAGCAAAAGGCAGGGCGTGGTTTAACGACGATAAAGTTGCTTACCGTTTCAACGGCACATTGCAGGACATTACGAAAGAAATAGCTGCGCGCCGCCTGCTTATAAAAAACGAGCAACTCTTGAGCAATGAGCGCATAGTGCTCTACAATTCATTTATGAATGCGCCCGCAGCTATTGCGATCGTAAAAGGCGATACTTTCATTTATGAATTTGCCAATGCCGAATACGAAAAAATACTTGATAGAAAAATCACCATCGGCAAAACCGTTGAAGAGCTTTTTCCGGAAATGGAACAACAGGGAATAGTAGATCTTCTCAAAAATGTTTTTACCACGGGCGTGCCTTTCATCGCCAATGAATTTCCGGTTGAATTGATAAATCACAAAACCGGCAAATTGGTTTTGCGCTATTACAATACGGTGGTACAGCCAATAACGGACGAAAACGGAAACATAGAAAGATTGTTGTCGCATGGCGTGGAAGTGACACCACAGGTGGTAGCCCGCAAACAAATCGAGGAAGCAAACCAGGCCCTGCGCGTTGCCGCGACACTCACCGATAATATTGCCGATGCGGTGGTGGGGACCGATATGGATTATAAAACCATCAGTTGGAACAAGGGCGCTGAAAATCTATACGGAT
This sequence comes from Flavobacteriales bacterium, assembly GCA_038234025.1. Taxonomy (GTDB): domain Bacteria; phylum Bacteroidota; class Bacteroidia; order Flavobacteriales; family Flavobacteriaceae; genus Flavobacterium. The sequence goes on from JBBSUW010000042.1 coordinate 19,060, forward strand.
ATACAAGTGAGGAAGTCATGGGCAAAGCTGCAATGGGACTTCTGCACACCGATTTTTTAACAGATGACGACAGAAATGCATGGCAAGAAAGTTTGGACACGATAGGTAAATGGCATGGTGAAGTGGTGCAATCAAAAAAGGACGGCACTCTTGTGAACGTACTTGTTTCCATTGCATATGTGCATGATGTAAACGGAAAACCCATTGCAGCGGTTGGCGTGAACCGCGATATTACCCAAAGGAAAAGAGCCGAAGAAAAACTTGCGGCCAGCGAAAAGCAGTTCCGCCTTTTTGCAGATAGCATCCAAAGTTTGGCATGGATAGCCAATGCAGACGGATGGATTTACTGGTACAATCAGCGCTGGTATGATTTCACCGGAACAACATTCAAGGAAATGCAAGGTTGGGGATGGGGAACAGTGCACCATCCGGATCACATCGAGGGAGTTGTCTCGCGTGTTGAAAAACTATGGGAAAAGGCGGAGGCATTCGAGATGACCTTTCCCCTCAAAAGGCATGACGGAGTATATCGTTGGTTCCTCACCCGCGCCTTTCCCGTAAAGGACGACAAGGGGGAAATCGAGCGATGGATCGGCACCAACACCGACATCACCGAACAGAAGAACTTTGCCGAAGAGCTCGAAAAGAAAGTGGCGGAGCGCACCGAAGAACTTGACGCGAAGAACATACAGCTGGAAATCTCCAATGCCGAGCTGGCCTCGTTCAACTATATCGCCAGCCATGACCTTAAGGAACCTTTGCGGAAAATACAGACTTTTAGCCGGCGCATTCTTGAAGTGCAAAAGTTCAGCGAAGAAACACAGCATTACTTCAACCGCATCATAGCATCTGGTGAGCGAATGCAAAGCCTGATCGACTCCCTGCTCGATTTTTCTCGCGCAAGTACAGCCGAACTCGTTTTTGAAACCTGCGATCTCAACGCCATTGTGAAAGAATCAATAAGCGATCTGGAGGTTACGATCAATGAGAAACAAGCAGTGATTAACCGTGAAAACCTCCCGATTATAAAAGGTGTTTCTATTCAACTTTCCCAGCTCTTTACAAACCTTATCGAAAATTCAATCAAATACAGCCGACCTGATGTTAAGCCGGTCATAAATATCACCACTTCTATAATCGAAGGAAAAGACATTGGTCTCATATCGGCAAAGAAGCATTTGAATTATCATGAAATAAAAATTGCCGACAACGGTATCGGTTTTGAAACGGCTTACGCAGACAAGATCTTTCAACTCTTTCAGCGGCTTCACCATCAAAATGAATATTCGGGAACCGGTATTGGTTTATCGATCGTGAAAAAGATTGTTGAAAATCACGATGGTTTTGTAATAGCGCAAGGTGCTCCCGACGAGGGATCGACATTTAGTATATACATTCCAACGATATATGCAATCAAATATGAACGCAATCAACCTCGCTGAAAAATTCAGTTGTTTCCAAGACCATTGGAGCCCAAAGATCGTGGCAGAGATGAACGGCCAAGAAATCAAGTTGGCCAAGCTAAAGGGCGAATTTGTTTGGCACGACC
>JBBSUW010000043.1:0-20205 GCA_038234025.1 Flavobacteriales bacterium
CGAACATCCAAAAACCAATGGTTGTTGCTGCCTACAGAACTCCTTCCATGAAAACACGCGATGCTCGTGTTCTCGATATGATCTCGACGCTATTGAGCGATGGAAAAAGCTCGAGACTGTATAAAAAAATAGTTGACGATAAAAAAATGGCGCTTCAGATTGGTGCTTTCAGCTATAGCCAAGAAGATTACGGAATGTATATGATTTATGGTATTCCGCAGGGCGATTTCACTGCAAAGGATATTCTGCGCGAAGCCGACGAAGAAATCGTAAAACTTCAGACCGAACTTATCTCTGACAGAGACCTTCAAAAACTAAAAAACAAGTACGAAACCGATTATGTGAACGGCAATGCGACGATCGAGGGAATTGCCAGCAATTTGGCATCATTCTATCTTTTGTATGGCGATGTGAACCTGATCAACAACGAAATTGACATCTATCGTTCTGTTACAAAAGAAGAGATTCGCAATATGGCAAATCGCTACCTCAATCCGAGCCAAAGATTGATCTTGGACTATGTTCCGGCAAAAGACAATGCCCAAAACTAAAAGAAAAACATGAAAAAAACATTGATAATAGCAGCAAGCTTGTTTCTTATAATAACCACGCAAGCACAAAAGAGACCACAGCCGAAACCGGGACCCGCACCGAAAATCAACATCAAGAAACCGGAAACTTTCAAGCTTCTGAACGGACTTACTGTCTTGATCGTTGAAAACCACAAATTGCCGCGCGTGGCCTTCAGCCTTACATTGGACAACGCGCCATACGCCGAAGGCAGCAAAAAAGGAGTTGACGATCTTACCAGCGCGCTTTTGGGCAACGGAACCTCAAAAATCACGAAAGATGCCTTCAACGATGAGGTCGATTTTCTTGGCGCCGATGTCAATATCTATTCTTCGGGAGCTTCCGCGAATGGCCTCACAAAATATTCGGGACGTGTTCTCGAACTGATGTCGATGGGCGCGCTCGACCCAAAATTCACACAAGAAGAATTTGATAAATCAAAGGACAAGCTGATCGAGAACCTTAAGACCCAAGAAAAGAACGTTCAGGTTGTTGCAGCGCGAGTTGAAAGCGTTCTGGCCTATGGAAAAAACCACCCTTTGGGCGAATATCTTTCGGAAGAAACCATCAAGAATGTTTCATTGGCCGATGTCAAATCACATTACAACACCTATTTCGTACCCGAGAACGCCTACCTGGTGGTGGTTGGCGATGTAAATCCGAAACAGGTAAAAAAGCAGGTTGAAAATCTTTTTGGTGGGTGGGCAAAAGCCACAGCGCCAAAACTCGTTTATAATGACCCAAAGAACGCGCAGTACACGCAGATTGACTTTGTGGATATGCCAAATGCAGTGCAATCTGAAATTTCATTGGTCAATACTTATAATCTTAAAATGTCAGACGCCGATTATTTTCCAGCCATCGTGGCAAACCAGGTTCTTGGTGGCGATTTCAACAGTTACCTTAATATGAACCTTCGTGAAGCACACGGCTGGACTTATGGCGCAAGGTCTGGTATGGGGAACGACAAATTTGTCTCTAGCAAGTTCAAGGCAAATTCTCAGGTTCGAAATGCCGTAACCGATAGTGCTGTGGTTGAATTTGTAAAGGAAATTAAGAGATTGCGCACTGATTTGGTCGACAAGCAAGCACTTGATGCCGTGAAAGCTGGCTATGTTGGACGATTTGTGATGCAGATTGAAAAACCACAGACCATAGCTCGGTATGCCTTGAACACCAAGACGGAAGGATTGCCCGAGAATTTCTACGAAAACTACATCAAGAGCATAAATGCTGTAACGCCCGAAGATATAAAGCGTGTTGCCAACAAGTACATTCTTTCTGACAATACACGAATAATAGTTACGGGAAAAGGATCTGAGGTTTTGCCCGGTCTTGAGAAACTTGGCATCCCGATATTGTATTTCGACAAGTTTGGAAACCCATCCGAAAAACCCGCGATGAGCAAGCCTGTTCCGGCCGGCGTTACCGCAAAATCCGTTCTTGACAATTATATCAAGGCAACAGGCGGAGAGAAAGCGGTAAATGCCGTAAGGACAGTTGCGATGATTGGAAGCACTTCGATTCCACAGGCTCCGGCACCGTTGAGCTTTTCGTCAAAGACGGATGTTCGTGGAAAAATGGCCGTTGAGCTTTCGATGGGCGGAATGAGCATGATGAAGCAGATCGTCAATGACAAAGAAGCTTTCCAAATTCAACAAGGACAGCGAAAATCCATAGAGGGCGACGAATATAAAGAAATGAGAGACGCGGCCATTCCTTTCAAGGAACTAAATCTGATGAAAGATTCAAAGATATCGGTAACGGGAATCGAGCCGATAAACGGCAGTGATGCTTATGCTCTGAAAAACGGCGAGTCGGTTTTGTACTACGACGTAAAATCGGGCTTGAAGGTCGCAGAATCAAAAACACAGGATATGGGAGGGAAGCCGACGACCTTGATGACCTATTACAAAGATTACAGAGATGTAAAGGGTGTTAAATTGCCGTACAACATCATCCGCAATGTTGGTATAGAACTCGATATCAAGATTGATGACATCAAAATCAACGAAGGCGTGGCCGATGCCGATTTTCAGTAAAACGAATTTAATTTAGTTTGAAAGGCTGCCAAAATGGTGGCCTTTTTTAGTTTGAAAGTCGAAAGTCGAAGGTCGAAAGTCGAAGGTCTAATGTTCGCAGCGCAAACCAAAGCGTTTAAAATATTGTAGATTATTCGTCAAAGGCGAAACAAATCCCGAAGGGATGATATTTTAAAATCTGACAAATTCAAAACCGTCATTTCTTCGCCGACATATAAACCCCGACCAAAATCACCAATGCACCACCAAATTGAACGGTTGTGAGCATTTCGTTGTCCAATAATCCCCAGAAAAAGGCAACAACCGGAATCAAGTAAGTTACTGAAGTTGCAAAAACCGGCGATGACATCTGAATCAATCCAAAAAACAGAATATTCGCGATGCCAGTCCCCACAAATCCGAGGATTGCGACAAAAATCAGCGCGTGCCGAACATCTGAATTTCCTACGGACGAGAAAAAATCAGTCGACAAAAGAACGATCAATGCGGGAATCAAAAGCACGGCAAAATTTCCCGTGACGATCGCCAATGGTTTCACGTCAGACAAATATTTCTTCACCAAATTCACGTTGATTGCGTAGCAAATAGATGCGATCAACACAAGAATGGCGTAATAATAAATGTGGTTCGGGTGGTTTGCCGCGCCATTCAAGATTAATATCAAAGTTCCCGCAAGACCGATGAAAACCCCAAAGATCTGCCGACGTTGCGCAGCAATCCCAAACACCAAAATCCCGACAAGCAAAGTATTGAGCGGCGTGAGCGAATTCAGAACCGCGCTAACGGTGCTATTGATCTGCGTCTGCGCAATGGCAAAAAGGAATGCGGGAAAAAACGTTCCGATAAAACCAGAAAATGCGATGAACTTCCATTTGTCCAGCGGAATTTTGGGCAACGCTTTAAATCCGATAGGCAACAAAAAAATGGCAGCAAAAACAATGCGCAGCGACCCAACCTGAAGCGGCGAAAGCGAAACAAGTCCGCGCTTGATCAAGATAAACGAACTTCCCCACACGAGTGCGAGAAAAACCAACAAAAGCCATTTGAGTCGTGAAGAATTGGTGTCATTTTGCATCGCGCCAAAATTCCGTCAATTTTGTGACAACCGACTGCAAAATTGATTAAATTTGCATCGACAATTTCATGTATAAAACTTTAACAACTAAACTACTAAATATTATCAAAATGAAAAAAATCCAATCAATTCTTGCCATTGCTGTTTTTGCAATCGCTTTCACGAGCTGCAAGGACACAGCTTCTGCACCTAAAGAAGACGCAACCGCGACCACTGATAAAACCGTTGCCGCCAACGCAAAAATGGAGACCGCAAATTTCAACATTACGGGAATGACCTGCGCTATGGGTTGTGCCAAAACCATCGAAAAGGAATTGACATCACTTGACGGCGTTCAGAATGCCACTGTTGATTTCGACAAAAAAGCCGCTACGGTAAGTTTTGACTCAAACGTTCAGAACACCGAGAAATTGGTGGAGACCGTTGAGGCTGCGGCAGATGGAAAAACCTACAAGGTTTCTGATGTTAAAACCACTGGTGACCATGCATCTTTGATCGATCCACCAGTTAAGAAAAAGAAAGTTAAAAAAGGCGATATAAAAACCACTACCGAAGAATCCAAAACAGACGCAAAACCAGGTTGCTGCGCTGGGAAGAAACATTGTTCTGAGGACGAAAAGGCAACAATGTAATCTGCGATCTGCAAATAATTAAAAGAAGACTTTCGGGTCTTCTTTTTTTTGTGCAATATTTTTGGGAGCGGATTGCTTGGGCTTTCCCGGCCATCCATATTCCCGCTACCGGCTTTGTCTTTTTTATCAAACAAGATAAAAAAGGATACCGCCTCTATCGGGACTAGTCATTAAACTTCGGCATTTCCGCAGTCATTTTTAAAAGCTATTAATTCAGATTGATTTCTTTTTCCAGCAATAATCCGCATGATCATCAATGATTCCTGTTGCTTGCAAAAAGGCATAGATTACAGTAGAGCCCACAAATTTGAATCCGCGCTTCTTCATGTCCTTGCTCACGGCATCAGAAAGTGGAGAAGTGGCAATATTCTCAGAATCACAAGCGGGGAAATTCACGACCTGTTTGTTGTTCACAAAGCCCCAAATGTACTTGTCAAAATTGCCAACTTCTTTTTGGATTTCCATAAACGCTTTGGCATTGCTTATGGCCGATAAAACCTTCAGCCTATTCCGGATTATTCCGGCATCGTTCATCAATTCTTCGATTTTATCGTCGCCGTATTCCGCGATTCTCAGGCAATTGAAATTGTCAAATGCTTTTCGAAAATTCTCGCGCTTTCGCAAAATCGTGATCCAAGATAGTCCCGCCTGAAAGGTTTCCAATACAAGAAATTCAAAAAAGACAGCGTCATCATGAACGGCAATGCCCCATTCCTCATCGTGGTAGTTCTTGTAGAGGCCATTGCCGATGCACCATTTACAGCGGGGTTTTTCGGTTATCATAATTCAAATATACAATTTGCAGAATTTTCAATCTCAAGATTCCAGTTTGATTCGTCCGCGCAAGGGATTAAAGCGGCATCCTTTTTTTCGGCCTTTTCGGCCGATAAAAAGATACAGCGGAAAGCCCGACCCACGGCGCTAAAATATTCTGTTGCCTAAAAATATTCTGCCGTGGGTTGCGCCCAAAAAAAAATGCCCGAACGAATCGGACATTTCTATAATGATATGTTTTTGGAGATTATCCCAAAGCCACGCGCTTGAAGCCTGTAACTTTAAGTCCGCCGTCAACCGATTTTACATAGGCCGAAACGCTCATTGCGCCGTCCTTGATGTAATCTTGGTTCACCAATGTGTTGTCTTTATAGAAGCGCTGGATTTTCCCTTTTGAGATATTGTCCAACATTGCTTCTGGTTTTCCTTCTGCGCGAAGTTGCTCTTTTGCGATCTCGATTTCTTTTTCGATGGTTGCTTCGTCAACGCCGGCTTCGTCAAGCGCGATCGGGTTCATTGCAGCGGCTTGCATAGCGACGTTTCTTGATGCTTCTTCAGCCCCAGAAACATTTGCGGAAAGCGAAACCAATGTTGCAATCTTGTTGCCCGCGTGGATGTACGACCCTACAAAATCGCCCTTCAATTTCTCGAAAGACTTGATTTCGACTTTTTCGCCGATAACGCCTGTTTGCTCGATCAGCTTATCGGCAACGGTCATTCCGTTATAATCTGCCGCAAGGAAAGCTTCTTTGTTGTCAAATTTCATCGCTAGGTTTGCAAGGTCTGTCGCAAGTTTTACGAAAGCCTCGTTTTTGCCCACAAAATCTGTTTCGCAGTTCAATGAGATTACAACGCCTTCGTTTTTGGCATCGTTTACGACCGCGATAACCGCGCCTTCGGTAGAATCTCTGTCCGAACGGTTGGCCGCGACTTTCTGTCCTTTTTTGCGAAGGTTCTCGATAGCAAGTTCGAAGTCGCCATCGGCTTCAACAAGCGCTTTTTTGCAGTCCATCATTCCCGCGCCTGTCATTGTTCTCAATTTGTTTACGTCTGCAGCTGTGATAGTTGCCATATGTTTTTTGATTATAAGATTAATGTAATGTTGTTCGGCAAAAGCTTTTGGTTGCCATTTGATAAAAAGAAAAGGTTTGGAAATTCTAGGATATCGATCTTGATCAATAGCTTTAAACTCCCAAACCCTTCATATTGAAAGAAATCTATTCTTCTGTTTTATCTTCTCTTTTCGCCTCAACTTTAGCCTCTTCCGCCGTTTCCATTTCTGCAGTTTCAAATTTGGCTATTGGCGTTTCAGAAGCAGGAGCTTCAGCCGGCTTTTCAGCATCATCCGATTGAGCATTCTTGGCGGCGGGAACAATCTTTTCAGATTTTTTCTCGTCAGATTTTCTTTCGCCTCTTGGTGCTCTTGGAGCATCATCACCATCTTCTTGGTTGTCATCTTGCGCATCGGCATTTCTGTTGGCGGCACCGTCGATAATTGCACCGGTAACCAACGTCAAAATTTTGTCGATTGATTTTGAAGCGTCATCGTTTGATGGAATCACATACTGGACCTCACGAGGATCTGAGTTTGTATCAACCATCGCGAAAACTGGAATGTTCAATTTTTTCGCTTCACTTACCGCAATGTGCTCGGCCTTGATGTCAACCACGAATAATGCTGCCGGAAGTCTTGACATTTCTGAAATCGAACCAAGGTTCTTTTCCAATTTTGCGCGCAAACGGTCAACTTGAAGACGCTCTTTTTTTGACAATGTCATAAAAGTTCCGTCCTTCTTCATTTTGTCGATGTGCGACATTTTTTTTACCGCTTTACGGATGGTCACAAAGTTTGTGAGCATTCCGCCCGGCCATCTTTCTGTGATGTAAGGCATATTGGCCGCAGCGGCTTTTTCGGCAACGATGTCCTTGGCCTGTTTTTTGGTCGCAACGAACAATACTTTGCGTCCTGATTGTGCAATTTTCTTCAAAGCGTCATTTGCTTCTTCGATTTTTGCAGCTGTTTTGTAAAGGTTGATGATATGAATGCCATTGCGTTCCATATAGATGTAGGGCGCCATATTCGGGTCCCATTTTCTCGTCATGTGTCCGAAGTGAACTCCGGCCTCGAGCAATTCCTTAACGTCGATTTTGTCTGTCATTTTTTCTTTTGATAGTTTACGTTCTGTCGAATTAGCAATGCGTGAATGGCGGTTTATCCGGCTGCGCGCATTTAGATGCTAAACCATTTTCCCGAAGGAGTATAACAATAACTGGTTGATAAATATTGATTAACGCTTAGAGAACTGGAATTTCTTCCGCGCTTTTTTCTGTCCAAATTTCTTTCTTTCCACCATTCTTGGATCTCTTGTAAGAAGCCCTTCTGGTTTCAAGATCGCACGGTTGCCTTCGCCAACTTCGCACATAACGCGTGCCAAGGCCATGCGAACTGCTTCCGCTTGTCCGGTAGTTCCGCCGCCATAAACATTTACTTTTACATCGTAATTTGTAGCATTTTCGGTCATTGCCAAGGGCTGCATTACTTTGTACTGCAAAGTTGGGGTTGGAAAATAGGTAGCGAATGCTTTTTTGTTCACAGTGATCGTTCCTGTTCCTTCCGAAACGTAAACTCTTGCAACCGCGGTTTTTCTTCTGCCGATTTTGTGTATAACTGCCATTATTTAAGATCGTTTAGGTTAACGTTTTTCGGCTTTTGTGCTTCAAATTTGTGCTCGGTACCTTCCATAACTTTTAGGTTTCTGAAAAGCTCTGCACCAAGTTTGTTTTTTGGCAACATCCCTTTCACTGCTTTTTCAACAAGAGCTGTAGGATTTTTGGCGTGCAATACCTTTGCGGTAAGGGAGCGTTGTCCACCTGGATAACCTGTGTGGCGAATATAGACTTTATCGTCCATTTTGGTTCCGCTCAACTGGATTTTTCCAGCATTTAAAACGATGACATTATCTCCACAGTCTACGTGTGGCGTAAAACTTGGCTTGTACTTGCCCCTCAAGATCATGGCGACCTTTGAAGCGAAACGACCCAAGTTGTGACCTTCGGCATCAACAACAACCCACTCCTTCGTGACGGTGGCCTTATTGGCAGAAATTGTCTTGTAACTTAATGTGTTCACAATTATTATTTTTAATTAAACATTCCATCCCCAATAAAGGGGTTGCAAAAGTACGATTTATTATTAAAAATGCACTATTGACAAATTTATTTTTCTCTGTCATTTTGCTGGCTTGAAAATTGTTGGATTAAGAAATGCGAAAGATTGGTCTGACATGGCGGTATCCATTACAATAGTAAATTATAAAAAAAACCGCTCGGACGAGCGGTTTTAAAATATTTGCCTTAGAAGTATTTATTAAACAATAAACAGGTTGGCAATGGTGACCGTTTCTTGCGTGGTCAATGGCTCATCGTATGATTCTGAACCTGCTTCAGCGCCAAAAAGTGCGGCGGTGTTATAACCTGCCTGGTTTGTAAGCTCTTCACCGTTGTACACGGGTTGCGTTGCTTCGGGCATTCCGGCGCCTCGATAGTTCAAAGTAATCCAGCCTTTCAAGCCGCGAATTCTTCTAACCTCTGATGCGTGCCTGGCTTCCACGGAGTGAATTCGCAGTGCTGCTGTCAACAGATCGGGTGTTGAAATCAGATTTGCCGCTTGCCCTTTGTAAGCACGAACGCCTGTATCTTCAAAAGCTTGGGACAATGCAAGGAATTGCGCGTACGCTGCCTCATTTCCGATTCCAGTAGCGTTGAAAGGGTCAAACATACCGCCCACGGTAAAATCAAACGTTGGTTTTGCGACGAAGTTCGGGCTTCCTGCACCACCAAGTCCACTGATCAAAAAAGCAACGTGATCTGTTTCGTGGTCCGAGATCTGCATAAAAACCTTTTCGTCGCGTCCACCAGTGGGGATGACTCCTGATTCCAATCCCATGATGTAGAATTCTTTTTCGAGATATTCGAGCGTAAGCGCCAGTTGCAGCGCTCCGATTGGAGTTGCGGGCGTTGGGCTAATGTCGGCCGCCATGGCGCGGGTCGAGGTCAATCCTGCAATTCCGAAAGGAACGGCCGCCAATGCGGCATTTTTTCCCACTGCTCCAAAACGGCTCAGGGTTTCTCGTTTTGATCCTGTGCTATTCATCAAATTCTCATTGGTGAACGGCTCTAAAAATTTAAGTATATTCATGATGTTTAGTCGTTAAAGAGTTATGGAAGATATAATGCTGAGAATGGAGTCGTGATAAATCCGTCGGCTATTGCCAACACTTCTGAAGGATTCTTTGCTACGTCAAGCCCTGTATTTGGGTCAACAACGTCGTCGCCGGCAAAATCTTTGGAATTCGGATTTATTAGGCTTCTGATTGCTGATGCATGGCGTGCTTCAACAGATACGATTTTACCTGCCAGCAATAAATATGTGGCATTGCTGAGCAATCTGCCAGCACCATTATAGGCTGCTACCCCGGTATCTTCCAACGCCTTTGAAGTTGCCAGAACCTCGTTGCGGCTGCTGAAATTCAATCCTCCATAATCAAATGCCAGATTCGGCAGCAGCATTTGCTGCGGGTTCGGCAATGTGTTGGTCAAGACTGTCCTGAAAAATTCGCGATGAATTAATTCGTGCTTGTACAAGTCTGTGAGCACCATCTGATCTTCCGCAGAAAAGTTGGTGGTAAAACCACTTGCATTTACAACCTTTGTGTAAAAGTCTGCCTCCAGTTGCTCTAGCGCATAGGCATATGTTAAAACACCCAGATCGTTTCCTCCAAGATCAAAAACTCCTTTCTTAACTCCCGGAAAATGACCTCCTCCAAATCCTCCCTTTAATGACAGATCTGACACATCTGCTGTTGCTGAGCTGTAATCATCGCTGCATCCAGCCATGAATAATCCAGCTCCGGCAACGCTCAGGCCGCTGATCTTCAAAAAAGTCCTTCTACTGTTTCGGCTTTCAGGATGTACCTGATGAACCTTCAATTCATTTTTCATAATTGATTTGATTTAATAATTTATACTAATAAGTCCAGCGCCTGGGAGGTTAATATTGCTGTGATTTGGGAAATCTTTAGCAGTGGAAATAGTCTATCTCTTCTGCGGGCAAAACCGCCAGAAAGTCAGGTTGGAATTTGGAGAGAATGAATATGTCTGAACACGTTGAAATATCCGAAAAAAAAACCCATCTGAAATAATCAGATGGGTTGGAAAAAATTTACATTATAAACAATCCTGCGATTGCAGCGGCAGTTCCACCGGAGATTGGTTCATCAAATGCCTCCGATCCTGCGGCAGCGGGGATTGCCGGACCGTTGGCGGAATTGTTGACAGCTGAAGTATCGAAACCTGCTTGGTTCGTATTCTGTTCGCCTTCATAAGTCATGTCTGCCGCAGCTGGATGATGACCTTCGTCTTTTCCGGTTATCCAGCCTTTTAAGGTTGGGTCGTTCATAATACTTCCACGAAGTCTTCTTACCTCGGAAGCGTGACGGGCCTCAACAGAATGAATCTGAAGTGCGTACGTCAAAAGTGTTGGTGCAGAAATCAAATTTGGCGCCTGTCCTTTGTAAGCTCTAACACCTGTATCCTCGAAAGCTTGTGCTACCGCGAGAAAAGTTGCGTAATTTGTGAATACATCAGGAAAAGTTCCACCTGCGGTGAAATCGAAAGTTGGTCTTTCAGGGGCATCGGTGCCCAATGCACCTGCAAGAAAATTAACATGGGCAGTTTCGTGCTTGCTGATTTGTTGGAATACTGCAAGATCCTTTCCAGCAGGAATAATTCCTGAATCCAAGCCCATTGTGTAGAAATCGGCTTCAAGATATTCTAAAGTCAAAGCAAGTTGAAGTGCTTCTGTGGGCGTTTCTGCCGGTGCCATTGATGCTGCACTTGATTTTTGGGAAGTTAGACCCAGTCCAAGTGGAAGGGATGCAAATGCAAGTCCCTTTCCGACTTTACCGAATTGTCCTAGTCCAGCTCTTCTTGATCCTGTGGATTTCAACAAGGCATCGTCAGTGAATATTTCTATAAATTTTGATAAATTCATGATATGATTTTTTTTTAAATTATTATTAATTGATTATGGCAAAAACTGCGCTGTGAAGTCCGTTGTGATAAAGCCCAATGATTTGACTTTGGTAACAACCGCACTTGGTATGCTTGCAACGTCCAGACCATTCATGTCAATAAGGTCATCTGGGGCAAATGATTTGAAATCGTAACCAGCAGTACCATTTCCTGCCAAAATACTTCTGATTGCTGCCGCATGTCGTGCTTCAACCGAAACAATTTTTCCTGCAAAACCTAAATAACCTGGGTCCTTCAACAGATTTCCAGCACCGTTATATGCACTAACTCCTGTATCCTCAAGTGCTGCCGATGTTGCAAGGATCATATCTTTGTTGGAGAAACTCAATCCGCCGTAGTTGAATGCCAAGTTTGGAAGTAATTGCGTGGGCGGGTTTGGCAAAGCATTCCTAAGAACGGTTTTCAAGAATTCTCTATGGATAACTTCGTGGTTGTAAATATCCGTAAGCAATAATTGCTCTTCGGCATCAAATGTCGACGTGAATGCAGCATCGTTCACAACTTTGGTGTAGAAGTCAGCCTCTAATTGTTCAAGTGCGTAGGCATATGTCAAAACCCCGAAGTCATCTCCTCCAAGATCGAACACTCCATTTCTGACCCCTGGCAATTTACCAATTCCTGGATCTGGAATAGAAGGATAAGAGATAGGGTCATCGCTACATCCAGTTAGAACCAAGCCGGCAGTTGCCATGCTCAATCCGCTGATTTTCAGGAAGCTTCGTCTGTTCGTGTGGTTTTTGAACGGCTTTACTTCATGAATTTTCACTTCATTTTTCATAATTTAACATTTTGAGATTAATAATTTTACTAAAACTTTGAACATAGATGTTATTAGTTTTATTCAGTTACGACGTCAGTTCAATTTTGGTTTTTGTGATTGAAATAGTAGTCCGTCAATAAAAAAAGGAACCATAAAATCTTATGGTGGTAAAGGTGTTAATATTCATTTGGAAACTTATTGTACCATTGGCTGGCAATGTTGTATGATTTCCACAATTAGTCGCTACAAGTGTACAAATAAGATGAAATGCAAGGTTTTTGTTGGCATCTGTGTTCGAATGATAGAGATTTTATGACCGGTTTTCCTCTGAAAATTTTAAAATATTTTGCGATTGTTGCTAATCGAGTTAGTGAAATGGTTCGATATGAACCAGAATATGTCCTAACTGTGGTAAGGACAAACGCAGACAATCTTCAAGTTTGTGCGCTAGTCCATGACCGTCTTTAACAGTGATCTGCGCGTCAACGAGCGCATGAAGCTCGATGTGAAATTTCATTCCCGCCTTTCGGACAAAGCATTTCTCCGTGCCCAGAATTCCCTCTGCAGTGAGAGAAACCTTCCTGATATCGGCTATAAGCTCATCATAAATGTGCTCGTCCATGATTTCCCCCAGTGCGGGCCGAAATATGAGGTAACTGTTATAGATTATGAATCCCGAGGCAAGGAGTGCTGCCCAATCGTCGGCGGCCTCATAACCATTGCCCAGATAAATCGCGATTGAAATCCCGATAAAAGCGGCCACCGAAGTAATGGCGTCGCTGCGATGGTGCCACGCCTCGGCCTTGAGAACGCTGCTGTTGGTATCGGTGCTTTTTCGCAGCATCCACCTGTAAGCAAATTCCTTTATGAAGATTATCGCGCCAAGCACATATAAAGTATAGGATTTTGGCAGTTCATGCGGTGTCCTTATATTAATGACGCTTTGGTAAGCGATTATCGTGGCAGAAGTCATCAAGAACGCCACCACCAAGAATGTAATCAATGGCTCAACGCGACCGTGTCCATAAGGGTGGTTCTTGTCGGGCGGTCTGCTCGAATATTTTATGCCAAAAAGCACCAGCAGCGACGAGAAGACATCCGACGTCGATTCGATGGCGTCCGCGATCAGCGCGTAGGAATTCCCGAAGTATCCCGCAAACCATTTGATCACCGCTAGGATCAGGTTTCCAAAAACGCTAGCTATCGTCGCCCTTACTGCTATCTGTTCGTTCTTCAATAATTTCTTTTTTAGTATGTTCGCTTTGGCGAAATGTATTAACCTCCGATCAATGCGCCTCGAGCCAGTTTTTTCCAAATCCCATTTCAACTTCCAGCGGAACGTCCATGATGAAAGCATTTTCCATTTCATGTTTTATCATCGGCTGGATTTTCTCGAGCTCATCGTTGTGGACATCGAACACGAGCTCGTCATGAACCTGTAGCAGCATTTTGCTTTTGTAATTTTCATCAACCAACCTTTTGTGGATGTTGATCATCGCGATCTTGATAATATCAGCGGCGCTTCCCTGGATCGGCGCATTCACCGCATTTCTTTCCGCGCCTCCGCGCACCATTTGGTTCTGCGAATTGATGTCCTTTAAGTATCGCCGTCTACCGGAAATGGTTTGCACATAACCGTTTTCGCGCGCACTTTGAACCTGGTCATTGATATAATTCCTGAGACTTGGATACGATTTGTAATAGGCATCGATCAAATCCGCGCTCTCGCCTCTCGAAAGATCGGTCTGGTTGCTCAGTCCAAATGCCGAAACGCCGTAGATGATCCCGAAGTTAACCGTTTTGGCATTGCTTCGTTGGTCGCGCGTAACATCTTCAAGGTTCACATTAAAAACTTTTGCCGCCGTAGATTTGTGAATGTCCTCGCCGTTGCGAAAAGCGCTCATCATATTTTCCTCGCCGCTCAACGCCGCAATGATCCGAAGCTCGATCTGCGAATAATCGGCAGAAAGTATCGTATGGTTTTCGTCACGCGCAATAAAAGCCTTGCGCACCAATCGTCCGCGCTCTGTTCGTATCGGAATATTCTGAAGGTTCGGGTTGTTGGAACTCAATCGTCCCGTGGCCGCCACAGTTTGCATATAATCGGTGTGCACGCGACCGGTTTTGCCGCAAACCTGCAACGGAAGCGCCGTAACATAAGTGCTCTGCAATTTCATCAGCTGTCGCCAATCGAGGATTTGCTGCACAAACGGACTTTCAATCGCCAAAAATGACAGAATTTCTTCGCCCGTGGCATATTGTCCGGTCTTGGTCTTTTTCTGTTTTGCACCGCCAATCTTTAATTTGTCAAAAAGGATCTCGCCCAATTGTTTCGGCGAACCGAGATTGAACTCCTCGCCGGCAACTTCATAAATCGCAGTTTCCAGAATTTTGATATCGTTGTCCAGTTCTTTTGAAAGTTCGTTCAAGAAAGGAACATCCAGATTGATGCCCTCGCTTTCCATATCGGCAAGCACAGGGACGAGCGGAATTTCGATATCGTCAAAAAGCTTTGTGGTTTCGGTCTGCGCCAAAATTGGTGCGAAGTGTTCCTTGAGCTGAAAAGTAACATCGGCATCTTCCACCGAAAATTCCTTTACATCTTCAACCGCAATATTCCTGATGCTTTTCTGGTTCTTGCCTTTTTTCCCCAAAAGTGCCTCGGTCGATTTTGGCGTGTATTTTAAATATGTTTCTGAAAGCACTTCCATCGAATGGCGCATGTCCGGATTGATGAGATAGTGCGCGATCATCGTGTCAAAAAGCTTTCCGGCAACGGTTATTTTATAATTCCGCAACACCTTAATATCATACTTCAAATTTTGACCAACTTTCTCGATCGTCTCACTTTCGTAAAATGGCTTGAAATGGTCCAGAATATTTTGCGCTTCCATTTGATCTTCCGGCAACGGCACATAAAAACCTTTGCCCTTTTCCCAAGAAAATGAAAGCCCAAAAATCTCTGCAAAAATTGGATCTTCGGTTGTCGTTTCAATATCAAAACTTACCGACGACTGCTTGAGCAAATTCTGCAAAAGCATTTTTCTTGCAAAATCGCCTTCAACCGTTTGGTAGAAATGGGGCGTATTCTCGATCGTCGCAAAATTTGCCGAAACATCGATCGCGTCAGCGTCCGAGCCGCCGAACAAGCCGAGCTGCGCCTCTGCCGGAACCGCCGTTTTGGCGAAAGCCGATTGCGGCGCGGGATTTTTAATATTATAAAAAATCGCATTGAAATTATCAGCC
This sequence comes from Flavobacteriales bacterium, assembly GCA_038234025.1. GTDB lineage: Bacteria > Bacteroidota > Bacteroidia > Flavobacteriales > Flavobacteriaceae > Flavobacterium. Next base: position 15,193 of record JBBSUW010000043.1, read on the forward strand.
ATTCGGCGAAACTCGAGTTCCTGAAAAAGTTCGGCAACCTTGGCCGAATCCGGTTCCGAAAGTTCGTAGTCGGTTTCGCAAAAAGTCACATCGCAGTCGCAGATGATGGTCGCGAGTTTTTTGGAAAGAATGCCGAGTTCCTTGTTCGCCTCGATGCGCTCTCTCATCTTGCCCTTGAGCTCGTGCGCGTGATCGAGCAGGTTTTCCATCGAACCATATTCCTTGAGGAATTTCTTGGCCGTCACTTCGCCCACGCCCGGCAGTCCGGGAATATTATCGACGGCATCGCCCATCATTCCCAGAAAATCTATCACCTGATCCGGACGTTCGATCTCAAACTTCTGCAGCACGTCGGGCACGCCCCAGATTTCGATGCCATTGCCCATTCTCGCGGGCTTGTACATAAAGATATTTTCGGAAACCAACTGTGCAAAATCCTTGTCGGGCGTCACCATATAGACCTTGTAGTTATCTTTTTCTGCCTGTTTTGCAATCGTTCCTATCAGATCATCGGCCTCGCAGCCCGCCATCTCGACGATCGGAATGTGCATCGCCTTGAGTATATCGTGAATGTACGGAATAGCAATCATGATCGCCTCGGGCGTAGCGCTGCGGTTTGCCTTGTAGTCCGAGAACATTTCGCTGCGCACTTGGCTTCCCTCTTTGTCAAAGGCCACGGCCAAGTGGTCGGGCCGTTCGCGCTTGATGAGGTCCAGCAGCGAGTTCATAAACCCCATGATCGCCGAGGTGTCCATCCCTTTTGAGTTGATGCGCGGGTTTTTGATAAAGGCGTAATAGCCCCGAAAAATAAGGGCGTAGGCATCGAGCAGGAACAATCTTTTTTGGGCAGGTGCGGACATAAATGGGTGTGAATTTTAAAGAAATCCAAAAGTACGGAAAATGGAAAAGTGAAGGATTGAAAGATTGAAAAATTGAGCAAAGCGAAAAGAGCTTAAAAATTGAAAGAAGTGTAAAACTTGTCGATATTGCTAACGAAAACGTTGCATTGCAAAGATTCACTCGGCGGCAGTGAGTTTTGGACGCGATTCAGCACAACTTTTTTGCAGATCTCGCTGCCACGCTGCCGCCTCACTATGTGCTGGCTAGCCCGGACACCACATTGCCCGACCGTATCAAGGATCTGGAAGAACAATTGAAGCTCCTGACCGCGGAAAGGGATGTCCTGATGGAGGTTATGAAGGGGAGGTGAGTGATAAAAAAGTTCGAAGTCGGGAAACTTTGCACTGCAGATTTTATTCTTTTTAATTTACCAATAGCTTAAATTGCAACAACCCAACTTATAAATTTAATGATGAAATTAAAACCGATACTTTATTTTGGTATAATGCTGATTGCCATTACCGCGTCGTGCGTTTCTGCGCAGAAAAAGCTTACTGTCGAGCATCAAAATATCATTGGCTGCGGATTGCTGTCCACAAGTCTGAATGAACCAATACCAATATTTGCGAATCCAAATGATGAAATTCCATTCGATATAATACGCTTTTCTAAAGTGCTATTTGGAACGAGAAAAGGAACAACCGAATTTCAGACTTTCAAATTGAAAGAGAAATTGAAGCCCTACACCATCTCTGATGGTAGAACAGATGCTGAAAATGAACGTTTTGTCAATATGGGGCTAAATTGGCGTGGGCCGTCACTAAGATTCAAGGTGCTTGAAGCAACTGACCAATATTTTAAAGTTTTGCTGAATGACACAACCCACGAGACGGGATTTATTAAAAAAACCGATGCTATTAAAGTTTATGGTTCCGAAGTAGATCTTTATGCAGCGTCCAATTTGCCCAAGGAAGAAGTTTATTTAACATATGAAAGATGGGAGAATTATCTTAAAAGAGCCGAAATGGTAATTGTTAACAAACTCAACATTTACGATGCAAAAAAGGGTACTAAAATTGAAAAGTCTGAACAGATGGAAGGTTACTTTAAAGTTGTGGAAGTCGACGGTAATTGGGCAAAAATTGAATTTGACGAAAATAGGGTCAACAATGATTCACCTATTACGTCTGGATGGATTCAATGGAATGATTCTAAAAATATTTTGATACAAATTATTTTACATACGACTGAATGAAAGTAGAGTGTGCTGATACTAAGTTTTTACCAGTTCGAAAAACCCAGACAGGAGGAATATCAGCTAAATATTAATTTTTCCCTAAATTACACCACCACATTGCCCGACCGCATCAAGGACCTGAAAGAACAAACCACATGATGCCAATTCGGATCTGGATTCGGATGATTAGTAGATGACATAACAATGGGAGAATATAGACTTCCAAAACTTGGATTATTGACGTCATACAATCCTAAATGATAGTCTGAATGATGAGGATTAACGAGAGGATTTTCTTTTTCAAACAATACTTCAAAATCACCTAAATCCGGCGTGCCTCCTTGAAACCATAAGCTTACGGCAAAAGCCCCTGTGGGTGCAATATTAAAATCTGCGGAATAATTCACGTTTATATAAATTGTCAAGTTTCCAGGGAATTCATAAGCACAACTTGGACTGTCAAATCTGTCGGCAATCAGGAGTGGATTTCCAATCAAATTTCCATCATTATTATTTCCACCAATATCATTTGCATCACCGCCAAATGTGTAAAGTGCTTTTAGACCATTTGTTAACTGCCCATACGAATGCATCGATATTATCGAGATCATCAAACTTAGAAGTAGTTTTATCTTTTGCATAGTGTTCCTTCTTTGTAATTATAGCAACAATTATACATGGTTAAAAACTTGCGTTCTTGTTGTTGGTTATCAAATGTATATTTTTTTTTGCAATGCCGGTATTCACAGTAGGATTTTCTTCTCTAAAACAATTAATTCGCGGATTGTGCTGCAAATAACGTCTCAGCTCGCGTGAGGGATTGCGGCGGCATCCTTTTTTCTTTTGCCCTTTCGGCAAAAGAAAAAAGATACAGCCAAAAGCCCGACCCTGTTCTTGCTGCCCTCAAAGCAGCGAGAATAGGGTCACGCCCAGATAATAATAATCACCATTCAATCCCTTCCTAATTTTCCTGTTAAATCTCGCCGCGCCAATCGCCGTGACGTTTTTTGATATTACTTTTGGAAAAATTTTCAAGTACATTGCTCTACCGTATATTTTTCTTCCTGCTTTTTGTCGCCTTTATCGAGTTCTACAGCTATCAGGCCGTGAAAACGCTGGTGCCGATGCGCGCTTTCAGAATCGGTTATCTCGTGGCGTCGGCGGTGGCGATCGTTTATTTTGTGTATGCCTTTTCGCGATTTGATCGCCACGTGGGCCAGACCAAGCAGACGCTTTTTACGATGGGCTTGCTGCTGCTGATCGTTGTGCCAAAGTTGATAATGGTGGTCACGCTTTTTGGCGAAGATTTCTTTCGGGTCATCGAGGGCTGCATCAAATATTTCTACAGTGGCAAGGCTGGCGAGACATTCCTGCCAGCCAGAAGAAAGTTCGTGAGCCAGATCGGTCTCGGTCTTGCGGCGATTCCGTTCCTGTCGTTGATATATGGAATGACGATTGGCAAGTACAATTTCAAGGTGCGAAAACAAACGATTTATTATCCGGATCTGCCCGATGCTTTTGATGGTTTCAAGATCACCCAGATTTCCGATGTCCACAGCGGCAGTCTTGACAATGCCGAGAAAATCAACTTCGCTATCGATCTGGTCAACGAACAGCGTAGCGATCTGATTGTCTTTACAGGCGACATCGTAAACACGCACGCCAAGGAGATGCACCCGTGGATCGACAGTTTCAAACGAATCATTCCGCACAAATATGGAAAGTTTGCCGTGCTTGGCAATCATGATTATGGCGAATATGTAACTTGGGACAAACCGGCGCAAAAAGAGGCAAACTTCAGGGCGATCAAGAACCTATATGGCGAGATCGGCTTCGACCTGATGCTGAACGAGCATCGGATCGTGACCAAAGGTTCGGACAAGGTCGCGATCGTTGGCGTCGAAAATTGGGGCAAGAATTTCAAGCAAGCCGGCGATCTGAACAAGGCAACGGGAACCTTGACAAAGGACGATTTCAAGATTTTGCTGTCTCACGATCCGAGCCATTGGGAATATGAGGTGAAGCGCGACGATCGAAATTTCCAGCTGACGTTCTGCGGCCATACGCACGGCATGCAATTTGGCATCGAAATCCCTGGATATATCAAGTGGAGCTTGGCGCAATATGTTTACAAACAGTGGGCGGGACTTTACAGTGAATTCGGTCGATATGTTTACGTCAATCGCGGTTTTGGTTTTCACGCCTATCCAGGACGCGTTGGGATCATGCCCGAAATAACAGTGATTAAGCTAAAAAAAGGTGAAAAATTAGTGTAAGTGGTTAAATATGCTACATTTGTACCGCAATGCCACCGTACAAAGGGTTTTAAAACTTAAACATTAGGTTTTTATGTCAAAATTTGGAGAACTTATCAATGCTCAGGTTCCTGTCTTGATCGACTTTTATACCGAATGGAACGAACAATCGGTGTCGATGCATCCGGTGATCCGCGATGTTGCCGCCGCTCTTGGCGACAAGGCGAAGGTTATAAAAATTGATGTTGACAAAAACCAGGAACTTGCCGAAGCACTTCGCATCAAGGGTCTTCCTACATTGATGATCTACAAAAACGGTCAGATGATGTGGCGACAATCTGGCGAACTTGATGCCAATACCATCATTGGGTTGGTCCAGGAGCAGTTGGTTTAAATTTTCTTTTGGCTTTCGCCGAAAACTTTTACTTCACATTTTTTTTGAGGGAATTGCTTTGCATTTCCAACCTTTTTTCTGAATAAATTCCAATGTTCTCGGCAGTGCATATTCCAAATTTGGAAAGGCCATTTCACTGTCGTGAAATATAACAATACTTCCCGGGCGAATATTCTTGATGGCATTCGCGAGGCATTTTTCTGGCGAGATGGAATTGTCGAAATCTGCCGTGAGAACGTCCCACATCACAATTTGATATCCTTTTGAAATAACCGCTTTCGACTGCG
>JBBSUW010000044.1:0-19901 GCA_038234025.1 Flavobacteriales bacterium
GCAGACTATGCTTGCATAGAAGGCGATGATTGTAAGAATTGATGTAAGCTTGATAGGGCTTTCCATAAGAGTTTTCAAAGTTAAAATTAATATTACCGCACGTTCGAAAACGTTAAAATGTTTAATTTTGCCGAAAAATAATCAGTAAGTTTGGCCAGACTTTCCGACCGGTTTTTACAAAAATAGCACTTAAACTTTTGCGCACAAACTTAATCAATATCGTTTTATTATCAATGTTGCTAACAATTGGTATCCAAAAAACGTATGGGCAGGACATTCCGAAAAAAACAAAAACCATACCGATCAAAACCGTTGACGATCGTCCGGATTTTATGGGCGACAGTCTTGTGAAGATACCTTTGGCCGATGTCAATAAAATCGCGGACTCGGTCAAGACAGATTCCATCAAGCCAAAGAAGAGCCCAATCCTTGCAAAGATTCGTCGTGCTGCGGTTGACTATGAAAAAATTGACCAGACCAAAAAACAGATCACCTTATATAACGAAGCAGAACTTTATTATCAGGACATAGAACTGAAGGCCGGGATTATCGTTCTGGATTATGAAAAAAACGAGGTCTATGCCGGAAGGATAAAAGATTCGACGGGTGCTTATACTCAATATCCAGTTTTTACGCAAGGCAAAAATGTTGTCGAGCCCGATTCTATCAGGTTTAACTTCAAGACGAAAAAGGCGCTCATCTGGAACTCCAGAACAGATCAAGGAGAATTCAAGATCAAGGCCGAGATAAGCAAAAGGGTGAACGACTCTGTTTACTTTTTGAGAAAAGCAAGGTTCACGACGGCCAAGGACATTGAGGATCCGGAGTACTATTTTGTTGCCGACAAGGTCAAGTTCGTTCCCGGAAAGAAGGTGGTTGTTGGTTTTACCAATATGGTTATCGCTGATGTTCCCACGCCCATAGCATTGCCCTTCGCGTTTTTTCCGATGTCCAAAGAAAGCCAATCGGGGGTTTTGATCCCTACCTTCAACGATACTCGACAGCGCGGATATTCATTGCAGAACTTTGGTTACTATTTTGCGCTGAGCGACAACTATGACCTTGCGGCAACGGCAGATTATTATACCAACGGAAGCTATGCAATGCGGTTTGAATCGGCGTATGCTTGGCGGTATCGCTTTCGCGGAAATATAAACGTGCGGTTTGAGAACAACATAAACAGTGAGCGCGGCCTGCCCGATTATTCGAAGTTCAATAGTTACAACATCCAATGGTCGCACACGCAGGATCCAAAAGCCAGTCCAGATTCGAGGTTCACGGCCTCGGTCAATCTTGGCAGCAGCAAGTATTTCCAGCAAACGATAAACCAGCAGAATCTTGGTTCGAATTTGAACAACAACCTGTCATCATCTGTGAGCTATCACAAAACTTTCCATACGATTCCCGAATCAAACCTAGATCTTGCCTTTACACAATCGCAGAACACCCAAACGGAAAGAATCAATATGACATTGCCAAGCCTCAACTTTGACGTGGCCCAGATTTACCCTTTTGCGCCCGGTGATTCGCCGAAAAAGGGCTTCATCAAAAACATAAATCTTCGGTACAACGTTCGCGCGCAGAACAAAATCGACACTTATGATTCGCTGTTCTTAAAAGCACAGATGTTCCGCGATGCGATAATCGGGGCGCAGCATTCGATACCGCTCTCGACGAACTTCAAAATTTTCAAATACTTTAGTGTGAGTCCCACGGCCTCTTATCAGGAAAACTGGGTATTTAAAACGGTAAAAAAGCAATATGAGCCGACAATGATGAAGGACACAACAATAATCGTCGGCGGGTTTGATTCTTATAGAACCTACAGTTTCAACACAAATATTGGTACCACAATCTATGGTACATTCAAATTTGGAGACAACAAAAAGATACAGGCAATAAGACATTTGATGACGCCCTCGGTCTCGTACAATTATACGCCCAGCTTTGATAGGTATTATGACACTTACCAAACTTCGGTGCGTGGTGTTCTGACCGATCGCCAGTACACGAGATTTGAGAACGGCCTTTATGGTGTTCCGGGCAAGACCGTTGCGAACTCCGTTGGTTTTAGCCTTGGAAACACGTTGGAAGCGAAGGTTCGCGACAAAGATTCGACCAAGACAGAACCTAAGAAAGTTATGTTGCTCAACACGTTGAATTTTCAGACCGCGTACAACTTTACTTCAGATTCCCTGAAGCTTTCGCCACTGACCATCAACGGTAGCACAAGTTTTTTTGAGAACAAGATGTCGGTCAATTTTGCGATGCGGCTGGATCCCTATGCCCTCGACAATCAGAATCGCACGATAAATACTTGGAACATTGACAATGGCGGCAGCCTTTTCCGATTGGCAAGTGCATCTTCAAGCATTAGTTATACCTACAGCAGCCGCGGCAAGAGCAAGGAAAAGGACAAGTTGAACCAAGGCGTGAGAAATGGTGGCCGTACCGATGATCTTTTTGGCACGAACACAGATTTCAGTGATCGACGCGATAGCCAGTTCAAGGACGATGAGGACGAAGAGACAAAATTCAGCGAGTTCTACAATTCAAAGTTGCCGTGGGATTTGACGCTTTCGTACACGACCACCTATTCCAACACCGCCAGGGAGAACAAGATCACGGGCAACTCGCTCAGCTTTTCGGTAAGCGCCGATCTTACCACTCGGTGGAAAGCGCGCGTATCGTCGGGGTACGATTTTGTGGGAAAAGGAATCTCGTTCACATCCTTTGGATTTGAGCGCGATCTTTTGAGCTGGCGGTTGGACTTCAACTGGTTGCCGTACGGACCGCAAGCTTCGTGGAATTTCTTTATCGGGATAAAATCGGGCGTGCTGAGCGACATCAAGTGGGAAAAGAGAAAGATAAACATACCAAACCAATAATATGAAACAAATAATTAAAACACATTTTGCACCTGAACCCATTGGACCTTACAGTCAGGCAGTGGTCCACAACGGTATTCTTTACACTTCTGGACAAATAGCACTTGATCCAGCAACGATGGAGCTTGTAACTTTCAATATTGAAATTGAGACCGAACAAGTGATGAAGAACCTCAACGCTGTACTTACGGCAGCGGCAACTGATTTTTCGAAGGTTATAAAGACAACGATATTCTTGATGGACATGGCAGACTTTGCCGTGATCAATCAGGTTTATGGGAAGTATTTTGACGAGGCAGCGGCGCCTGCGAGAGAAACTGTACAGGTTATGGGACTGCCAAAGGGAGTAAATGTTGAGATCAGTATGATGGTGGGGATTTAAAATAGCGATTCGCCATTTTAAAATTTGAATAATGCAGAAGGCCTTGTGCACTTTCTTCTTTCTGCAGTGTTTTAGTTCGGCGTTGTTGTATTTAATCTGATTGGTCTTTATTTCATCTCGCCATTAATCCACTTTGCGATGATGTTCAATGCAATTGGAGACATTGTTTGTTCTATCTCGGCGTATTCGGATATGTTTCCGGTGGTGGATTCTTGAAAGAGGTGGTTGAGATTTTCGAGCTTGGTGGTGGTTACCTTTTTGTTGGTGGTTTTTGCCATGATGGTCTTGATGGCATTTAGGTTAGCGCTGGCTTCTACCTGGAAATCCTTGCTGCCATCTATCGCGAGCAGCGGGACTCTTAGTTTTGAGAGATATGTTTCTGGGTTTGTTCGGAGGATGGCGACTATTTCTGGTGCGGTTATTTGCTCTGTGGTGGAAACTCTTTGGTTTTCGGGCATCACTGTGGCATATTTGGTGGCAAAATATTGATTTATGAAAACCTTCAACGCATCACCTTTGGCCGTGGATGCAACGATTACATCGTACGCGCCGCCGAGCATCATGTTTCCGAAAGCACCTTGTTCTTCTGTGACGCCCATCAATTTCTCCATTGCGATTTTTTGCGAAAGCATCAATTCTTTACCCTTTATTCCAGGGCCTGCCATCATCACCACGAACTTTATACTTGGGTCTGTCGTGGCCAACTTGGGCGCTATTATCCCGCCGATGCTGTGGCCGATGAGTCCGAGCTGGGTCGTGTTGATTTCTTTTCGGGATTTTAGGTATGCGATGGCGGCTTGTACATCCGATTCAAAATCTTCGAGTGTTGCGGTGGCGAAAGTTCCGGCGGACGCTCCCACTCCGCGCTCGTCATAACGGAGAACGCCAATGCCATTGTTGGTTAGATAATCGGCGAGGACGTGGTATGGTTTGTGGCCGAACATGCTTCCATCGCGGTCCTGCGGTCCGCTGCCGCTGACGATGATCGCGACTGGGAATTTTTCTTTATTCTTGGGCGTGGTGAGCGTTGCGGCAAATGTGGTGTTGTCTATTGGGTTTTTGAAGTTGATTTCTTCAACAGTATAACTGTATGGTGGCTTTGGTTCTTGCGGTCTGTTGCGCTGGATGGTTCCTCGTGCAAGGTTTAGAGGGGTTGCGCCTCCGCCTTGCTTTAAATTGCCAACGAGGATATCGTTCTGGAGGGTCGCGACGTACTGTATGCCGAAATTGGGGAACGATATCTTGAGCGTGTCCTGTATATATGTTGCCGTTTGGGCCTTGCCTCCGGTGAGGCCTTGTTTTGTGATGTCCATTGTGGCGGCATACGCATTGCTTTCTTGGTTTATGTGGAAAGCGACCTCGAGCGGCGCGCCACGATGCTGCAATGTTCCGGTCCAATCTCCGGTAATGTTTTGGGCGGAAAGGGAAAACGTGAGGAAGAGAATCAGTGCTGTGATCGTTTGTTTCATATTGTTGGTGTGTGGGCGCGGTGCTGTTTGGAATTACAAGTATAGTCGAATGTGGACCTCATAGTCGAGAGATTTTCTCTACTTATTCAAAACATGATAAGCAATCAGCCCATCAATGGGTCGTCGGAGCACATTGCCCAAGGTGATGCTGTGGCCTGAGAGGATTTCTTGCAGTTCATCCTTGAGGTAGAAGGCGATGGAGCCAATGAAATGGACGGGGACGTCCTTATAATTGTCGAACTGCTTGATGTAGTTCTGGACAAAGTCTTGCATTGAATCATGGATGATCTTTTTGCAAAATTCATTGTCCTTGTGCTTGATGAGAAACTTGGCAAACGTGGCGAGGTAGGCGTTTGGGTTGGGCTCTTTGTAGAGGTTGTTTTTGATGTGGTCTGAATCTAGGTTGTGGGCCTTTTTGAAATCGGCGGCGAGGTCTGGCGGCATTTGATTGAAGTAGTAGCCGCGCAGGAGGAGGCGGCCAAACTGGTTGCCAGAGCAGTCGTCCATGACGATGTAGCCGAGGGAATCTACTTTCTGGTGGAGCACGGCGCCATCGAAATAGCTGCAGTTGCTGCCGGTGCCGAGTATGCTGACGATGGCCTTGGAGCCGCGCGGCGTGGTGGCGTAAACGGCGGCGTAGGTGTCCTCATGCACGGAAACGGCGGCGCTGGGAAAGTATTCTTTGAACACCGTGGTGAGGAAGCTGCGCATCCGCTCGGTGCCGCAGCCCGCGCCATAGAAATATAGGTGCGTGACGTCCGGCCGGTTGTGGGATATATCGAACTTGTCGTTGCAGCGCTCGATGACCTGCTCTTTGGTTAGGACTTCGGGGTTGAGGCCAAGGGTTTGGGTGGTGAACAATACCTTGCCTTGGTCGTCTATGGCGATCCAATCGGCCTTTGTGGATCCGGAGTCAACGAGTAGTTTCATTTGGTAGAATTAAAAGATTGAAAAATTCAAAGATTGAAAGATTTGAAAATTGGATAATTTGGAAATTTGGAAATTTATCTGAGCTGCTAAATATACATCTTTATGCAAAGAGCCCTCAGAAAATGTTGGGTGGTGGGCTGATTTTATTTGGCCGGAAGGCATAAAAAAATCCGCTAGGTCGTAGCGGATTTTTTGGTGGTGGTTTTAATAATTATAAACTTGCGGTGTGGACGGCAAGGTCAACGAGCTTGGCTGAATATCCGTACTCATTGTCATACCAAGACACGATCTTGAAGAAGGTGTCGTTGAGGCCTATGCCCGCTCCGGCGTCGATGATGGAGGTGCGCGGATCGGAGACAAAATCCTGTGATACGACATCTTCGTCCGTGAAGCCGATGATGCCTTTGTAGTCGGTTTCGGATGCTGTTTTGAACACTTCCATTATGGCCTCATAGGATGTGGACTTGGCGACCTTTACCGTAAGGTCGACCACGGAAACGTCTGCGGTTGGCACGCGCATTGCCATTCCGGTGAGCTTGCCGTCCAATTCTGGGATGACCTTTCCGACTGCTTTTGCAGCGCCGGTCGATGCCGGGATGATGTTGAGCAATGCCGAACGGCCGCCACGGAAATCCTTTTTTGATGGGCCGTCAACGGTGAGCTGGCTTGCCGTGGTGGCGTGGATGGTTGTCATGAGCGCTTCGACGATGGTGAAATTGTCGTTGATGATCTTGGCCATTGGTGCAAGGCAGTTGGTGGTGCACGATGCGTTGGACACGATCTTTTGGTCGGCCTTCATTTGCTTGTGGTTGACGCCCATGACGAACATGGGTATATCGCCCGATGGTGCGGAAACGACCACTTTTTCTGCGCCGCCCTTTATGTGCAGTTGGGCCTTTTCCATGGTGGTGAATATTCCGGTGCAATCTGCGACGATGGTTGCGCCGACCTCGTCCCATTTGAGGTTGGCAGGGTCTTTTTCGGCGGAAACGCGGATCTCTCTATCGTTGACGAAGAGCTTGTTGTCCTTTACCTCTACTTTGCCATCGAAGCGTCCGTGGACGGAGTCGTACTTGAGCAGGTATGCGAGATGGTCGATTTCCAACAGGTCGTTTATTGCGACGACTTCGACATTGTCGCGCTTCATTGTTTCGCGAAAGACGATGCGGCCTATTCTTCCAAATCCGTTTATTCCCAATTTTACTTTTGACATTTTCTTTGTTTTAATTTTTATTATTGATTGTTATGTTGACATGATGTCCGATACGCGCAATAGTTCGCGGTCGATTTCTGAACGTCCTTTTATGGCTTGTTCCAATGGTGTTAATGTAATTTTATCGCCCAAAATTCCGACCATATAATTTGATTTTCCTTCCAATAATGATTCAACGGCCTTGACGCCAAAACGACTTGCGAGCACGCGGTCGAAACACGATGGCGAACCGCCGCGCTGCATGTGGCCGAGGACGGAAACGCGAACGTCGTATTCTGGCATGTTGGATTCGACATAATCCTTTAGTTCAAAGACATTCTTGCCGATTTTGTCGCCTTCGGCAATGACGACGATGCTGGATGATTTGCCCGATGCCTTGCTTTTTTTCAATGAGTCGAGCAGGCGGTCGAGCCCAAGGTCTTCTTCTGGAATGAGGATTTCCTCTGCTCCTGCCCCTATGCCGGCGTTGAGCGCGATGTGCCCGGCATCACGGCCCATGACCTCGACAAAAAACAGTCGGTTGTGGGACGATGCGGTGTCGCGGATCTTGTCGATTACTTCCACTACGGTGTTGAGCGCGGTGTCGTAACCGAGCGTGTGGCTGGTGCCAAAAATATCGTTGTCGATTGTGCCGGGAATGCCCATGACGCTGAAGCCGTGCTCCTTGTTGAATACCTCGGCGCCATTGAAGCTTCCGTCGCCGCCTATGACGACGAACGCATCGACGCCCGCGGCGGAAAGTTTTTGGAAGGCCTGCTGTCGCCCTTCGACGGTCATGAACTCCTTGGATCGCGCGGATTTTAAAATGGTTCCGCCCTTGTTGACAATATTGTTGACGCTGCGCGGTCCCATTTCCTTGAAATCGCCCTCTATCATGCCTTGGTACCCTCGGTAGATGCCGACGCATTCTATCTTGTGGTAAGCGCAGGTTCTGACGACGGATCTTATCGCGGCATTCATTCCGGGACTGTCTCCGCCCGAGGTGAGCACGCCTATTTTCTTGACTTTGTTGGCCATCAATGATGTTTAAAAAGGTAAATTTAAAGAAGATGCATCGGTTTTGCGTTACCTATTGGTTTAGTTTGGGAAAAATCGGAAATATCAAACGTTTTCGTTGATAAGTTTTAACTTTTGTTGGAAAAATATTTGGCGATATCGTTAAAATTCTAGTCCTCTGTGGGAATTGCCTCTTGATTTGGCTTGACCGTTTGCGGATATCTTTTATCCTTGGTGTTGATGTTGATGAATTCGGGGGCCATCTGCGAATCGGGGACGTGAAGGTCGATCCCGTTGTCGGTCCTTTCGGGTTTTTGGTTCTTGAAAATCTTCTGAATCAATTCTGAAAAGGTATCAAAATCGACCTCGTACGAAATCCCTACGCCCTGCGTGTAACCGATGCCCTGACCTATATAGTTGATATCGTTTTCGCGATTGAAGGCACGAAGGTTGAGAGATCCATCCTCGTTGACGCGATATTGAACCTCAACATCGCCCACGATCGCGGACTGGCTTATGCCGCCAACGGGAACGCCAAGCTTGCCGTTGACGGTTATGCGCTCGTTGAGCCTTGTGGAAACGGTGACGCCAAAACGCCCATCGGCTTCGGTGCCCGGCGTTCTGTCGGCCGAGACGATGTCCACGCCAACGATTACCTTGCCGTCGCCATCGTTGAAGATATCGCCAAACACGTCGCTCACCTTTTCGTAAAGATTGTTGGTGATGGAGCTTTGGTTAACGCCGTCGGCACTGAGGAAACTGCCCGTTGAGAGCAAGATCAACGCTTGTTTCTGCCGAATGTCCTTGTCGTCCAGCTTGGTCTGTATCTCTGATTTAAGAACGGAACTTACGGTTGGGAAATTGATGTCGAAATCTGGTTCGGGCGCGGTAAGGTTTCCGTGCAGGCCGATGATGACCTCAACAGGGACTTTTCGGTTGATGACGGCATTGTCCAGCAACAGAGCGGGGTTTGCCGTGGTCTTGTAAACGGCCTCAAGGTTGAGAATGGCGCGCATTGGGTCGCCTTCCCAAACGATACTTCCGTATTTTTTGACATCGAACCTCTTGTTGATCAGGCCGCCATACTTGAAATTGTAGGTTCCTTCATAAACCTGGAAATCGCCCCACATATTGAATTTGCCCAATGTATTTATCTTGAAAACAAGTCCGCCGACACCGCGGCCTTTCATACCGTGACCTGAGCTTCGGTCGAGAATCACTTCTATCTCAGCATTCTGGTCGATGTCAAATTCAAAGTCCATTTCAAGTCCATTGTAATTCCGGCTTGTATCGACGATGCCGAGCTTGATGTTCTTTTTCTCGGCGGGCGTTATCCAGTGGATGTAGTTGTTGTCGCCAACGGCAGCAGCGTCGTTTATGGGTATCTTGATGGTCGTGCCGCGCTCCGATCGGGCATCTACATTGATGAACAGACCTGTAACGGGTCCCTTGATCGTGGCGGTGCCGTCGATGAAAGCGGTTCCAAAATATGCGGCGTCCTCGCTGTCCTCGGTGTCGAGGACGAGCAAGCGCTTGGACTCAACACCTATGTCGAGCTTCCAATCGGAAAAATCGGTGTGCTCGATAAAGCCGTTCAAAACACCTTCGGTTTGATACTTGGTATCAGTGAACTGCATGTTGCGGAAAATGAACTTGTTGGAGGTGACATCTACGATCGAGCTTTTGTCAAACCCATAGTCTATGTTAAGGTAGCTGATGCCCATTCCGGCCTCGGCAAGGAACAATCGGCCGTTGATGGCAAGATTATCGAGGTTTCCCTCCACTGTAGTGCGGCCCGAGGCAAACCCTCGAATATTAGAGAGAACGTCGCCGCCGATCGAGGAAAGAATGCCAATGTTGAAGCTGTCAAAGTTTACGTCGAGATCAAGATTGGTCTTGCCAGCGTTCACGGCTACTTTGCCTTGAGCGTTGAAGGACTGGAGGTTTCTGTTGTACAACGATGAGTTGACATTGAATGTTGAAAAACTTGGATCGCCCTCCACATCGACGGTGAGGTTGCCAAGCTCGATATCGTTTATGTTGAGGCTGTCGATTCTTACTGAAGCAGTTGGCCTGTAAATTTTGTCGCTCTGCTTGAAATTGACGATACCATTCAGCGCGCCCTTAATCGACAGATTGTCCATTTTGGGAATGAGCTGTTCAAGCTCGACCTGTTTGAAATCGAGCTTGAGATCTTTGTAATCGGCGCCCTTGAACATACCGGTGAACGATACCTGCTGGTTTTCGTGCGACATCACAACGGGACTGATAGATAAATTCTGAAGCTTTTTGTCAAAAACAACCACAGTGCCGCCATTGTCTTCTTCGTTGAGGTACCAAAGCACATCTTGATATTTCAGTTCGGATTTCTGAATGCCGACCACGTTTTGGTTCTCGGCGTTTATGGTATGAAAAAGGTTGAGGTTGAACGAATCGTCGCCGTTTATGCCGCCCTTGAACTCCGAGCGCAGAAAGAGCGTGTCGTTCTTGGTGATGTTTATCAGGCTGAAATCGCGGATTTTGTACTTGCTGTTCTTGATCGTGTCCATCGACACAAAGGCATTGAACAATGGGTTTTTGTTATCGATCTCTACGCCGATATTGTCCGCGGTGTAATTGTAGGCCTTGACCTGTGGCGAGCTGAAATTGAACTTGAAGGCATCGCTATCGGAATTTATCGATCCCCTGAAACTTGTGTTTTTTGCAATGGAAATGCTCGGCAATAGAATCTCGACGATCTTGCTGTAGATGTTGAAATCGAACTTTATGAACTGCCCCGGCTTGACCTTGTTCGGGCGATAATTGGCGTAAAGGCTTCCGAGCGAATTCTCCACCATCTTTTTGACCTCGCCAAACTCGAACCTACCTGTAATGTTGCCGTCAATGATGTCGGGCGAATTGATGGTTATCGTCCGCAGGTTGTCCTCGCCAAACCTCGATTCGACGATGAAATCATCGAAGACATAGATGTCGTTCTGGTTTTGATAGGAGCTCTGCGAAATATGGACGATTCCCTGCATCGTGTCGATCGTGTTGCCGGTAATGTCCATGGTGACATCGCCCTTGAACACCGAAATCGAATCTTTCATGAAGTTCAATTTGTACAGATCGGCATAATCGACGGCGGCGTGGAAGTTGTACTGGGTCTCTTTTTTCCTAAGGTTCAAAAGTCCCTGGAAATCCATGAAGAGATTGGGGTCGTTCACCACAAGATTGCCCTCAAAGATTGGTGCCTTGAAGCTTCCGTCAACAAGGATTTTTGAATATTTATAGCCATTGTAATCAAAACGAAAGACATCGCCGCTGATTTTGGTGCTGAGGTTCTTTTCGGTAAAACCCTTGCCATCAACATAAACGTCCATGCTGATAAACCCAAGATCCTTCATTCCGAGAAAGCTGCCGATGTTGAAATTGTCAGTGGCGACCGTGCCGCTGTAGGACGCATTGTCGATATTGTCGATGTTGCGCATGGCAAGTTTGGACCGAACTTTTCCCAGAGAGGTGGACATCACCACCTTCGCGTCGATGGTTGTGGTCGTGACCTGAATGAATCCCGAAGAAGAAAAGTTGCCCAGCTTCCTCAATGTAGTGGGCAGTTTTTTGCCAAGAACATTCGGCAGAAGCTGCACAAGATTATCGTAGCTCGAAGCAATATTCTCGAAATTTCCCTTCATGAAAAATGGCCGATTGCCAAGGTCGAAGAGGTTCTTGAAATTGACATCACCTATGATCTTGGAATTTCTAGAATCGCGAAGGTCAAGGTTGGTGGCGGTAAAATCGTCGAGCGTACCTTTTATCTGGCTCGAAAGCGTAAAGCTTTCATTCGGTCCAAATTCCTTTGTAAAATAGCGGATGTCATTGGTGGAGAGAATCGTCGAATCAAGTTTAATATCAAACTGGACCTTGTTGTTGAAGTCGGCAAAGTCATTGTTGTCGCGGTTGTAGCGCATTATAATGTTTCCCTTGAGCAGTGAGTTGTCTGTAAGCAATGTCAATTTGCCCAGAACCATATTTCGCTTGTTGTAGACAAAATGCGTTTTCAGATTCTTGACCACGAGGCCGTGATGCTCTACAAGGTTCATGTTCTTGATGTCCATCGAGGTTTCGGTACCGAAAATCCTGAAATTTTCGAGCGAGGCATTCATTTTCCTTAAGTCGATCGTCTTCTCGGTCTCGGTGTTTCCGTCCATCATCGTAAATCGACTGTCGGTGATATAGACTTTGGAAGCCTTCATCAAAAATTGCTTGCTCGACGGTTTTCCACTGTTGAAGAGCGCTATGAAGTTATCTAGATTGGTGTCCTTTTCGTGCTTGTACTGTTTGAGGTTAAAGAACATTTTGTCCACCTTGAGCTTACCAAAAAGCAGGTCGCCATTAGTGAGCTTTGCAAAATCCAAAATGTTGGTCTGAATTTTTCCGGCGTATATCAGCGTGTCGGTGTGATGGTCTTGGATCAGGACGTTGCGAAGCTTTACACCGCCGAAAACCGTGAAGGCAACTTTGTCCACAGATATTCTTGTCTTGAAATCGCGGTTGATCTTTTCGGTAAAATAATGGGCGATCCGTGTTTGAACGGCTGGTAAAGTAAGGAGAATTCCAGAGATCAATAGCAGCAATAGAAGTCCGAGCAACACGCGTGCTACTATTTTTATGACCTTTTTGGTACGGCTTTGTTTTTTGTTTACCACAATGAGGATTTCCCTTGTATCCAAACCGCTTTCGGCAAAAAATAGCTAATTTTGGCTTCGCAGTAAAATTAATTATTTTTTACGTGTCGGTTGTCCCTTTCGCACTCAAAATTCACGCCTTCTTGGAAAAAAAACCGAATTGCATTCTTGCCATTGAAAGTTCATGCGACGACACCTCGGCGGCAGTGCTTCTTGAACGAAAAGTTTTGTCCAATGTTGTGGCAAATCAGACGGTTCACGAAAAATACGGCGGCGTTGTTCCCGAACTTGCCTCGCGTGCTCATCAACAAAATATTGTTCCCGTCGTGGATCTTGCGATCAAGAACGCGGGGATTTCAATGGACCAGATTACTGCGGTTGCTTATACCAAAGGTCCCGGACTTATGGGCTCATTGCTCGTGGGCGGCGCTTTCGCGAAATCTTTTTCGATGGCGTTGGGCGTTCCGTTGATTGCCGTCAATCATATGGAAGCTCATATTTTGGCGCATTTTATTGAAGATGAGGAACAGAACTCCCCGGCATTTCCTTTTTTGGCCATGACGATCAGCGGCGGACATACGCAGATCGTTTTGGTGAAGGACTATTCGGATATGGAAGTCATTGGGCAAACCACCGACGATGCTGTAGGCGAAGCGTTTGACAAGTCGGCGAAGCTTCTCGGAATGCCTTATCCGGGCGGACCTTTGGTTGATAAACACGCCAGGCTTGGCAACAAAAATGCTTTTGAATTTACCAAACCAAAAATAGCGGGTCTCGATTTTAGTTTTTCGGGTTTGAAGACCGCGATCCTTTATTTCATCCAAAGAAATGTGGCAAACGACGAATATTTTATAATGAACAACCTGAACGATATTTGTGCAAGCATTCAGTTCACCATCGTCGAGATATTGATGGACAAATTGAAAATGGCGGTTGCGCAAACCGGAATCAGCCGAATTGCGATCGGCGGTGGCGTTTCTGCCAACAGTGGCATTAGAGAAGCCCTAAAAAATGCTGAAAAGCAATATGGTTGGGAAACATTCGTTCCTAAATTTGATTACACCACAGATAATGCGGCGATGATCGGAATTGCGGCATATTTTGATCAAAATTCTGATATCGATGATGCAGACAAATCGCTTTCGAACCCCAAAATGAAGATCTGAGATGCAACTTTTCTACAATCCAACATTGACAAAAGACAGCACACGACTCGATTTTGACCGCGAGGAAAGCAAGCATATTTCCAAAGTGCTACGTAAAAATGTTGGTGACAGAATAATGGTCACCAATGGTTTGGGAAGTTTGTTCACAGGAAATATCGTTGCGCTAAGCAATGTTTGCACGATTGAGATCACTGATGTGAACACCACTAAACCGCTTCACTATCACCTTCATTTAGCTGTTGCGCCCACAAAAATGAACGACCGATATGAATGGTTTTTGGAAAAAGCAACAGAGATTGGCGTTTCAGAAATCACACCGATTTTTTGCCACAACAGCGAAAGGCGAAAGGTAAATATTGAAAGGCTCGAGAAAATTATTCTTTCGGCAATGAAACAATCAAATCAATTTTATTTGCCAAAACTCAATGACGCCGTTGAATATTCTGAATTTGTTTCCAAAAAAATCGATGGTGACAAATTCATCGCACATTGTGTGGAAAATGATAAAGCCACTTTGAAAAATGAGATTTTGCCAAATAATACCTGCACGATTTTGATTGGTCCCGAAGGAGATTTTTCTGAAAAAGAAATTGAGTTGGCGATTAAAAATTTGTACATTCCGGTCAGTTTGGGCCAAACGCGTTTGCGCACCGAAACCGCTGCTGTCGTAGCTTGTCATACCGTTGCGCTTGCACATGAAAATGTTTC
This sequence comes from Flavobacteriales bacterium, assembly GCA_038234025.1. Lineage (GTDB taxonomy): Bacteria > Bacteroidota > Bacteroidia > Flavobacteriales > Flavobacteriaceae > Flavobacterium. The sequence goes on from JBBSUW010000044.1 coordinate 14,420, forward strand.
ACTATGATGAAAAAAGTTTATTTATTGATTGTTCTGTTCTCTTTTGGGGTTTCGCACTCCCAGAAAAGCATCGATTTTGTAAAAACAGACTTCAACGAAACGCTAAAGCTTGCAAAGAAATCGAACAAAATCGCAGTGTATATTTTTTATGCAAATTGGTGTCCGCATTGCGAAAAAATGCGCAAATACGTTTTCACCGAACCTGATGTCGCCGAATTTTTCAATTCTAAATTTGTGACCAATATTCAGGATGCGGAATCATCGGAAGGAATGCCACTCGCAAAGAAATTTGCCGTGAAGGCTTATCCGACGTTCATTTTTCTTGACGATAATGGAACTGTTCTTTATCAAATGAGCGGCGAGCTAAATTCGGAAAAACTTATCGTTGAGGCCAAAAACGCAATGGACAGAACGAAGCAATTTCCTTATCTGAAATCCGAATTTGCAAAAGATGTTTCCAATGGTGATAATGCTTTGGCGTATATTTCTGTTTTGCGAAAAGCCGGACTGGATGCGAGCAATACCGCTAACCAATATTTTCAGACGGTGAAGCGCGACGATATATTTACGGCAATGAACTGGAAGATTTTCGCTAACGGCGTCAGCGATATGGACACCGAAATCTTTCAATTTGTGGTAAAAAACCAACCAGGATTCGCAATGGTTTCGTCGGAGAAAAGAGTTTCCAGAAAGTTGGTCAACGCTGCATCCGAACGGCTTGAAGCTTATGTTGGACAAGCTGATACGATCAATTACAACGCAAAAAGGAAAGCCGTTGCCAATTTGAATTTAGCAAAAACCGATTCGCTTTTGTTTCTTTACGATCGCAGGATCGCCGAACGCGCCAACGATTGGAAAAAATACCACAAAGCCAGTGCTGCCGGAATCAAAAACGCCTGGAACGACCCGACGATGCTGACGGAAATCGTTCGAAATGACCTAAAGAACTTAACCGATAATACATTGCTGCTGAAAGATATCGAATGGATCAATCGCGCGATCGAACTTAAGCCTGATCAAGAGAAATATTTGGCACTGGCAAAGCTTCAGTTTAAAACCGGCCAGAAAAATCTTTCGCTAAAATCTGCGCAAATGGCGCGCGATCTCGCGGCAAGCTATCAATTTTCAACAACTGAAATAGATGCTTTTATCAAAGAAATAAAATGACGAAAAAAATTTTACAACTAATGACGTTGATGCTGGTCGCAAATTTTGCGGAAGCGCAGGAAATCGCGCTCTTGAAGTATAGCGGCGGCGGCGATTGGTATGCAAACCCTACTTCCTTGCCCAATCTCGTAAAATTCTGCAATCAGAACATCGGCACTAAACTCAGCACAAAAGTCCCCACGGTCGAGCCATCAAGTCCCGATCTCTTGAGCTACCCGATGGTTCACATGACAGGCCACGGCAACGTTGTTTTCAGCGATTCTGACGTTGTAAATCTTCGCAATTACCTGCAATCTGGAGGATTTCTGCACATCGACGACAACTATGGAATGGACCAATACATAAGAAAGGAAATCAAGAAGCTGTTGCCAAACAATGAGATGATTGAACTACCGGCAAGCCATCCAATATTCCAGAAACCCTTCGCGTTTCCGGCCGGAATCCCAAAAATCCATGAACACGACGGCACGCGTCCTCAAGCTTTTGGCGTTATCATCGATGGCAGGTTGGTGCTTTTGTACACCTACGAAACCGACCTGGGCGATGGTTGGGAAGATCCGGAAGTGCACAACGACCCAGTCGAAGCCAGAACACGGGCGCTCAAGATGGGCGCGAATATCGTTAATTATATCTTTCACCAATGATAACATCCAAAACCATAGCATACGGCATTGTTAGGGCGGTCGCCATTCTCGCTACGGCATTTGTGGTGCTTTATTTTCTGTACATGATCAGCACCGTGATCGTTTATATCGTTCTTGCGCTTGTTCTTACGCTCATCGGCACGCCAATAGTCCAGTTTTTGCATCGTCGTCTTAAATTCAACAATACGCTCGCGGTTATCGTGACATTGCTGCTATTTCTTAGCGTTCTGGCGGGCTTCTTTTTTATGTCCGTTCCGCTCATTCTAGATCAAGGTCAGAATCTGGCGCTGCTCGACACCAATCAGATTGAGCAAAAGATTTCGCTGTTGATCACCCAGGTCAAATCATTTTTGGAAAGCCACAATCTGGATTCGAAGCAGATAATGGACCAAAGCAACCTATCGAGCGCATCTAATTTCAAGTTTATTCCAGCGTTCATAAATGGCATTTTAGGCACGCTCAGCAGTTTTGGCGTTGGATTGGCCTCAGTCCTTTTTGTTACCTTCTTCTTTTTGAAAGATAGAAAACTGTTTTTACGTGGATTTAGGAAAGTGGTTCCAGACCGCCATGAGGCCAAGATTCTTCATTCACTTGATATGATCGACAATCTTCTGAGCAGATATTTTATCGGACTCTTGCTTCAGTTGACCATTATTTTTATTTTGTACCTGATAGTCCTTCTGATTTTTGGGATCCCAAATCCTTTTGTGATCGCCTTTGTTTGCGCGGTGCTCAACATCATTCCGTACATCGGGCCATTGATCGGTTCGGTGCTGGCGGCCTTGCTGGTGATGCTGGGAAAACTCGGCCAGGATTTTCAGTCGGAGATTCTTCCTGTAACAATTTATGTTATGATCGGTTTTTGGATCGTCCAGATCATCGACAACAATATATCAGGTCCATTGATTTTTTCAAGCAGCGTAAAATCTCATCCCTTGGAGGTTTTCCTTGTCATTTTGATTGCAGGCTTTTTGTTCGGTGTCGCGGGAATGATTGTTGCCGTTCCAATCTATACAATTATTAAAGTTATTCTTAAAGAGTTTGTCCCCAACAATAGACTTATCAGATTGTTAACCAAGGATATTTGATGAATAATCAGATTTTAGACAGCGATGTCCAAGAATTTATCCGGACGAACGAAAAGTCTGATGTTCGAAAATTGGCACTTCAAAAAAATCCTTTTCCAAATATTGATTACCGGGATATCCTGAACCAGATTGTATGCTTGGCAAAAGCGAAGAATAAGCTCCCCACATTCTATGCAACACAAAATATATATTATCCATCGCGTGTTTCGATGGAGCAATGTTCATCGGAGATCGCCGCTGAATACAAGGCCAATTTGGTTAGTGGCAAATACTTGGTCGATCTTACGGGAGGTTTTGGCGTTGATGCGATGGCTTTCGCAAAAAGATTTGAAAATGTAGTCCATTGTGAAAAGGATGCTGCGCTGTCACAAATTGCAAAGCATAATTTTGAGACAATGGATCTGTCCAACATAGAAACTTTTGCGGGCGATGGACTGGATTTTTTGAACGGTACGACAGAAAATTTTGACGTGATCTATATCGATCCATCTCGACGCGATGAAAACGATTCAAGGGTTTTCAGCTTGAACGATTGCGCGCCAAACGTTGTAGAGAATGCACAATTGTATTTGCAAAAAACAGATTGCCTGCTCATAAAAGCATCGCCGATCTTGGATATTTCGCTAGCGCAGAAACAGCTTGAAACAATTTCTGAGATTCATATCATCGCAATTGAGAATGATGTTAAAGAACTTTTACTTATACTTCACAATAATACCATCCACGAGATAAAAATCAACACAGTGAACATTCAAAAGAACAGCTCTGAATCTTTTTCCTTCATTCAGACCAACGACGAATGTGCAAGGTTTTCCCATCCAAAAAAATATATTTATGAACCCAATGCCTCGATAATGAAAAGTGGTGGTTTCAATGAAATCACAAAATATATTCCTGTCGAAAAACTTCATCCAAATTCGCATTTGTACACTTCGGAAGATGTTGTGGAATTTCCGGGCAGAATTTTCGAGGTTTTGGAAAACACCGATTATAGCGGAAAAAAAATGGAACGACAATTGGCTGCATTGGTTGGAAGAAAATGCAACATCACTGTACGGAACTTTCCGCTGACCGTTGCCCAAATCAGAAAAAAGTGGAAAATAAAGGACGGCGGCAATAATTACTGCTTTTTTACCACAGACCTCGATGACCGAAAAATTGCGTTATTTTGCAAAAAATTACATTGGTTCATGAAATTATCCCCACTCCTATTTTTATTTGCATTTTCATTTGTAAAAGCGCAACAACCTTGTGATTTTGTGGAATTTATGGCTGTTGACTCAACACTTGCCTACAAATCGTCGGCCGATGTGATGTTGTATGAGAACAATTTTGGCAAAAGCTCCGATTATATTATTGCATCACTGATCGTGTCAAAATCATCGCCATTGCTGAGCCTTCAGTTCATCGACAAGAGCGCAACTTTTGCCGCGGCCAAATGTTTGAGCAAGAGCTCCAAGGTTTTTCTGCAGCTTGACAATGGCAAGATTGTTACTCTTTTTCACGTTGACAATGATGATTGCGGTTCGCTCGTAAACAGCGTTGGCAATACGCAAAGTCGCGTTTTGACAGGATATTTTCTGTTCGTGAAAGATGTTTTTGAAGAATTGAAAAGTTCCAAAATAAACCTGATGCGCGTTCGATTTGCAACCGAAACCGTCGATTATATTATCCGCACCGAGATCAAATCGGAACTTGATGGCAAGAACTACAAGCCCGCCTCGTACTTTTTGGATTATTTTCACTGTATGACCGAAACGTTTTAATCGCAGTTCCAAGTAAAATTCGACACCGGATCCTTTTTCGCGCCCGGAAGATTGTAGTGCCACCATTCGCTATCAAAGCTTTCAAAGCCTGCTTTTGACATGATCGATTTCAGCAATTTTCTATTTTTAGTGGCTTTGCGCGAAATTTTCTTGGCGCCGTGCGCCGCTTCGGGACCGAAAAAATCGAAATCTGTTCCCATTTCCAGTTCATTGCCACATTCATCCACCAATGTAATGTCGACCGCACCACCGCGATTGTGGATCGAGCCTTTTGCCGGGTCGGCAACATAAATGGGATTATTGACAATCGTCCACATTTTTTTCTGGATATCGAGCGGACGATAACAGTCGAACATTTTGATTTTTAGATTCTTGCCTGCCGCCAAATCTCTTGCTATTATCAAAGCCTTTACCGTTTTAAACCTCAGATAACATGATGGACAATCATAAACTGCTTGATGAAGAAAGTTGTCGTCCGTAGCATATTTCATATCGAGAACAAAGTTGTTGCTATAATCTTCAAGATTCACGAAAGCGGTATCGGTCGCGACTTGAGCTCCAGATTGCAGTGCAAAAAACAATACTATGACAATTGATTTCATTCTCTAAATTTAGGTAAATGCCGCTTTGCAAACGACTTTCAACGGACACAAAACTATCGAATGCACATTTTTGGGAAACGCTGTGGAATTTGCGACATATTTTTATACTTTTGCACCTCGTTTGAGCAAATGACGGTCGCATAGCTCAGCTGGATAGAGCACCTGCCTTCTAAGCAGGCGGTCGAAGGTTCGAATCCTTCTGCGATCACTAAAAA
>JBBSUW010000045.1:0-19678 GCA_038234025.1 Flavobacteriales bacterium
AAGAATCTTGGTCTTCAATTGGTTTCCTTCGTCAAGGTTTCCGTCGCAGTTGTCGTCAACTCCGTTGTAGAGCACTTCTGACATTCCTGGGTTGATGGCCGCGACATTGTCGTTGCAGTCTGTTCCCAGTGTTGTCATAGAATATCCTGATGGCACGGTTGCTCCGTAGCAAATAGTGGCTGAACCATTATCATATCCATCTCCATCATTGTCAACAAATAGCGAACCTGATTGGTAAACCGCTCCGTTGGTATCATCGCAATCTGTTCCGTTTGCCACGAAACCTGCAGGTTGACTACAAGCTTGAGTCGAAACCGAAGGATTTCCAAATCCATCATTGTCTGCATCTGCATACCAAGTAGAAGCTGTGCAGGTCGTAACGACCAAAGAATAATCTTCAGACTGACCATAGCCTCCACCTGTACAAGCATCCCAAGTTGCAGGAGCTGAACCTGCGTAAAGTTTCTTAATACGTATTCTTGTTGTTCCAGCAACTGCATCTGCGGGTACTGTGATAGATGTAACCGCAGAAATTGCGTCTACACCAGTTGATCCAGTTATACTTCCGCCATCAATTGACTCACCAGCATCCAAGAAATCCCCATCTTGGTTCCAGTCGATGAATATGCGGAAATAATTGGTGAAAGAACTACCATCGGTATTTCCCTTTAACGTAATAGAATAAGTCTGCCCAGGAGTAACGTTACCTGAAATCGAAATAAAGTTCTCTAATGATGGACTTGCTACGGATCCGGTTGTTGCTGTGGACGTATTGTTGATTCCCGCAAACATTACAGAAGTAATCGGCTCAACATTGCTAGTGTAAGTAACATTTGAACAATAAGGAGCAAATGGATCTGCTTGTGTAGTAAAACTGAAGATTGAACATCCCGTTGCTTCTCCACCTATTGCAGATTTCGCCACAACTCTCCAGTAATAAGTTGTTGAGAAAGCCGAAGCGTTGGCGTTGTATGTCAAGTTGGTCGTGTTTGTTACCAAAGTTGTCGCAGCAGCATTCGTTCCAAAATACACATCATAAGATGTTGGAGCTGGTCCAGATGTTGGAGCTGTCCAAGACAATGCCACCGTTCCTTTTGGAACATTCGTTGCGTTGTTGGCAGGCGATGTCAAGGTAACGCACTGTGTTGGGTTCGGGTTCACGGTAAGAACACCGTTCACGTAAGTGGTACCATCATAAAAGTTACCATTTGTTCCGTCGGTTCCTCCATATACGAATGGACCACCGTTCAATCTGAACCTGTAGGCATAATAATAAGTACCGGCAGCAAGGGTTGACCCTATTGTTGCTTGGTATTCGTCATTGTTGCTCACTTGTCCAGAATTCCATATTGCAGGAACAATATTGGTAAAGGTGTTTGGATTTCCATTAGTTCCCTGTGGAGAAATAACTACCCAAGCTTCGATGCCCGCCGCTTGACCTGTAAACCCAGGCTCTACATCAGTAAGTCCCGCTTCGTAAACTTGTCCATAGATCGTGGCAGAACCACCAGCTGAAATAGTTGCTGATGCAGGAAATTGAAGTCCAACGTAATCAGGCGTATCTGTCGATGCCATCTGAACATTGATCGTCATATCCACAGTAACACCAAACGCGCCACTGTAACAAGGATTTGGTGTAGACTGACCGCTGTCCGCAGTTCCAATTCTCATTCTGTGCGATCCCAGAGCCGCAGATACGGGCAGTGTGAAAGATGCATTCAATGTTGTTGGATTAGTACTTAGAGATTCACCTTGGTAAACCAATTCTGATGATTCGAAAATTCCGTTGTCATTTAGGTCGATCCACACATTTGTATTGTAGGTGTAGCCCGTCGCAAAAGTAATCATCAAGTTAACATTGTTGCCCTGATTGAAGGTTTGAGCCGTTGCTGTTTGATCCGAATATGTTACATCTGCAATTGGATAATCAGTAGCCCCAAACATCACGTTCGTGATTCCCGAGTTGTCATTTGATGTTGGAACAGAAGCACAATAGTTAAGATTCGTACCTGTTGTGAACGATTGCGTTGCACAACCTGTAGCATCACCATTTCCATTTTTAGGAACGATTTTCCAGTAATAAGTAGTATTTGCACTCATTGTAGGTGGCGTATAGCTCAAAACTGTTTGGTTCTGAACAAATGCCGGACTTGGATTTGTACCAAAGTACACATCATAGCTCAATGGCGATCCCGTTGCTGCCGTCCAAGAAAGTGTTGCATTACGAGCAACGTCTGTCGCGGCGTCGGCTGGCATCATTCCAGTAACGCAGTTTGGTGGATTTATTGGCGCAGGTGCAATCGAGAAATTATCGAAATCTAAGTAATAGTCACCAGCTGCCCAAGTGGCGACTATTCTTACTTTCACAACTTGTCCTGAGTATGCTGCAAGAGAAATCGTTCGTGTTGCGAAGTTTGCGGAAGTTGTGTGATTCGCATCGTTTACGGTTTGTACGTCAGTATAAGAAACACCACAATCTGTGCTTACTTGAACTACATAGTTGCCCCAACCTGCAGGAGCTGCTGTAGCTGGATAACTTGTATAATTAACAATTCGATAATCAAATTTCAACTGGCTTGTGGCAGAGACCGGCCCAACAGATGTTGTGTTGAATTGCCCCGTTGCTGCAGAACTATAAAGATTTTTGTAAAGTCCATTCGTGGTAGCACCGTGCGTAGAGCCGATACTCCATCCACTTGTATTCCATCCTGCCGGAGGAGCCGTTGTTGCAAAACCTTCGCTATATGGAGCAGATGCTGTTGCGGAAATAACCTTCGATGTGCTTGTTGTGTTATTTGCCGCATTTCCATCGCCGGCAACCGTTACTGTAGCAGCGACATTATGCGTTCCGTTTGCAGAAAGGTCTGCATTTGGCGAGACTGTGACCGTCTGGCTTGCGCCAGCTGCCAATGTTCCGCTAGAGACGTTTGCAGTTAAGGTTTGGGTTGACGCACCTGTGATGCTAACGTTGATCGCAGCATTGTTGACCGCAAAATCAATAGGGTTAGCTCCGTTGTTCCTTATCGTTACAGAAAGTGGTGCTGAAGCATTGGAGCAGTCGCCTGCAGGAATACCTACAATCGCAGTAGCAGCCAAATCAATGGATGGTGCAACCGGCGGAGTAAAGATGAACGTTTTCCCCGATACGGGAAGATTGGTCGCAGAGTATGCAACCGACGAACTATTTGAAGTACCTGCAACAGAAGTGTTCCAAGTAGTAGTTGTAGTAACCAACCTGTTCTTTACATTAGTAGCAAACGTGTTGTTGGGTCCACGCAATCCTATTTGTACTGTACTTGCTGAAGGGATTCCCACGGGAGTAGCATCGTATACAAAACGAATTGAACCATCTTGATGAAGTCTGATCTGGAAATTCCAAATCCAATATGGTGAAGTAGTCGCTGAAGAAAAAGGACGGAAATTCTTGTACTGCACGACAAACTCTTGATTGGGGGCTGAACCTACAGTTTGATAGCTTAATTCACCCGTGTTCCCTCCAACATTGAACAACGCGTTCAAATCTCTGCCGAATGCAGAAATTGCCCCTGCATAGGCAGTGGTACCACTAATTGGTGAATATGTGCTACTCGTTGGTGCCGTTGCGCCAAACGTAATGAACCCATTTGAACTCACGTTCAATCCAGTGTAACCATTCCCATCATATGAAAAACTGAAGGGAATTGTACCATTTGGCAAGTTAAAAATTACATCATCAATAGAGGCTGCACCAGAAGTGGCAGTAGCTGTTGCCAATACAGTTCCACCACTTAAAGAAGTATATGTTCCGGTTGCTTCAGAAAAAACATAATTGGCCACTTGCGCATTCCCTAACAGCGTTCCCGCCATCAAGAAGACAAGCGCGAAGAGCATTTGGAAATAGTTTTTTCGAGACTTGGACGGCGAAGCCGTTCGGGTCTCCCAATCGTCATTAATGAGTCCGCACCATCGGTAGGAGCTCACATCATTGTAAGAGTTTTTCATAGTTATATAATTTAAGTCACCAATGTACGAAAAAAATCTCAGTATGGTTGCAATCGATCGATCGACCGCGGCTAAATGGTAATGATTATTTATGACCTGCATAGAAAATCATTGATAAGCACTGATTTTCAAGGACAAAAAAAAATCATCAAAAACGTAAGTACTGTTGAAATAGATTCAGAAAATTGAAATTGTTGGTAATTTTGTTCTCGAAATAGAAGAACAGGGGTCAAGAAATGACAGTCAGTTTGGTTCTGATAAGTTCTGTAAGTTCTTCCATGCTCGAAGGTTTGAGCAGAAATTCGGTCGCGCCAAGACCAATGGCTTTCTCGATCAGATCTTGGCGCGAAGCCGTTGAATAAAGGTATTTTGGAACTTTTTGAAGCCGTGGGAATTTCATGATCTCTTCCAGAACCTCGATGCCGTCCATCAAGGGCATGTTCATATCGATGAATATCAAGCCCGGAACAAAGCTTGGGTCTCCGGCAAGTTTTGCAATAGCGTCCGGACCGTCTTTTGCATAAACACATTCTATAGTATCATCTATTGTCGCCACCGCCGCGCACAAAAAATCGCGGTCGTCATCGTCGTCGTCAATAAAGAAACATTTTCTTGCAAATGCCATAGTGTTCATTTAAAAAGCGAATTACCGGAAGATTTGAAACTGGCTTTCAGTTGACAAATATGCACTTGCTGATTTGATCTGGAGAATAGTTTTAAAATCCAATTACGAGTTTGAATTTTCATAATTGGGTATATATTTCATTGCAGTCGTAGTTCTATACATTGGTCAAATTTTGGTGCGCTACAAAAGTGATTAAAGATTCTTAACGGTCCTTTATATTATACTGCCATGTTCTTACATTATTTTCAAACGCTTTTGAAAATGCAATATTTATTTTTAATCCTGTAACCGTCAGTTATTTCTAGAACGGGATATTTGGTTTTGAAAAAATTTCAAGATATGAAAGCACTTTGGAGAGGTGGAATAAGTTTCGGCTTGGTCAATATTCCCGTTAGGTTGTTCAGTGGAAGCCAGTCGCATCGCATCGATTTGGACATGATCCGCAAAAAGGACCAATGCCAGATCCAATATGTACGAGTTTGCAAAAAGGACGGCAAGGAAGTGCCATGGGACGAAATTGCCAAAGGATATTTGAAAGAAGATGGCGACTATGTGATCCTGGACAAATCGGACATTGAAAGAGCGCGGCCAGACAAAACGCAGACCATCGATATCTTTGAATTTGTGCTCGAGGATGAAATACCTTCTCAATATCTCGAGAAGCCCTACATCGTGGAACCTGACAAATCTGCGCAAAAGACTTATTCTCTATTACGAGAAGCGTTGAAAAAATCCAAAAAGGTAGGATTGTGCAAATTCATACTGCGTTCGGCAGAACATCTAGGGATTCTGAAGGTCGAGGACAATGCGATACTCCTGATTCAAATAAGATTCGACCAAGACCTTCGTGATCCCGATGAGGCCAATCTTCCTAAGAACGTAAAAATCGACAAAAAAGAACTTGATATGGCAATGTCGATCATAGACCAACTGACCGATAAATTTGAACCGACCAAATATAAGGACACATATAAGGACGAACTCATGAAGATCATTAAAGAGAAGTCCAAATCCAAATCCAAGAAACCAGTCGTTGCCGAACGCCGGGCAAAATCTCGGAAGGCAAAATCCGATGATCTGCTTGAGCAATTGAAAGCTAGCTTGGAAGCGATAAAAAATTAAACCAAAAAAGCTATGGCGCTCGAAAAATACAACGAGAAACGCGACTTCCAAAAAACAAAGGAACCAAAAGGCGTTGCGAAAAAATCTAGCGGCAAATTAAGATTTGTTGTCCAAAAACACGCCGCGAGCCACCTTCATTACGATTTTAGATTGGAAATTGATGGTGTCCTTGCAAGCTGGGCAGTTCCAAAAGGTCCATCCCAGATTCCCAAGGACAAACGCTTGGCCATGCATGTTGAGGACCATCCTATGGACTACCTCGATTTTGAGGGCACGATTCCCAAGGGCGAATATGGCGGCGGAACTGTCATGGTATGGGATATCGGAAGCTATAGCGCAGAAGGAAATGACGATATGGCCAAGGACACTAAATTGATGAAAAGCCAGTTGGCCGACGGTTCTATAAAAATTGTTCTCGACGGAAAAAAACTGAAGGGGGCGTGGCATTTGGTTCAAATGAAGCGAAAGGAAAACCACTGGCTTTTGATGAAGGCCAAAGATGAATTTGCCGAGGTTAAAAACACATTCGACCAAACCTCAATATTGACCGGGCGCGATTTCGACGAGATTGCAAAAGGCAACAACGAGTGGAAAAGCACTCGAAATCCAGGAGAACCAATCGAGAACTCCTCACGTAAAAGCGAGGACGAAAATTTGGGATTCAATCCAGAAAGTCTTGTCGATGCTGTCAAATTGGAAAAATTCCCGAGCGGTTGGTCACCGATGTTGGCGACACTTTCGGATAAGCCATTCAACGATGATGATTGGCTATTTGAAACAAAATTCGATGGTTATCGTGCAATTGCATTTTTAAATAATCAAAAAATAAACCTGCTGTCGCGAAATGATAATTCTTTCAACAAAAAATTCCACCGCATTGTAGAAGCACTTGAAATTATTCCGCACGATATGATTCTTGATGGCGAAGTCGTGATGGAAGACGAAAAAGGCAAAAGTCATTTCCAATGGCTGCAGAATTATGATGACCAACCTGAACGTGGCAAGTTGATCTACTATGTTTTTGATATTCTCTATATATTTGGCTACGACCTGCGAGCGTTGCCGTTGATCGAGCGTAAGAAAATCTTAAAGGCGGCGGTGAAATTTGATGATACGGTCAAATTTTCCCAATATGAAATCGGAAACGGTATCGACGCGTTCGCTGCGGCTGAAAAATCAAATGGCGAGGGAATTATCGCGAAAAAAGTGGATTCAAACTATATTTCCGCTAGGTCAAAATCCTGGTTGAAAATTAAAACAGGCAAGCAACAGGAAATGGTCATCGGCGGTTTTACCGAACCAAACGGCGGTCGACAAGGTTTGGGCGCGATCCTTTGCGGTTATTATAAAGATGATAAATTGATTTATTCGGGGAAGGTGGGTTCTGGTTTCAATGACAGAACATTAAAAGAATTAAGTTCGAAATTGTCATCGCTAGAGCGCAAAACTTCGCCATTTGAAAATCAGCCCAACTTAAAGAACGTCCATTGGACGACACCAAAAATCGTTGCGCAAATCAAATTTTCTGAGTTTACTGCAAATGGAACAATGCGTCATCCTGTCTTTGACGGCGTCAGAAATGACAAGGACGCAAAAAATGTTGTGCTGGAAAATGTTATTGGTAATACCGAGAAAACGTTGGTAAACGATTCACTTGAGCAGAAAAAGAAAATCCTAGTCAAACCTGACCTTGCCAACAGCAAAGTGGAATTCTCAAATCTTAAAAAGATTTTTTGGCCTAAAGAAAAACTCACAAAGGGCGACGTGATCGATTATTATTCGCGGATCGCGCCACTTCTTCTGCCCTATCTCAAGGATCGTCCACAATCCCTGCGTCGAACGCCCGACGGAATTCTGAAAGCAGGTTTTTTCCAAAAAAATGTTGCTGGAATGGTCCCAAAATGGACGAAGACAAAAAAAATCAAATCATCCTCAAAAGAGGAGCCGATCGAATATTTGCTGTGCAACGATATCGACACGTTGCTTTTTATGGCGAACTGGGGCTGCATCGAGCTCAATCCGTGGAGCAGCCGTATAGGTTCGCTCAACAATCCCGATTATATTATATTTGATATAGACCCAAAAGATGCGCCGTGGGAAAATACAATCACAACAGCATTAAAGGTCAATGAAATACTGAAACTGCTTAATATAGTTTCGTACATAAAGACTTCGGGCGGCAACGGTCTTCATATTTTTATTCCGATCATGCCAAAATATACGTACACCCAAAGTCGTGATTTTTCCCATATCGTCAGCCAAATGGTGCATCGCGAACTTCCTGACATCACAAGCCTTGAAAGAATGCCTTCCAAAAGAAAAGGAAAAGTATATCTTGATTTTTTGCAGAACGGCAAAGGAAAGACCATGGCAAGCATCTATTCCGTGAGACCGCGAGAAGGCGCTGGAGTCAGCACGCCATTGGTTTGGGACGAGGTGAACGCCGACCTTGAATTAAAAGACTTCACCATAAGTACCATTCTTCAACGTATTGATTCCGTGGGCGATATTTGGAAGGATTTTTTTGATAATCCGCTTGATTTGAACGATGTTTTGGCGCATTTAAATAAATAATTGTATTTTTCGTAAAAATAAATAAGTAAAACATATTTAGTTACGAAGCTTAATGCCAAAACATTAGATTCTTTTATCGAAACATCTATGGATTTAATTATTAAAAATTTACAAAAAATTAGTAAATGATATTGTACCATCTATAAGAAAATATATCTTTGTTCGTATCTGGAAACGATCCAGTTACTATTAACCCCCTAATAACTTAATCCTTATTTAAATGATGGAAGACTCAAAAACCAACGATCAGACTTCTGGAACGAATTCTGCTTCAAACGACCAAGCAAAGGCCGAGAACAAAAATACCACATCAAATTCTTGGACCAGAGCTGACAGTAAAACACCTATTCGCAGAAAAATGAAATCAAAGTCGACAACAACAGCTGCAAAAATGACCGCAGCTGCAAAGGCAGCTAACACCACAGCGATGTCAAAAACTGGTGGAGATTCTAATGCTCCAGCCAAGCGTCGTGGCCGTCCAGCGAAATCCACATCTGACAAAACAACGGCGATCAAAAAATCTCCTGCAAAGAATGCTGGGCCAAGAGCCGACAAAGAATATATGGGCGCACTGACACCAACAGCAAACAAAAAGAAAAGTCCAGGCCGCCCCAAAATGACCGATGCCCAAAAAGCTGCTGCCGCAAAAGCTAGAAAAGAAGCAAAATCAGGGGATAAGAAACCTGCTCCAACCACCGAGAAAGCGGCATCCGTAAGTACAGAGAAAAAAACTACGGGAAGAAGAGGCAGAAAACCCGGAAGCAAGAACAAGAAGAAAAGTGCGGACGCATCTAAATCTTCCTCGCAGTCTAGCACAAGTTCTTCCAGACAGTCCGACGATATGAAATCAAAATCATCTGCGCCAAAATCATCAAAATCAAAAATGACGAAGGCCACGAGCGATGATAGTAAAACCAAATCGGAGCAAAAAGATAAGCTCAAAAGGATGAAGGCAAAAATCAAGGAGAAAGCAAACGCCAAAATGCAGAAAGAGCTTGTAAAAGAGAAAACAAAACTCAAAAAGCAGATGAAGGCAAAATATTCAAAGGGCAAAAAATCGAAGTCCAAGAAATAATAAAATTTGAAGTTATTTACTATATAACGAAAAAATCCGATCGCGAGATCGGATTTTTTTTGCTTAAGCATTTAAAATTTATGATTGCTCGCGGTAGATCAACTTTGCCAAACGGCCGTCGCGTTTGTAGATGTCATTGAAAAAACCAACATTTCCATCTTCATCTGCCCAAGCCGTAAAATACGATATGTAAACAGGTATTTTCTTCTTCAGACCATATTGCGTTTCCGTGCTGGCATTCATTGCCTCGCTAACTTTCGTCGCGTTCCAGTTTTTATCATCATCCAGGATTTTAACGGCAAGTTCTTCAGCCTTTTGCACACGAACGCAGCCATGGCTCAATGCGCGTTCGTCCTTGTTGTACAGACTTTTTGCCGGCGAATCGTGCAGATAGATATTATTGGAGTTCGGGAACATAAACTTTACAAGTCCAAGCGAATTGTCCTTTCCGGGCTTTTGCCTTACGTGGCCATCGTTCCATTCCATATTGTGGCTCTCCAAATAGTTGGGATCGGCTTGCATCTTTGGCTCGATTTCTTTTGCAATAATGCTTTTTGGGATGTTCCAGTATGGCGCAAAAACGATGTAGCTCATGTTTCCGCTGAAAACCACGGTCTTGTTGAGTTCCTTCCCGACCACAACATTGGATTCCAATTCTACGTCGCCATCGCGATAATAGGTCATTTTATAAGCGGGAATGTTCACCGCGATATATTCTTTGTTGTTGGTCACGGTTGGTGAAATCCATCGGCATCGCTCCATATTTATAATTATCGTTTTTATCCTGTTCTGGATTGGAACGTTCAGGATTGCTGCGAATTCCGAATCAATATTTTCGTCAACAGTCATATTGTCGCGTTTTTTGAACTTCAAAACCGCCTCTTTCAAATCTTTATCGTAAACATTGCTATTGTTGTTCGACGAAAGATCACCTATTAAGTTGAGGTTGTTCCGCAACTGTCGAATCACCATCGCACTATCGCCGATCTTAAGAAATTTCTTTCCTTCTGGAAAATTAACAGCGGACCATTTCCCCGATTTCTCTATCCCGCGATATTTATCGAGCGCCTTTCTCAGGTTGTAATATTGAGGAATGCGCTCCACACCGTCCCCTTTTGCTATTTTTGGCTCGAGCATCAACGTGTCGAGATAATTTACAAAGGACATTCGCTGACGTGGCAGATACCAACCCAATTGTTTGCTCACGCTGGGATCGACGCCTTGCAGAACACGGTTTGCGTAGAAAAAGTACATCGCCGAGATAAGAAAATCCTCCTCTTTCCTCGGTTTTCTGTTCTTTTCAAATAGCTTGTCAAGTTTTTCCTGATACGGCATTTTCACTGGAACGCCCTCATCTTCAAGTTGGTTTGTTTTATTGTAAAGCACCGATGCAAAGTCAACGCGACCTTCCTTGTCGTACCAAACGTAATGGTTGTCATACTTCTTGTAGAGCTTCTCCATCTCAGGTTTAAAGTTCTTGAAACCAGGATATTCCTTAAAGAAGTTTTGGAGTTTCACACTATCAAATGCGATACGGTCTTCTGGATCCGTTATTTTTCCAGTGCTTTTCACTTTTTTGCAGCCATCTATTATGAGGCTACAAAGAACGAGTGCAATTAAAATACTGAGTTTTCTCAAAATTGTTTAATTTGGGTTTATGCTGTTTCTTCAACAACCGTGCAAATATTCGCAAAAGTCAAAGATTTGCGTTTATATTTTCCCCAGATATCATTACACGACTTTAAATCATTGTTTGTTACAAAAGTTTTTGGAGCTTTTCCGGCTCTCCACTATATCTTTTTCTTTTTCAGCCAAATTGCATTCCGGTCAGGCGAAAAAAGAAAAAGGATGCCGTTTCCATCCGGGCTATGGCCGCGGTCATAACCGTGATCCTGGTTTCTAGTCTAGAATTTTCTGCAAATCTTCACATCGGTTGTACCTGCGGCCATTTTTGTATATTTGGGCAAGCATAATAAATACCACAGCAGTTATGTTAAGAATATTGCCGGGCGAGAAATTTGCCCGATTCATACCCGAAGATCCTTTGGTCTACGGTTATTCCATATCCAATTACGGTCGCCTCGTCCGTTTCAAGGAAGGTTTTGAAATCGATGCCGTCATTTTGAAGGGAGGAATTTCCGAAGGTTATCGCACCTATGTCTACCGTACCAAAAAAAGTGGCGTCGACAGGAGCAAAAGCCTTATGCTCTACAAACTTGTGGCCAACGCCATCGTCAAAAAAAACGCTGACGATCAACAGCACATTATCCATCTCGACTACGATCGTGGCAATGACACTTTCAATAACCTCAAATGGGTAACGCGCCCAGAAATGCTCGACCATGAACAGAAAAGTCCAAAGGTTATTGAAGCGCGCAAGAACATACCGCCGATAGAAAGCCGAAAGCTCAACACGACGCAGGTCATTCACCTAAAGAAATTGTTGAAGGATCCAAAGAGAAAGACGCGGGTCAAGATATTGGCAAAACAGTTCAATATTTCCGAAATGCAGGTATTCAGGATAAAGCGCGGCGAGAATTGGGGTCATGTAGAAGTTTCCTAACATCAATCATCTCCTTTGTCAAAAAGCGAATCATCGATTGCCTCAATTTCGAGCGCGGCGACTTTTTGTATCGCCGTACCGGCTATTCCGCGGATTGAGCCGTACATGTGAACCGTGTTGCTAATTACTTTATCAATTTGCTTTTCGCGTTTTTTCCAGTGCGACATCATTGAGCGTTTCTCTGAGTCAAGATCCGCCTGCATTGTGGAAAATCCCTCAACAATGCCTTCCATCTGCAACCTGAACTCATTGCTCGTAAGGAAATCGTAGAGCATTGCCATTTTTTCGCCACTGTTTTCACGAGATTGCACGGCAGTGTTCAATTTGATTATCGTCTCCCGAAGCACGGCGCTCAAGCCTTTGAACTCGTCAAAGGTGCAGATCCAAATCCCTTCGCGAAGTCCCATTCTGTCCATTCCGCTCGGCAGAACTTCGGTAACCAGGACGCCAATATTTGCTTTTTTATCTCGAATGTCATTCTTGAATTTCTCGATCCACGCTGGCGAAAAGTTCTTAGCGCGCTTGCTTTCATAATATATCGTACCACAATTGTGCACATCGCGCGTGTTTACGATCTGAACACAATCGGCGCCGTTGGCTCCTTTTTTAATCTCATCGATTGTATCGAGCGGAAATGTTGACGAAAGCCATTCTTCTATCGCAATTTCCATTACCTCGCCCTGAAGCTGCATTGAGCCTTGCTCCTGCTTTCGTTTCATTTCCTCGGTCAGCTTTTTTTGCTGCTCAAGCTGGAGTATCAATTCTTTAAAGCGCAATTCATTTTTATCGTCCTCCTGCTTTTTTATTTTCTCGCGCTCTGCAACGATTTGTTGGTTGAGTTTTTTGTCCAGTTCCACCATTATTGCGTCTCTCATCTCCAGCTTTTCGCGTTCCGACTGTGCCAATTGTGCTTTTGTCTTGTTCAATTCTATGAGTTCCTTGGACTTCTGCTCGAGCTCTTTTTCCATCAATGTGAGCATTTCCTGGTGCTCTTCGGTAATTTTCTTCTTCACCGTAGCGCCTATTTCTACAAGCGCTTCCTTTTTTGCTTTCTCCAACCTTTCGGCAAAAAGGTCGTTCTCGTTCTTTTTTCTTGCTTCAAAATCTGCCTTGGCGGTTTCAAATTGCATGTTTTTTTGCTCGAGAATTTTCGCCTGTTCACCGGCCTTCGTCTGGAATTCTTTTCGCAAGGTGGCTTCGATCCGATGCTTCAGAATATCGTTCACATCCACATCTACGCCGCATGATGGGCACTTTATACTTGATTCCGCCATTGTGTAAATTTTTAGAATAAAATATGTGCGACAATTTACGGATATGATTCAAATACCAATTTACCCAGCTGGATTATTTTTGGCCAGAACTAAAATTCTTTTAAATACGATTCAACTTTGAACTATAAAAAGAATGTACTAATTTTAGGCAACCAAAAAATCAAAGGAAACAAATGAAAAAGTCAAAATCAATTGCAATGCTTGCTATCGTGGCAATGATGAGCGCGCTCACAATTTCTTGCAAGAAAAATCCCAACGAGGCCGATGGCACATATTACAACGAGCGCACCGGCGAAACCGGCAGCAACGACACCGCAGCGGTAACCAACAGAACAAAGGTGGAGGTAGAAATGGACTCAACGGGCGTGGTCTCTCCCGAATAATTTGAAAAACAGTATTTTATCAAATGCTGCAATTTTACTTTCATATAATATAATCCAAAATAATGATAGTGGAATAACTTTGCACAAAACATAAACACGAATAAAATGAAACCAACCAATTCTGATTCAGACTACACAACCAAACAGTCCAAGCTAGACAAAAGCGGTACCGACCCAAACCGTTATGGAGGATATTATTCTGAGGATCAAGCCAAAGAACTGGGCAACATTGATACCGCTTCGCCAAGCCTTATTCCTGGTTTTGAAGTGAACGTGAGCACTGTCGAAAGGGTTTTGATGGTCGCTCTTGGTGCCTTTTTGCTTGTTCGTGCCATTAAGGGCAGCAAAAGCCATATTGTGCAAACTTTCGCCGGCACTACATTACTGGCACGCGGCATAAGTGGTTATTGCCCGGTTTATGACGTGACCGACAATGTCGGCGGATCGATGAAAAGCTGCAATGTCAACATCAAATCAAAAATCTCCATCAATCGTCCCGTTTCGGAGGTTTATGATTTTTGGAGAAACCTTGAGAACCTACCAAAATTCATGAATCATCTTGACACAGTCGAAGAAACTTCAAACCTACGTTCGCATTGGACGGCAAAAGGACCGGTCGGAATTGGACGAATAAGCTGGGATGCCGAAATTTTGAACGAGGAGAAGGACAGGATGCTCAGCTGGCATTCGCTACCAGATTCGACCGTGGACAATAGCGGAAAAGTGAATTTCAGTTCAAATGGTACTGGTACAGATCTGGACATCACAATTTCATACTGTGCACCGTTCGGCGTTGCTGGAGAAACAGCGGCCAAGTGGCTAAATCCGTATTTTGAAAAAATGGTGCAAAGCGATATCGAAGGATTAAAGGATTATCTTGAAACAGGCAGGGAGGCGAAAAGATAAAACTTTCTGCTGACCCTGTGGAAATTCCAAATCCAAACTCCAAACTTTTATGGATTATAGCATATTAGCAAAAAAGAGCTTTTACAAAGATTTTTGGTCGATACTAAAAGATGCTTTCACCGCTTTTAAGTCCGATCGTGGACTTAAATTCAGTGCGTCGCTTTCATATTACACTTTATTTTCGCTCGCGCCCTTGTTGTTGCTCTTGATATCATTGGCAGGATTCTTTTATGGAGAGGAAGCCATTTCTGGAAAAGTGTTTGGCCAGATAAACGGACTTGTAGGCAATGATGCGGCCGCACAGATTCAAGATGTGATCAAAAATTTGCAACTTTCCGGCAAGACAACCTTATCTTTGATAATTGGTATTATCACACTAATTATTGGAGCCACTACGGTTTTTGCGGAAATTCAGGATTCGATAAATATAATTTGGAAGGTTCGTCCCAAACCAAAACGTGGCTGGCTCAAGATATTAAAAGACAGAGTTCTTTCATCGTCTTTAATAATTGGGCTTGGATTTTTGCTGGTGGTTTCCTTGGTAGTCAATGGCGCAGTTCTCGCTTTGAACGACTGGCTCAAAGGTTATTTTCCGGATGTTACATTGGTGATTTTCCAGTTGATCAATATAGTGATTAGTTTTGCTGTTATAACGGTCCTATTCGGTGTCATATTCAAAGTGCTGCCAGATGCGAAAATCGACTGGAAGGATGTTGGCATCGGCGCGTTTTTCACTGCTTGTCTTTTTATGATCGGCCGATTTGTTATTGGATTGTACATTGAAAAATCACAAGCGGGCGCGGCTTACGGAGCAGCAGGTTCTATAATCGTTATTTTGGTATGGGTGTATTTCACCGCGGCGATCCTATATTTTGGAGCAGAATTTACCCGAGCTTTTGCCTGCCACAATGGCTCGGCGATAGAGCCAGCAGAATACGCGGTTTTTGTGGAAGAATATGAGCACGAGTTCAGACCGGGAGAAGTCAAGAACATCGTCGATGCCGAAAACGAAACTGTAAATGTAAATGTCACGCCAAAAAAAAAATGAAAGATGATAATAAATAACCACGATAATTCGGAAAAGAACGCCGCTGATTCGCAGCCTCAGAATATCAACAATCAAGATGTTGATTTCAAACCTTCGGCGCACGATATCAAGGGTGAAACAAAAACACCATTAAAACAAAGCGAACTTGGACGCGACCAAGGTCAATCTCCGGCATCAGAAGAGCAAGAATTCACAAACATCGACAAGGGAACCTTGGAAATCCAGAAGCAAAAAATGGAGGCAAAAGAAGATACTCCTGAAAGAAAGGACGGGCGCGACCCAGAATTGGACAGCTCCAAAGATTGGGACGCCGAAAAAAATAGAACCGGTAGGCACAAATAATTGGATTTAATCCAAATTATTTTTACAATAACTTTAAGAACGCGCCGTTCAAATAGTGTTAAATTGCCAATAATTTATCACTAATCCCCAACCATGGAGAACATCAAAGTATTGTGGGTCGATGACGAAATCGATCTACTGAAGCCGCATATCATTTTCTTGGAAAAGAAAAACTACAACGTCACAACCTGCAACAACGGTCGCGACGCCATCGAAATATTTGAAGCCGGCGATTTTGATATTGTTTTCCTTGACGAAAATATGCCAGGAATGAGCGGCCTCGAAACATTGGCCGAGATGAAAGAACGGAAGTCGGCCACGCCTATTATTATGATCACAAAGAGCGAAGAGGAATTGATAATGGAAGAAGCCATTGGTTCCAAAATCGCGGATTATCTTATAAAACCGGTCAATCCAAACCAGATTCTGCTGTCGCTCAAGAAGAACCTAGATCATTCGCGCCTGGTTTCAGAAAAGACCAGTCTAGATTATCAGAAGGAATTTCGGAAGATAGCGATGGATATGGCGAGCGTCAATTCATTTGACGCATGGATCGAAACCTATAAAAAGCTGATTTTTTGGGAACTTGAGCTCGAGGGCATCGAGGACAATTCGATGATAGAGATTCTTGAATCGCAGAAGAATGAAGCAAACGCGCAATTCGGAAAATTCATCGAACGGAATTACGAGGATTGGTTTCAACCAAAAGCTGACAAACCTGTATTGTCGCACAATCTTTTTCGCGAGCTTGTTGTGCCAGAACTTCGAAAGAAAGAACGGCCAGTGCTTTTTGTCGTTATCGACAATCTTCGATATGATCAGTGGAAGACTTTTGAAAGCGTCGTGAACAACCATTATAAACTTGAAAAAGAAGTTCCATATTATTCAATTCTTCCAACCGCCACGCAATATGCCAGAAATGCGATTTTCTCAGGATTGACACCCTTGGAAATGGAAAAACAATTCCCTCAATATTGGAAAAATGATGTTGAAGAAGGTGGAAAAAATCTTTTTGAGGCCGATTTTCTTTCTGCACAGCTCAAGCGATTGGGAATGACGATCAAAGAAGATTATTTCAAGATCACCAATCTGAACAGTGGCAAAAAATTATCGGAGAATTTTAAAGGTTTAAAGGACAATGATCTGGTTACAATTGTTTACAATTTTGTAGATATGCTCTCGCACGCCAAGACAGAAATGGATGTTGTAAAGGAATTGGCTTCAGATGATAAAGCTTATCGGTCGTTGACAGCGAGCTGGTTCAAGAATTCGCCATTGCTTGAGATTATCCAACAAGCGCAAAAACTGAATTTCAAATTGATCATCACCACTGATCACGGAACGATCAATGTAAAGAATGCATCAAAAGTAATTGGTGACAAAAACACCAGCTTGAACCTTCGTTATAAAACAGGCCGAAGTTTAACCTATGAAGACCGAGATGTCTATGCGGTCAAAGATCCAAAATCAATCGGATTGCCCACGATAAATATGAGCAGTTCCTACATTTTTGCGAAAAACGATTTCTTTTTGGCGTATGTCAATAATTATAATCACTATGTGAGCTATTATAAAAACACCTACCAGCACGGCGGAATCTCATTGGAGGAAATGATTATCCCTTTCTTGGTGCTAAATCCGCGTTGATTTAATTTTTGAATTAATTACGGAAAATAGATTTAATTTTGAAACCCAGGTCAACGCTTGGGTTTTGTGTTTTCAGACAATTCAAAATCAATAATTTCTTGATGGAATTTATTTATTCACTTGCAGAAATTGATGCGGCCACCAAATTTATATTGGATCAGAATCCGCCAAGGATTTTGCTTTTCAATGGACAAATGGGAAGTGGCAAAACCACATTGATAAAGCATTTGTGCAAACAGTTGGGTGCTGATGAAGAAACCTCAAGCCCAACATTCTCCGTCGTGAATGAGTATTCGGCCACCACGGGAAGTATTTTCCATTTCGATTTTTATCGGATTATAAATGTTTCGGAAGCGTTCGATATTGGCGTTGAAGAATATTTTTACTCGGGAAATTTTTGCCTGATCGAATGGCCGGAATTGGTGACGGAACTTTTGCCAGAATATTTTGCGACAATAGAAATCGAGCTTCTTTCCGATGGAAATCGAAGATTGTCATACCACAAAACTAACCACAGGTAAACTTTTTGCGCCAGCGGCAATTTTTTTAATAACTTTATGGATCAAAATTCTGCCATGCCGATAACGCCATTCACCAAGCAACAACTTATGCCTCAAGAAGAAAAACTTGAGATAGCGCGCAAGAAAGGGCAGCTTTTTATAGGACTTCCGAAGGAGACAAGCCATCAAGAACGACGTATTTGCCTCACGCCAGACGCAGTTTCGTCGCTGATAATGCACGGACACCGCGTGATGGTCGAAAGCGGTGCGGGCAAACATTCGAGCTATTCCGATTCTGAATATAGCGAGGCTGGCGCAGAAGTTACAGCCGATACCAAAAAAGTCTTGGGCTGTCCAATCGTACTCAAAGTTGAACCGTTGACCACAACGGAAATCGAAATGATCAATCCCGAAACAATACTGATTTCGGCAATCCAGATCAAGACGCGCAAAAAGGAATATTTTGAACTTTTGACAAAAAAGAAAATTACCGCGCTTGCCTTTGAATATATTAAGGACGAAGATGGAACTTATCCAGCCGTTAAGTCGCTGAGCGAAATTGCTGGAACGGCGAGCATTCTCGTCGCGGCCGAACTCATGAACGTCAACAAAAATGGGAAAGGGCTTTTGTTCGGCAATATTACCGGCGTCCCGCCAACCGAAGTCGTTATTATCGGTGCTGGAACCGTGGGCGAATTTGCTGCAAAGACCGCGATTGGACTTGGTGCGAACGTCAAGGTTTTCGACAATTCGATCACAAAGCTCCGACGGCTTCAACAACATCTCAACCAGCGTATTTTTACTTCCACAATCCAGTCAAAAGGTCTTTCTAAATCCTTGCGTCGTTGCGATGTTGCTATTGGTGCGATGCGCGGCAAGGAACGTTGCCCGGTTGTGGTGACCGAAACGATGGTCGAGAATATGAAAAACGGCGCCGTGATCGTTGATGTTAGCATAGACACAGGAGGCTGTTTCGAATCTTCGGAAGTTACGTCTCACGAGAAACCAACTTTTGTAAAGCACGGCGTTATACATTATTGCGTGCCAAATATTCCGTCGAGATATTCCAAGACCGCGTCGCTTTCCATCAGCAATATCATCACGCCATATCTCTTGCAAGTGGCGGAGGATGGTGGCATCGAAAGCGCGATTCGGTGCAACAATGGCCTCAAGCACGGTGTCTATCTTTACCACGGAATCCTCACGAACAAAGCCATTGGCGACTGGTTCGGCCTTTCGGCAAATGACATAAACCTGATTGTTTTTTGACGGTGTTGGCTTACCTTCGCAGAAAATTTGACGTATGAAGTTCTACCAACGCTTCGCATATTATTTGGTCGGACTTGTGATGGGCTGTTTTTTTGTCGCTGCGATTTTTGCCGGAAAAGACACACGCTGCAACTATTTCCCGAACGCCCGAGTGCTGAACGATATTCGCAACAAACCATTTTATTATTCCGCTGAAGCAAAAAAAACCTTGTCCCAAAACTGGGTCGATACCACCGATGTCAGAAACACATTGACCTATGGCGATGTTGATTTTGACAAAAGCAATATGGTTGTCGAAAAGGGAAAACTATACGTTGTAGAAGGCAGAACGAGCAGGAAACAGGACATCACTATAGAAATCTTGAACTA
>JBBSUW010000046.1:0-19662 GCA_038234025.1 Flavobacteriales bacterium
GATATCATTTTGAGGTCTTTTCGTTAAGGTTCCAATCGTTTAATTGTGCCAATGCAAAATGTGCCGTAAGGTCGAATTGCACGGGAACTACAGAAACATAACCTTGCGATAATGCATATTCGTCGGTGTCCTCGCCGTCATCCTGGTTCACGAACTTGCCCGTGAGCCAATAATAATCCTTGCCCTGTGGCGTCTGGCGCTTGTCAAATTCTTCCTGCCACATCGCTTTTGCCTGGCGACAGATCTTGAAACCATTTATTTTCGACGCCGGAAGTTTTGGGAAATTGACGTTCAAAATCACATTTTTGGGCAAACCATTTTCAAGAACGCTCAACGCGATTTTCTTCACATGCGATTTTACGGCACCAAAATCTGCGTTCCATTCATAGTCACAAAGTGAAAACCCAACGGCGGGAATTCCCTCTATGCCCGCTTCGACCGCGGCGCTCATCGTCCCGGAATATATAACGTTTATCGAGGAATTGGATCCATGGTTGATGCCAGAAACGCAGAGGTCGGGCTTCTTTTTCAGGATTTCGTGCACCGCTAGCTTTACGCAATCCACGGGCGTTCCCGAGCAATTGTATTCTTCAAAATCTGAATCTTTGTCCGAAACCTTGTTGATATATAAAAGATTGTTGATCGTGATCGAATGTCCTGTGGCGCTCTGCGGTTTGTCCGGCGCAACGACCACAACATTGCCGATTTCTTTCATAACGTCGATCAGCGCTCTGATTCCCGGCGCGGTTATGCCGTCGTCGTTGGTTACCAAAATGAGCGGACGTTTGTTTTTTGGTGTCATATTTGTGCGTAGAATCAACAAAAATAGGCATTTGCGAGGCGTTTTTCAAATCTATACCTTTAACAAAATATTACGCGTGCACCTTTGTGCAGATGTTTATATTTGTGTACTCTAGTTTAAAATTAATGAATACCCTAGTCCGTTTTATGAAAAGGAATTATAAGTTATTGATGATTATTGTCCTCATTTCTGTCGCGCTTTGGAGCTTTATGCCAAAACAAACGGTGGACGCCAATCCTGATAAAGACAAACTGCTCTTGGAATTGCTCACCTTTGTGATCGAGCGCGGACACTACAATCCCGCGCCGATCGACGACAAATTTTCAAAAGGCGTCTACAAGGATTACATTGAGGCGCTCGATCCATCCAAGAGGTTTTTTCTGCAATCCGATATCGACGAGTTTTCAAGGTATGAAACCTTGATTGATGATCAGATCCTCAGCCGCGATCTCTCGTTTTTTGATCTTACCTACAATCGATTGATGCAGCGGATGGTCGAAAGCAAGGAATTCTACAAGGATGTTCTGGCCAGGCCAATCGATTACACCGTCAATGAAACGTTCAATACCGATTACGAAAAACTGCCTTTTGCAAAAACCGGCGAAGAACTCAAGGAAAAATGGCGCAAACAGATCAAGCTTTCGACGCTATCGTCATTGACCGATCGACTTGAGCTGCAGGAAAAGAAAAAACTGGGCATAAAGGACGTGAAGAAAGAAGCAGGATTGACTCCTGTTCAAAACGATATTATTGCCTCTGACGAGCCGGAAGCAAAAGATGTTAAACCAAAAACTTTTGCCCAACTTGAACAGGAAACACGCGAAACCTCGCTAAAATCTTTAACCGAGTATTTTTCGTTTGTCGACGATCTTGACCGCAACGACTGGTTCTCGGTTTATATCAACGCTATTTCGGCCCGGTTCGATCCGCACACCAATTATTTGGCGCCTGATGAGAAAGATCGATTTGACGTGAGTATGAGCGGTAAGCTTGAGGGAATAGGTGCAAGGCTTCAGAAAAAAAATGATTACACCGAAGTTTCTGAACTTATTTCGGGTGGTCCGGCCTGGCGCGGAAAAGACCTTGAAGCCGGAGATGTGATCCTAAAGGTTGCTCAAGGCAACAAAGAAGCTGTTGACATTATCGGAATGCATTTGGACGATGTTGTCAAAAAAATCAAAGGACCTAAAGGCACTGAGGTAAGACTGACCGTCAAAAAAGTTGATGGTTCAATAAAGGTCGTTTCGATTGTTAGAGATATTGTCGAAATTGAGGAAACCTACGCCAAGACAAGCATTGTTACAAAAAATGGAATCAAATACGGCATTATCTATTTGCCAAAATTCTATATCGATTTTGAGAACGAAGATTCTCGCGATGCCGGAAAGGATGTTGCGCTCGAGGTTGAACGTCTCAAAAAAGAAGGTGTTAGCGGAATTATTATGGACGTTCGCGATGATGGCGGAGGTTCGTTAAAAACCGTTGTGGACATTGCGGGACTATTCATAGACGAAGGCCCGATCGTTCAGATCAAATCGGCCGGCGCCAAAAAAGAAATCCTTTTTGACAAAGACAAAAAAATACAATGGGACGGACCTTTGGTCGTGATGGTCAACAGTTTTTCGGCGTCAGCATCTGAAATATTGGCCGCCGCGATCCAGGATTATCATCGTGGAGTAATCATCGGAAGCAAGCAGACCTATGGAAAAGGAACGGTTCAAAATGTGATAGATCTTAATCAATTTGTAAGAGGAAATTCCCTAGGCGACCTCGGCGCGCTCAAAACTACGACACAGAAATTTTACAGAATAAACGGCGGATCAACTCAGCTTGAAGGTGTTGCCAGCGATGTTGCTATGCCAGACCGTTATGCCTATCTAAAAATGGGCGAGCGCGACATCGATAATGCAATGCCATTTGACAGGATCGATCCCGCCAAATACAATGTATGGACGAAACAGTCGAATTTTGACCAAGCCATAGCCAACAGCAAAAAACGTATTGAGAACAATTCAAAATTCAAATTGATCGAGGAAAACGCAAAGTGGATCGATGACCGAAGCAAGGAAAGCACATACAGCCTAGAATTAGACAAATTCAAGACGGAGCAGAAAAAAATCGAGGAGATTGCCAAAAAGTACAAAGCGATTTCGGACTATAATAATTCGTTGAACTTTTTGTCTTTGCCTTACGAAATTGCTGCAATGAAAAGCGATGCAGCTCTCAGGGAAAAACGCGACAGATGGCATGAGTCACTGGGCAAAGACATTTATGTTGAGGAAGCTATCAACATTCTTGATGACCTTCAGGACAATCCCAAGCTTACCGAAAAAAATTCCGACAGCGAAAAAGCAAAGAAGAAGCTGGCCAAATCGTAGTATTTTGATGCCCGACCACAGTCAATCATTATCTGGAATTGCGCTCCAAAAGTTCAAGAAGAATTTTTGGGGCGTCTTCAGTTCATTGTTCATCGTGCTGATGCTGTTCTTCTCCTTGTTCGCCTACTTACTGGCGCCTGACAACTCGGTCAACGCAAACCAAATGCACCTTTCGATACACAGCAAATCGCCTGGATTTTCTGTGCAAATGCTGATTGTTCCAAGCGATTCGGAAGCGGTCGATAAATCCGGCAACTATTTTTCGGGTTTTGAGAATACCGTAACCGAAATTCCGATCACAAATTTACAAGTAAGGAACGATGATATCCAATACAAGGAATTCAGCGATGATCCCGCATTGGCGGCAGAAAAATCCCTGGCGCTCATAAAATTTCCATTGGCCAAAAGTGCTGAAAGCTTCAAGGAGAATTATATATCAAAAAAAACGTTTCTGCTCGGTACTGATAAATATGGTCGAGATCTGCTCAGTCGGATGCTCGTGGGTTCGCGAATATCTTTATCAATTGGCTTTGTAGCGGTTTTTATTTCGTTGATCGTTGGGCTTTTCTTTGGATCTATCGCGGGTTATTATGGAGGAAAAATAGATGCTTTTGTGGTTTGGACCATCAATATTGTTTGGTCTATTCCAACATTGCTTTTGGTAATTGCAATCACTCTTGCTTTGGGCAAAGGTTTTTGGCAGGTTTTTGTCGCCGTTGGGCTTACGATGTGGGTCGAGGTTGCAAGGGTTGTCCGCGGTCAGATTATCAGCGTAAAGCAAATGCAATATGTTACCGCCGCTAGGGCGTTGGGTTTTGGCGATGGCAGAATAATCGTCAGCCACATTCTTCCAAATATTATGGCGCCCGTTATTGTAATCTGTGCCGCAAATTTCGCTTCTGCAATTCTGATAGAGAGCGGATTGAGTTTTTTGGGACTTGGTGCACAACCGCCCGTTCCGAGTTGGGGAAGCATCATCAAGGATCATTACAGCTATATTATTTTGGGGAAACCCTATTTGGCAATGGTTCCCGGAATTGCGATAATGTTGTTGACGTTGGCATTTATGATGGTTGGGAATGCTTTGCGTGAAGCGCTCGATGTGAGGGTTTGAATTTTTGCGCTTACTATTTGGAAGAACGCATCGCTTTGACTTTTTTGATGCTCGCATCGTGCAAGAACTTTTGATATTCCTCGGTCTTCATTCCATAAAGCGCGATTTTTCCTTCACTATTATTTTGAATTCCAAAACCATAATTTTTTGTGAGAGGCGATGATCTGAAGCAAGCGTGCCCTTTTGAAAAAAACTTCTCGCGCTCTGGCTCAAATTCATCTTTAGTCAGGTCATTTCTTATTGCAAAAACGTCAAACAAAATCTCGTCAGACGTGTATTGGTACGAATTGTCCGAAAGCATTTCATACTGAAGTTCGGCAACTGTTTTTTTATCCGGTTTGGAAGCCGGACGCGTACCTTTATCAACTCTGATGTCTTCAGCTACTTCGATAAAGGTATCGACATAATTTGTGCTATGGACTTTCATTTTGCGCTCGATATTAAATTGCACTCACGATTGTTCTAAAAGTATAAAATTCTTACAACAAGCGATTTCAATAAAAACAACTTACCATTCATTAACCTTGTTAGCGTCCATTTTCAAGAATATAAAAAGCAATATAGTAAATCCCCATAGTCCCGAACCGCCATAACTAAAGAACGGCAACGGCACACCAATGGTCGGGAAAACCCCAAGAACCATGGCAATGTTCACAAAAAAGTGGAAGAACAAAATGCTCGCGACGCAATATCCATAGACGCGGCTGAACTTTGTTTTCTGTCTTTCGGACAAATAAATAACGCGAAAGATCAAACAGATGAAAATTGCCATGACACCGAGCGAACCTACAAATCCCCATTCTTCGCCAACGGTGGTAAAGATATAATCGGTGTGCTGTTCTGGCACAAAACCGCCCTTGGTCTGCGTGCCTTCAAGAAAACCTTTGCCGAACCAACCGCCAGAACCAATGGCGATTTCGGACTGGTTGGTGTTGTAACCAATGCCTTTTAGATCAACTTCCTTGCCCAGCAAAATATTGAAACGGTCGCGGTGGTGCTGTTGGAAGACATTATCGAACACATAATCAACAGAGAAAACGAACCCCGAGATTATCACGAAAACGATCGCGCTGCCCACAATGTTCCTATTGACGTGGCGCGTTCTCAAATAGACGAGCGCAATTACGACAAGCGCGATCAAAATAACCGCCCAAGGCTGCAACACCAAGGACATTACAAAAAGGACAATGGCACAAAGTCCCGTCCATAGATACCAAGATGGCAGACCTTCGCGGTACAGCACCAAAAAAAGCACGGCAAAAATAAGCGCGCTTCCCGGATCGTGCGGCGCGATCAGCAACATTGGCAGTGCCACGATTCCTATTGCCTGCAATTGTCGCGGCACGTCCTTGAGGTGTACCTGCACATCACTAAGGTATTTTGCAAGTGCTAGCGCGGTCGCCGCCTTTGCAAATTCGGCGGGCTGAAGCGCAAAACTTCCGAATCCATACCAGTTTGTCTGGCCTTTTACCGTCTTTCCAAAAACAAAAAGTCCGGCAAGCGAAAGCACCGCAGCGGCGTAGATTATGCTGGAGAATTTTTCATAGAATTTACCATCAACCGCCAGCACGATCAATATCAAAGGAACCGTCAGCCCGATGAACATGATTTGTTTTCCGTAAAATTGAGATAGGTCAAAAATATAATTGTCGTCGCTCATCGAAAGTGATGACGAGTATATGTTGAGCCAGCCCATAATGACGAGCGCGGCAAAAAGGATCACGCTTATCCAATCAAGATTGCTCGTTACACTTTGGTTCTTCATCTAGTTTTCGGTTTCGGCATCATCAGCCGCAACTGGCTTCAAGGGTTTCTTTAACAACAGGGTGTCGGTCCCGGGCTTGCCTGTATATTTTGCATATTCGCTGAGCAAGCTTCCCTCGAGCATCCGTTTTTCCAGATCGGTCCTCGTGATCTTGCCGCGTACATATTTTTCTATCATCAAGGTGGCGATTGGACCTGCCCAGCGCGCGCCCCAATATCCGTTCTCAACAAATACAGCGACCGCGATTTTTGGATCTTCCTTGGGCGCAAACGCCACAAATATTGAGTGATCCTGTAGCTTGACGCGCTTGCCATTAATCTTGGCAAAGTTTTCCGCGGTTCCTGTTTTTCCACAAATATCAATCCCCTCGGCGCGAAGGCTTCTGGCGGTGCCAAGGTTGTAAACATCGAAAAGCCCGCTGATCATAGGGTCAAAATATTTTTTGTCAACGGTCGTTACGTGCTTGGTTCGGTATTTTTTGTCTATCGTTTCGCCCTGGATCGATTTGATGATGTGTGGCGTGTAATAATAACCGCGATTGGCAACTGCCGCCATCATATTGGCAAGCTGGATCGGCGTCATCAAAACCTCGCCCTGACCGATCGCGTTGGAAACAATCGCGGTGCTGCGCCAACCGCCATTTGGATAAACCTTGTTGTAGAGCTTTGACGTTGGCACATTCCCGCGTTTTCCAGTAGGAAGGTCGTAGCCCATAAATTGTCCCAATCCAAAACTTTTAAGGTGGTTGCTCCAAACATCAACACCGTCTGCGGGGCGGACGAATTTGTTGATGGTTCGCATATAAATACTGGCAAAATAGGTGTTGCAGGAGTTGTAGATGCCATTGTGGAAAACAGAAATTCCAGAATCGTGGCATTTCATGAATCGGCCGCGCGCATAACTGAAACCGTGATGGCAAACAAAACCCGTTTGCTCATCGATCACTTGTTCCTGCAGCGCGATAAGTCCGGTCATGATCTTAAAAGGAGATCCCGGCGGATATTCTGCCAAAAGGCCACGATCGTAAAGCGGTTTGGCAATTGAATCATTGTAGAGTTTGGTGTAGTTTCTCGAACGTTGTCGCCCAACAAGTATTGATGGATCATAACTCGGCGCCGTTACCAATGCCAGAATTTCTCCGGTTTTTGGTTCGATCGCAACGATGCCGCCGCGCTTGTTTACCATCAGATCCTCGCCATATTGCTGCAGCACGTAGTCCAACGATAGGTGAATATCTTCGCCCTGATGTGCAATGGTATCGTATTTTCCATCTTGATAAGAACCTATCTCGCGATTGAACTTGTCCTTTTGTATATACTTTACGCCCTTGACTCCACGAAGCACATTTTCATAACTTTCTTCTACACCTTGTCGTCCAATCAGGTCGCCACTTTTGTAATAGGGGTTTTTCTCGATGATTTTTTCGTTCACCTGCGTGATAAACCCAAAAACATTGGCCGCGCCGTGAACTTGATAATCGCGCAATGATCGTTTTTGGATATAAAATCCTTCGAATTTGCGGAGTTTTTCCTGAAAGGCCGCGTATTCGAGCTTGTTGAGCTGCGGCAAAAAAACGGAGGGCAACCGCGGACTGTAAACTTTTGCCGCCTCGATTTTCTTGATGTATTCTTCTTTTGGAATGTTGAGCAAGTGACAGAATTCGAGCGTATCGATGTTTTTCAGCTCGCGCGGAATCACCATTATGTCATACGATGGTTGGTTGGCAACCAGCAATTTGCCGTTACGGTCATAAACATAGCCCCGTTCAGGATAGTCATAGACAATTTTTATCGCATTGTTCTCCGACTTTAGCTTTAACGTGTCGTTGATTACCTGAAGGCAGAACAGACGTGCCGTGAGCAAAAGTGAAGCAATGATGATCAAAGTGGGAAGAAGTGCTTTTCTCATCTTCTACCAGGTTTTATGAGGTATATGATTATGATGCACATAACGATGGTGAATATGGTTGTGAAAACGGTTTTGAGCAAGATGTCCAATATGAACGACAGTCTGAAAACCTCCAACAAGAACAGAACCAAGTGATGCAAAACGACCGCGATAAGGATGAACGAAAATCTTTCGAGCGTTAAGATGTCGTTGAGCCTAACGGTTTGGTATTCGTAGCTAAGACCAAATGCAAACTTGAAAATATATGGGCGATAATAGGCAAGCGCAAGACACGCCGTGGCATGAACGCCGCCAGAATTACCAAGCATGTCCATCATAAGACCAAGTGCAAAGGCCGAAAACAGCAGCGCGTTTCTATTGCCGTTGATCGGATACAGGATAATGAACAAGATATATGGGTACGGATTGATGTAACCAAAAAGATTGATGTTGTCAAAAATGAGAACTTGTGCCGCGAGCAGCAGAATGAACCGGGCGATATTTACGAGAAAGGCGCTATTCATTTTCCTTTTTTTCCAACTTTAAAAGTTCGTTGCGATCCTTGCTCTTGATGATATAGACGTGGCCGAGATTCGTCATATCGTTGAACAATCTGATGTCCAGCGTATAATAATTGGTCTGGTTGTCAACATATACCTTGCTGATTGTTCCAATCCCGATGTTTGGCGGGAAAATCACCGATGCTCCGCCCGTTACGATTGTGTCGCCTTTTTTTATCTGGGCCAGTCGCGGCACATCGATCAACTGAACGAATCCGGCATTCTTGCCGTTCCATACCAATGAGCCAAAATGGTTGGACTTTTTGACCTTGGCGTTGATTTTTGAGTTGACGTTGAGAATACTGATCACCGTGGAATAATTGTCCGAAACCTTGTCGACGATTCCAATGATTCCAGCACTGTTGATCACGCCCATATCTTGTTTGACGCCTGCTTTATTTCCGCTGTTTATAGTAAGGTAATTTTCGTGAGTGTTGTATGCATTGTGGATCACTTTCGAAACAATGATGTTCAGGTTGTCCATGCCTTTGACATTTATTTTTGGAATGGCCGAATCTATCGTGTCCGAAATTTTATAAAGCAATGTTTTGAGCCTGGCGTTCTCGGTGGCAAGTTCATCGTTCTGTGTTCGAAGATTGAAATATTCGTGCACAGAATTGACCTGTTCATAAACGCCACCAGTTACAAAATTGGCAGAGCTTATGACCTTGCTGCGATGGAAAGAGTGAAACTGAACCGTGAGCGACAACGATACAATTAAAAGCAGCAAAAACAGCAACTTATGGCTGTTTTTAAAGACAAAATTAAAAATCTGCTGCATGAACTATGCGGTTATTTTATTAGGATGCTTTTGAATTTGGGTATGTTTTTCAAAGCCATTCCTGTTCCGCGAACCACTGCGCGCAGCGGATCTTCGGCAATGTAGACCGGAAGATCCGTTTTTTGCGATATTCTTTTGTCAAGCCCACGAAGCATCGAACCCCCACCGGCGAGATAGATTCCAGTGTTGTAGATGTCGGCTGCGAGTTCGGGCGGTGTTTGCGAAAGTGTTTCCATTACCGCATCTTCAATACGCTGTATCGATTTGTCGAGCGCTTTGGCAATCTCGCGGTAAGAAACGTTCACTTGTTTGGGTTTTCCGGTCAAAAGATCTCTTCCCTGAACCGACATTTCGTCCGGCGGTGTTTCAAGTTCTTCGAGGGCAGCGCCAACCGTGATCTTGATTTTTTCCGCTGTTGCCTCGCCCACAAAAAGGTTGTGCTGCGTTCGCATATAATAGACAATGTCATTGGTAAAAACATCGCCGGCGATCTTTACAGATTTGTCGCAAACAATTCCACCAAGTGCGATAACCGCGATCTCTGTGGTTCCGCCGCCAATATCCACGATCATGTTCCCTTTTGGCTGCATGATGTCGATGCCGATACCTATGGCCGCGGCCATAGGTTCGTGTATCAGGTAAACTTCTTTGCCGTTAACGCGTTCGCAAGATTCCTTTACGGCCCGCATTTCCACTTCGGTTATGCCCGACGGGATGCAAACGACCATTCGCAGCGCCGGGGTGAACATTCTTTTGCGAAGAGCGGGTATGCTTTTTATAAAAAGACTGATCATTTTTTCCGATGCATCAAAATCCGCGATCACGCCATCCTTCAATGGGCGTATCGTCTTGATGTTTTCATGGGTTTTTCCCTGCATCATGTTTGCCTCTTTCCCCACCGCAATTATCTTTCCCGAAATCCTGTCGCGTGCCACGATCGAAGGGCTGTCAATGACAACCTTGTCGTTGTGAATGATAAGAGTGTTGGCTGTTCCGAGGTCGATCGCGATGTCCTCGGTCATGAAATCAAAGAATCCCATAGGTCGGTTTTGGGTTTATTTTATTAATAGAAAATTTAACGCACAAAGTTAAACAAATTAATGTTTGAAATGACGGGTTCCGGTAAATACCATTGCCATTTCGTGCTGGTCGCAATAGTCGATGCTGAGTTGATCTTTTATCGATCCACCAGGCTGAATCACAGCCGTTACGCCTTCTTTGTCTGCAAGTTCCACGCAATCGGGAAACGGAAAAAACGCATCGCTCGCCATAACCGCTCCATTAAGATCGAATCCAAAATTCAATGCCTTTTCAACAGCTTGCTTCAATGCGTCCACGCGCGATGTTTGGCCTGTTCCCGAAGCCAAAAGCTGTCCGTTCTTCGCGAACACAATGGTGTTGCTCTTTGTGTTCTTGCAGATTTTTGAAGCGAATATCAAATCTGAGATTTCTTTTTCCGATGGCGATTTTTTGGTAACGTTTTTAAGGATCTCCGCCGAATCGGTCACATTGTTTCTGTCCTGAACCAGCATTCCATTGAGCACTGTTCGAATCTGTTTTTTTGGAAGTTCATAATGTTTTTGCCTAAGCAGTATTCGGTTCTTTTTTTGCGAAAGCACATTGATGGCGGCTTCCTCAAATTCTGGGGCGATCACTACCTCACAAAACAGGTCGTTTATTTTTTCGGCCGTGGCCAGATCAATTATTCCATTTGCGATCAATACGCCGCCAAAAGCAGAAGTAGGATCGCCCGACAATGCACCTGCATAAGCTGCGGACATTGTTTTCCTGGTCGAAATCCCACACGCATTGTTGTGTTTCAAAATTGCGAATGTTGGTTCGTCATCCTTGAACTCTGCGATCAAACTTACAGCCGCATCAACGTCCAAGAGATTGTTGTACGAAAGTTCCTTGCCGTGAAGTTGCTCGAACATTTGATCAAAATCACCAAAAAACTGTCCTTTCTGGTGCGGATTTTCACCATATCGAAGTGTTTTTGCATTGCTCACACTTTGCTTATAGAAGCTGTCATCTGTATTGAAATAATTGAAGATTGCCGTATCGTAATGCGATGAGATATGAAAAGCCTTGGTGGCAAATTGCTTTCGCTGTTGCAAAGTTGTGGCGCCATTTTCTGCTTCATATATTTTCTGAAAAGTGCCATAATCATCAACAGAAGAAATGATAACCGTATCGGAAAAATTTTTGGCGGCGGCCCGAATAAGGGAAATTCCCCCAATGTCGATTTTTTCGATAATATCGTTCTCTGAAGCGCCCGAAGCCACGGTTTTCTCAAATGGATAAAGATCAACGATTACAAGGTCGATTTGGGGAATATCAAATTCATTCATCTGCTCAACATCGCTCGGGTTGTGCTGACGGTTCAAAATACCGCCAAAAACTTTAGGGTGCAAGGTTTTAACGCGACCGCCAAGAATCGACGGATAGTCGGTGATGTCTTCGATGGCGATGACTGGTATGTTCAATTTCGCCAAGAAATCCGCGGTACCACCAGTTGAATATATTTTAACGTTGTTGTTGTGGAGCGCTTTTGCAATAGGCTCGAGCCCTTCCTTGGAATAGACCGAAACAAGCGCTGACTGTATGGTTTTTGTGGCGTTCATGTTCTGTAATTTGAGGTGCAAAAGTAGTTTTTTATTGCAGAAAGGACAGGTATTCTGATTTTAAAATAATGCCAGGTGTAGTTGTACAATAGGAGGCGCGAACAGCTAAAGATGCTCTATGCGATTAGGTTTTAGGAAAAAAAATCGTGAATTTCGCGCCGCGATATAACACAGATGATTGTATATTTTAGATTGCTTGCCGAAAGCTTTGGTTTTGCCTTGAACGCCTTGCGCAACAACAAATTGCGCACAATGCTATCACTTCTCGGCGTAACTATAGGAATTTTCTCGATCATAGCGGTGCTTACCGCCGTTGATTCGCTGGACAGAAAAATAAAGGGCGATTTGAGCACGCTGGACAAGAACACGATTTTCCTTACAAGCCAAAGTTTTGGACCAACAGATG
This sequence comes from Flavobacteriales bacterium, assembly GCA_038234025.1. Taxonomy (GTDB): domain Bacteria; phylum Bacteroidota; class Bacteroidia; order Flavobacteriales; family Flavobacteriaceae; genus Flavobacterium. Next base: position 12,318 of record JBBSUW010000046.1, read on the forward strand.
TGCCGAGATGGAAGCGCAAGCAGTTTCCAAACGTAAGTTATGAAGAGTATCAATATATGAAAGAAAATCTGATCGATGTCGAGAACAGCGGTTTTCAGTTTTTCACGTCGCATCAAATCATGAAATTTGAATCCAAGACGGCCAACGACGTAAACATTGTGGCCGTAACCTATGAATTTGCGGACATTCAGCGCATGGAGATTGCTGATGGGAGATTTTTCAACCCCGCCGAATCCAATTCCGGTCAGGCCGTTGTTGTTTTGGGATATGAAATCGCGCAGAATTTTTTTGGCGAAAGCCAGCCCATCGGAAAAACCGTGAGGATTTACGGCCAAAGGTTCACCGTGATTGGCGTTACCGCTAAAAAGGGCATGAGCATGGGCTTGGGCGACAGCGATGACACTTCTGCATTTTTGCCCGTCAATTTTCTGCGAAAGATTTTTGGCGACAATAACCAAGCAGTCTTGCCGGTAATCATCATCAAGCCCGAGAAAGGCACCGATATGCCAGCATTGAAGGCTCAGATCGCGCAGAAACTCCGTAATTATCGCGGTTTAAAAGCCGAGAATGACGACAACTTTTTTATAAACGTGCTTTCGGGACTCACGGATCTGATAGACAACATCGTTGGTCAGATGAACATCGTTGGCTGGATCATCAGCGGATTTTCGCTATTGGTCGGCGGTTTTGGTATCGCCAACATCATGTTTGTTTCGGTAAAGGAAAGAACCAATCTTATCGGAATCCAAAAATCGCTTGGCGCGAAAAATCGCTTCATACTTTTCCAATTTCTTTTCGAGGCTATCATGCTTTGTTTGATCGGCGGCTTGATCGGGATGTTCCTTGTTTGGGTTATCTCGATTGTCATGACCAAGCTGCTTGACTTCGAGTTTGTCCTTGGTATGGGCAACATTCTCATCGGAACATTGCTAGCGGCTGGAATTGGATTGATCTCGGGGATTCTACCGGCAATATCGGCGGCAAATCTCGATCCTGTTGAGGCAATCAGGACTGGGATGTGAGTTTTTTTAATTCATGTTCACAAACAACTTCTACCGAACCGCCCTATTTAAAATCAGGTCCAAATAAAGATTGATCTTGTCCTTCAAATCTTTTCGAGGCGTGATAAAATCCAAGAAGCCGTGCTCGAGAACAAACTCTGAAGTTTGAAAACCTTCAGGCAAATCTTTGCCGGTCGTGTCGCGTACAACTCTTGGTCCGGCGAAGCCGATCAATGCTCCGGGCTCGGCAATATTTATGTCGCCAAGCATGGCATAAGAAGCCGTGGTTCCACCTGTTGTCGGATCTGTGCAAAGCGAAATGTATGGGATTCTTGCTTCTGCCAGTTGCGCAAGCTTTACAGAGGTTTTGGCCAATTGCATCAACGATTGCGCGGCTTCCATCATCCGGGCGCCTCCCGATTTGGATATCATCAGAAAGGGAATTTTGTTTTTGATGGAATGTTGTATGCCGCGAGAGATTTTTTCGCCAACAACCGCTCCCATCGAACCACCGATAAATGAAAAATCCATGCAGCAGATCACGATATCTTGTCCCTTGGATTTGCCCACCGCCGTGCGAACGGCATCTTTCAGTTTGGTTTTTTCCATGGCGTCCTTCAGTCGGTCGCTGTATTTTTTTGTGTCAACAAATCCAAGTGGATCTTTGGATGTCATGTTTTTGTCAAGCTCGATGAACTTGTCATCATCAAACAAAATTTCAAAATATTCCTTGCTGCCAATGCGAACATGAAAATCGTCCTCGGGACTTACATAAAGATTTCGGGCAAGCTCGTCGGAATCGATTATTTTTCCGGTTGGTGATTTGTACCAAAGTCCTTTCGGAACGTCTTTTTTATCTTCCGTTGCAGTTGTTATTCCTTTCGTTGTTCTCTTGAACCAAGACATAGGCGTGATTGTGAATTAAAAATAAAATACGGATGCATATGGTGCTGAGACCAAAAACTACCGTTTACTGGTTCAACGTACCCACGTTATTAAGATCTGTGAAAGCTGCTGCCAATCGATTGTTGAAAGTCAATTCGCCTTCTCTTATCCATTTTCTAGGATCGTAATGCTTTTTATTGGGTGAATCTGGGCCATCGGGACTTCCAATCTGCGTCATCACGTAGTCCTTGTTCTTTAACATGTAATCCCGAATTCCCTCGGTGAACGCGAATTGAAGATCTGTGTCGATGTTCATTTTTATCACGCCATAACCAATGGCCTCGCGGATTTCCTCATGCGTGGAACCGCTTCCGCCATGGAATACAAAATCTATTGGGTTGTGGCCTGTATTGAATTTCTGCTGCACATATTCCTGTGAGTTCTTTAATATTTTTGGCGTAAGCTTTACGTTACCTGGCTTGTAGACACCATGAACATTTCCAAATGCCGCGGCGATCGTGAATTGCGGGCTCACCTTCATCAATTCTTCGTAAGCGTAAGCCACTTCTTGGGGCTGCGTATATAGTTTTGAGCTGTCGACATCGCTGTTGTCAACGCCATCTTCTTCGCCACCGGTTATTCCTAGTTCTATTTCGAGCGTCATTCCCATTTTGCTCATGCGCTCAAGATAATTCTTGCAAATCTCAATGTTCTCGTGAAGCGGTTCTTCCGAAAGATCGAGCATATGCGAACTGTAGAGCGGTTTTCCGGTTTCCTGGAAGTGCTTTTCGTTGGCGTCCATCAATCCGTCGAGCCATGGCAGGAGTTTTTTTGCGCAATGGTCGGTGTGCAATATCACGGTCGCGCCGTAGGCTTTCGCCAAAGTGTGAATATGCTTTGCACCTGCGATCGCTCCAAGAACGGATGCTTGTTCATTGGCATTGGAAAGTCCCTTTCCAGCATTGAAGGCTGCTCCGCCATTTGAAAACTGGATGATCACGGGCGAATTGAGCTTTGCTGCTGTTTCAAGCACACCATTGATCGTGCTCGAGCCGGTAACGTTCACCGCAGGGAGCGCAAAACCTGTTTCTTTAGCAAAAGCGAATATCTGCTGTACTTCCTTGCCGGTCGCAACGCCGGGCTTGATGTTGTGTGCCATGTTTTTTTGGTAAAGAAATGAGCGTAAAAATACGATTTCTTGTTCTAGAACGGATAATTTATCCCCAGATTTATGACTGAATTGGAAAAATTATAGTCGCGAAACCATTTTTTCACACCTTCTGCCCCGGGGTTGTAGGTCTTGAATCCGAGGTCGACGCGAATGACAAAAAAGCTCAGGTCGTACCGAAACCCAAAACCAGATCCGACCGCCGCATCGGCCAATGATTTGAAGCCCTCGAACTTTGCGGCCTCGTCCGTGGTATTGTCAAGAACGTTCCAGATATTGCCGGTATCGACGAACAGCGCTCCGTTGAGCTTGCCAAAATAATTGAACCTGAATTCTGTGCTGAACGCAAGTTTTAGATTGGCTTCATTAAAGTCGTTAACTGCGCCAGTTCTTCCGGGTCCAAGCGCATAAGGTTGCCAAGCGCGATTGTCATTTGATCCGCCAGCAAAATAACTTCGGGAGAAAGGAATACTGTTGCTGTTGCCATACGGAACCGCAAGCCCGGCAAAAGCGCGGATCGCGACAACTTTTTTCCTTCGAAAATCCCAATGTTTCACAAATTCGCCTTCGCCCTTGAGATATTGCGAATAAGCGACATCAAAAATGGTATTGTTCCCAATTTCGTTCTGTTTCTGCGACCTTATTTTTGACAAAAGCGATAGAATGTTCCCCGCAGATTCAAATTTTGCGCGGTATGCATAAAAATTTTCGTCGATGAGGTCGGCCTTTGTGGTTTGCGAATAGCTGATGCTGGAAGCAAATATCAGGTTGTCCTCGGTAAGCCTGCGCTTTCGCTCGTTGATGCTTTTTACTTTTTTCCTGTCCGCATCGGACAGTAGGACGGAAGGATTTTGCCCAAGTACATCTGCTATAAAAGTATTTGTGCCATCCTCGATCGTGAGCTGTCGGACCCCGTTAGCGCTACCAAAAAAGTAGGACTCGGGCGCACTGTATGAATCGGCGATCGTAGTGAGCGTGCGATATGACGACGTGTAAACGCGAAAATAATTGGCGATGTTGATGTTCTTGACATACTGGACGTTGAAAAGGTCGAACCTTCCAGTTGCATTTCGTTTTGGTGTCCAAATGTAAACCAGCGAGGACGTGAAATTTTCTTTGTCCAGCCCAATATTCTGCTGTTTGGCATAGCCCAAATTAAAAGCAGTGGACGGAATCATGCTTTTGGGAATGATTTTTTCTGTGCCAAAAAACATTAGTACGCGCGGAAAGTTCAACCTTCCATCAAAACCATATTCAGAAACATTGAAGAAATTATCGTTGGGATTGGCAAATGATTTTGAAGTTCCGATTGCTCCACGAAGTCCCAATTCGAGTGTTTCTGCACCGTTGAAGACATTTCGTATCAAGACAGATGAGTTCGCAGCGAGGCCAAAAGGCTGGATATTTGAGTGCGTCACATCAAATGTGGGCGTGAAACCATACTTTTTCTTGGGTGTGAGAAAAATATTTGCAATAAGCGAGCTGTTGATTGTATCGTTAGTGTCCACCTCATATTGAACCGTGGGGTAATTGAAAATTCTAAGATTGCTCAAGTATCTCGTGGTCAGCGTTGTGCGAAAATCCGCAAAGAGGTTGTTCTTGGAAAGGAAAACCGCATCGGTGATCGCTTTTGGGCGGTATTTCAGTTTAGTTCTGCTGTATATATTGAAATCCTTATATTCAACACTATCGGCGTATTTTGACTTTTCCTTATTGAGCCCATAGCCCGTGAAAATATTGATGCGGCTGATTTTATAGATTTTGAACGGCTCAACAACGGTCGAATCGCCCTGTCTAAAGGTGTTGTCGGTAATCTTGAGATTGACGTTGACCAAAGTGCCGGTGCTTATCGTGTCAAGATCGTACGTAATGAAATTCTGTTGGAATTGATAGACGCCGTTGTTCCGAAACTGTGTCGTGATGCGGTTTCGCTCGTTCTCAAAATCCGCGGTCATATACTTTTTGCCGGTCTTTATGAGCGATGCTGATTTTTGGGCATTGTACATCGAATCGAGCGCTTTTGTGTCGATCGTCACTTTAATCGTATCGATATAGTATGGATCGCCAAGCTTTACATCGTATTTTACCTCGGCGCGCTGTTTCCCCGCCGAATCTATTTCAAAATCGGTCTTGACCTTGAAGTAGCCGCGGTTGAAATAGTAAGAGCGCAATCTTCTGGCGGATTTTTCTGCGCTCTTGGAACTCACGATCACAGGAGGTTCACCCGTTTCGCGAAGAAAATCGTTTATGCCCGCGTACCAAAAAGATTGTCCCAATCGATTGACCTGCTTTGCCGAGAGAATCTTGCTCATCCGTCGGTACTTTTCGGGATTGTTCACAAACTTTGCATTGTAGGTAGAATCATGCTTGAGGTTGGCAAGATTGTACAGGTTGAGCCGAAGTTTATAGCCGAGAATATTGGAATTGGGTTTTTGGTACAATTGGTTGGTCACATCTTCCGAGGTTTCCTTTTCGCCATTGACTATAATCTCGTTATCGACCAAAAGTTGCTCATCTGCAGGCACATATTTCAATGTTTCGCAGCCAAAAAAAACAATTCCGATAAAGATAAATAATGATATTTTTGCAGCGTTGCGTCTCAATTGTGTGGCAAGATTTTAACCCCAAAAGTAAACTATTTCGATGGTTACAAAAAACCAAATAAAGCTGATAAAATCGCTCCACGACAAAAAATCGAGGGCGCTCAACCGGCTTTTCATTGCCGAGGGCGAAAAAACGATCGGGGAACTGGTTTCTGAAAATCTCAATTTGGTAAATCTTTACTGTTCAAGTCCGATAGGTCTGGAATTATTGCAAAAACCAGAGGAAATTTCCGTTTCCGAAATGGCGAAGATGTCGGCGCTCAAGAATCCGAGCGGTTGTCTTGGCGTTTTCGAGTTTCCAGTGCCAAAACCGATAAATAGGGGGGGCATTTCGGTTCTTCTTGATGGCATTGGCGATCCAGGAAATTTGGGAACGATTATCAGGCTGTGCGACTGGTTTGGTATAGAATCGATCATTTGCAGTGAGGATTCTGTTGATGCTTATAACCCAAAAACCGTTCAGGCAACGATGGGATCGATAGCGCGGGTTTCGATGCACTATGTCAATCTTGAAAAATATTTGGAAAACGAAACCCGTCCTATCTTTGGAGCGTTCATGGAAGGCAACAATCTCTTTGAAAGCAATTTGCCCTCAGATGCCGTGATCGTATTCGGTAGCGAATCGCACGGTATTTCGGCAAAGCTCGAAAATTTGGTCAACCAAAAAATATCAATCCCGAGACAAGGGAATATTCGCCGTACCGAAAGCTTGAACGTTGCGACGGCGGCCGCGATCGTGATATCAGAATTTTTCCGAAACTGATTTACTGGAAAGTAAAGTTGATGAGCACAGCGCGTGTTTTCATCGATTGCACGTTTCCAGTGTATGGACTGTTGGGGTCATTGTCGCGAATGAGTTCGTCGCCAATACCAAACACGCCGCGCACCGATGGCGAAAACTTGAAATATTCGGTGTAGAAATCTATTCCAAATCCAAGTTCATAATTGTTGGTCCATTGCTTTACGCGAAAGCGGTTCTGCAAATTGTCCTCTGTCGCCTTGCTGTTGCTCGCCAGGTTGAGTGTTGTCGAAAGCCCGCCAACAAGAAACGGTCGAATGTTGCCTGTGCGAAGCGATGAGAATTTGAGCAGGAACGGCAAATGGATATAGGTAGCACCAACTTCTCGCCGTGCATCGATTTCTCTTTCAAAATTCGGAAAATTAAGGTTTCGCTGGGTATAATAAAGTCCGGGCTCAAAGCGGAAGTTGATAAATTCGGTGAGACGAAGGTCGCCGATGAGCCCAACATTGAAGCCGGTTGTGCGATCCACCAGAATTTCCTTGTCGTTTCTCCTATTGTCGATCTTGAAATCATAAGAGTTGAAACCAAGAAAATATCCCCACGAAACGCGCTTTTTGTCCCAGTTCTCAAGGTTCACGATGGGATCCTTGCCAAACATGTTCTTCTTGAACTGCGCTTCTGCATTGCAAAAAACAAGTAGGAATAAAATGGGAAGAAACTTTTTCATCATTTTTTTGAAGCCGTATAAATGGTCGCCACGCCAAAAGTTTGCGGGAGGTCGACCACGTTTATAAACCCAACTTTCCTTAAAATATTGTTCAGCGCCTCGCCAAAAGGGAACACCGACGCCGATTCGGAAAGATAGCCATAAGCATGGTTGTCGCTGCTGAAGAGTTTTCCGATCACCGGCAAAATAAATTTGGTATAAACCTTATAACCTTGTCTA
>JBBSUW010000047.1:0-19653 GCA_038234025.1 Flavobacteriales bacterium
CATAATGCTTCGCGCAAAAGGTTTGAGTTTTTGAATCGCAATGATATATGCGTTGGCCGGAACTGGTTTTTTGGAACAGCCTTTCAAAATCATTGCCTTATCCAGAAATCTTGAAAAATCAACTTTGGCCAATTGTTCTTCATAGATCGAATTCTCGAGCAGTTCAAGATTTCCCTCCACGATTTTTTTTGAATATTTCGAAAGATGTGTCGTCACCAAGATCATTGCCCATGCGGGCAGAATGGCGTCGTTGCTGCAATAAAGCGCTACAAAATTATCCTGATATTGGCGCCAATCGTGTTCTGAAAGCGCTGCCCTAAAGTTTTTTTCCCGAAGCAAACATCCACCTTCAAGCCATTGCGAAACATCGAGCAGCGTTCGTTTGCCCGATTGGTAATAATCTTCCAGGTCAAAAACCACGAGAGCGCTCTGGGCAACTTTATTGAGAATTTCCATTGAAGAAATTTTAGAATTTTCCTAAAGCATTCCAAGTTCCAACTTTGCTTCCTCGCTCATGAGATCTTTGCTCCATGGCGGATCAAAAGTGATCTCGACTTCGGCCGAAACAACGTTCTCTATAGCGGCGACCTTGTCCTCTACTTCCTTTGGAAGACTTTCGGCAACGGGACAATTGGGCGAGGTGAGGGTCATCAATATCTTGACTTCGCGATCGGTGCTAACCATCACGTCATAAATGAGCCCGAGCTCATAAATATCGACGGGGATTTCGGGGTCGTAAATGCTTTTCAGTTTTTTGACGATCTGCTCGCCGAGCTCGTTGGTGTCTATTTCTTCCATTAGTTTTTTGCTTGGTACGCCAGTGCGTACAGTTTTATTTTTTTTACCATCGAGACCAAACCGTTGGCGCGCGTGGGCGAAAGATGTTCTTTCAATCCTATTTCATCTATAAAATCGGTATTGGCATCAAGGATATCCTGTGGCTTTTGGTCCGAAAATGCTCGGATGAGTATCGCGATTATTCCCTTTGTCAAGATTGCGTCGCTGTCGGCAAAAAATTGGAGCTTGCCATCAATTTCCTTAGCGTCGAGCCAAACTTTGGACTGGCAACCCTTGATGATATTGTCCTCGGTTTTCCTGCTTTCATCAATCAGCGGAAGGTTTTTCCCAAGATCGATGATATATTCGTAGCGCTGCATCCAGTCGTCAAACATTGAGAATTCGTCCACGATCTCATCTTGAATATTCTTTATCGTCATTTTGCCCAATCCGTTATCATGTTCACGACTTTGTCAATCTCGGCAGGTGGAAAACCATGGTCAAAATCGGTGGTCATGTATTCTTTTTGTTTATAAACCAATTTCAGGTTCGCGATCGGCGCGCCATCGTAAAAACGTTTTTCCGTTGGTGCTTTCAACGTTGGCAGAACTTCCGGATTGATCTTTCCCATTTCCGAAACCAACGATTTCCACTGCGCATCGGTCAACTTTGTTGCTGCACCATTGCCTTTTTCCTCACGGCTTTTGGCAACGTACATCATTTGATCCTTGATCAAAATGCGTTGGTAAAACCCGCGCGAGTTAGCAGTATAAAGCACTTCCATGTTCTGAACGTCCTTGTTTTGGGTTTCGTCGCAACCTTGTGCAAGCGAAAGAAACATTAGGCAAATGGCATAAATCTTCATCTTAATATCTATTTAGGTTAGCATTGATTTTGCTTTTGTTACGGCTTCCGTCAAAACGTCGATCTCGTCTGTGGTGTTGTAAAAAGCCATCGAAGCACGAACGGTACCGGGAATATTGTAGAACTGCATGATCGGTTGCGCACAATGGTGTCCAGTTCTTACCGCAACGCCGAGTTTGTCAACAATCGCGCCAATATCGTATGGATGAATGCCTTCGATATTGAACGAAATCACCGAGGTTTTTTCTTTTGCGGTTCCAAATATCTTCAAGCCTGGGATCTGCAGAAGCTTTTCTGTGGCGTACGCCAAAAGTTTCTGCTCTTGCGCTTGAATATTCTCAAAACCTACATCGTAAAGATAGTCCAAAGCCGTTCCCAAAACAACGCCGCCCGCTATGTTGGGCGTTCCGGCCTCGAACTTGTGCGGCAGACCCGCATAAGTTGTTTTTTGAAAGGTGACTTCCTTGATCATTTCGCCGCCGCCTTGGTATGGTGGCAGTTTCTCCAGCCATTTTTCTTTGCCATAAAGAATACCGATTCCCGTTGGACCGCACATTTTGTGGCCCGAAAAAACATAGAAATCACAATCCAGATCCTTCACGTCGGGGCGAAGGTGCGGAACCGCTTGTGCGCCATCTATCAAAACGGCCGCGCCAACATTGTGCGCCAACGCGATCATTTCCTTGATCGGGTTAATCGTTCCCAGCGCATTTGAGATCTGGTTGACGGCAACGATCTTGGTCTTTTCCGAAAGCAATTTCTTGTAATCTTCAATGATAAGTTCGCCACTTTCGTTCATAGGAATCACCCGGAAAGTCGCGCCGGTTTTTTCGCAGAGCATTTGCCAGGGCACGATATTGCTGTGGTGTTCCAAAGCTGACACCATTACCTCATCGCCTTTTTTTAGGATTGATGCAAAACCGTTTGCCACCAAGTTTATGCCAAAGGTCGTCCCCGAATTGAGCAATACTTCATGCGAATGCTCGGCGTTGATGTGTTTTTGGATTTTAAGCCGCGATTTTTCGTAGGCATCGGTCGCGATCTGGCTCAATGCATGAACACCGCGATGGATATTCGAGTTGTACTCCGAATAATATTTTGAAATTGCATTGATTACGACCTGCGGCTTTTGCGATGTCGCGCCATTGTCAAAATAGACGAGCGGTCGGCCGTTGACGGTTTCTTTTAGTATCGGAAAATCCTTGCGGATGGTGTTGATATCGAACATTTATTGGTTGCAGAATTGTTGTACAAAAATAAGGATTGCCGTGGCGAATATTCTGAATATTGTGTTATTTGTAAGTGTTGTTGTCGGTGAAAATGGTGATATGGTCAGGAGTTTTTGCAAATGCCGTTTCAATTGCCGAAGTTGCCTAACTTTAATCTTGAAATCCACACTTTATGAAAATCCTGAAAATCCTCGGCGTCATCGTTATTGCTTTCTTTCTGTGGGTCGCCGCGGTGACCTATCCAAAACTTGTGCTGATTTCTGGTTTTGCCGCCAAGAGCACGGCCTCTGCGCATTTCCTGGATGGCCGTAGCCTTGCTACCATCGAATCTGGCGACAATGACATTCCGCTGGTGGACAATTCCAAAAACGTGGTCGACGAGGTTGCAAAATCGGCGACATCCAGCGTTTGGGGAATGCAGGCGCGAACAGCTGTTTACCGCGAAGGTCTTGGGTCGGTTTTGACAAATGATGATTATGATCCATATGCGAAAGTGCTGGTTCCGAATCGAAAGAAAACAGGCAACAACCTTGCCTATCCTTATGGCGACAAGGAGCAAAAAGACACGCTACTCGCCAATGTTGATTATGCAAAACTTGAAAAAGCGCTTGGGGAAAATTTTGATGGGAAAAATGTTTTTGTAAAACGTTCCCGTGGCGTGATGGTGATCTATAAAGACCATATAATTGCCGAGAAATATGGCGCTGGTTTTACGAAAGATTCACGGCTTTTGGGTTGGTCGATGACGAAGAGCATCACGGCGACGATTTTTGGGATATTGCAATATCAAGGGAAATACGACATCAACAAACCTGCGCCAGTTGCCGAATGGAAGAATGACAAGCGTGCGAAAATCACGACAAACGACCTGCTGCACATGAACTCGGGACTGGAATGGACGGAGCGATATGACGAGATCTGCGATGCCACGAAAATGCTTTTTGAGGCAACGGACATGGGCAGCGTTCAACTCAACAAACCCGCGGAGCATGAACCGAACTCTTACTGGAACTACTCTTCGGGGACAACCAACTTATTGTCGGGGATTTTGCGAAAGCAATTTAATAGCCAGCAAGAATACTTGGATTTTTGGTACAGTGCGCTGATCGACAAGATCGGGATGCACTCGATGGTCGTGGAAACGGATCTTGCGGGACATTTTGTGGGATCCAGCTATGCATGGGCGACGACAAGGGATTGGGCGAAGTTCGGAACGCTCTATCTTCATGAGGGCAACTGGAACGGCGAGCAGATTTTTGACAAAAGCTGGTCAAAATATGTAGCAACACCGACCAACACATCGGATGGATATTATGGCGCGCACTTTTGGTTGAACGCGGGCGGGAAATATCCCGATGCGCCAAAGGATATGTATTATGCCAGCGGGTTTCAAGGGCAAAAGGTTTTTATCATTCCCTCAAAGGATATGGTCATCGTGAGAATGGGCTTGACGGATGACAGCCAGTTTGATTTTGATGCGATGCTGAAGGGAATTTTGGAAAGTGTGAAGTAAAATTTGAAAATTAGTGACCTTGTGGGTGGATAGTGGTTGGGCGCGGCTTCTGCACTATTTGTAAAGGGTTATATTTCATTTGTCGGGGCTTCTACACTATTTGTAAAGGCTACTATTTTATTTGTCGGGGCTACTATTTTATTGCGGGGGGCTTCTGCATCATGTCGCGGTCTGGGAATTTTTTTGGGAACGGAAAATTGGTGGGCGGTGGATGGTCATATTAGCCCCGATGGCAGCGGTAGCCCGCAGCCAGAAACCCGTGCGGTGCACGGCCGGCAAGAGCGACCGAAGGAAGCTCCTTGCCGGCCGATGCAACGCCGGGGAGCGGGCGAGGACTATAGCGGAGAGCGGGAGATTGCTTCAAAAAAAGTTATGAGTTGTGAGTTGTGAGTTACAGATCAAACCCGATGCTGACGCCGAGCTTGGTGGCGATGATCTTGGTGATGCGCCGCTTGAGCTCGGGGATCTTGATGGAGGAGATGACCTCGTTGCTGAAGGCGTACATCAAGAGTGCTTTTGCTTCTTTGGCGGGGATGCCGCGGGACTGCATGTAGAACATGGCGCGGTCGTCTAGCTGGCCGATGGTGCAGCCGTGGGAACATTTGACGTCGTCGGCGAAGATTTCGAGCTGTGGTTTTGCATTGATCGTGGCCTTGTCTGATAGCAAAATATTGTTGTTCTGCTGGAAGGCGTCTGTTTTTTGGGCTTCGCGCTCTACATATATTTTGCCGTTGAAGACTCCGGTGGCGCGGTCTGAGAGGATTGTTTTGTAGTTTTGGTGGCTTTCGCAGTTGGGCGTGGCGTGCTGGACCAAAGTGTGGTGATCCACATGCTGTTTGCCTTCGATTATCGTGATTCCCTTAAGCGTGCTCTCGATGTGCTCGCCGCGGTGGTGGAAATTGAGATTGTTGCGCGTGAGGTTTCCGCCGAAGGTGAAAGTGTGGACAGAAACGTGGCTGGTGTCTTTTTGCTCGATGTAGGTGTTGTCGATCAATGATGCGCCGAGGTTGTCGTTCTGGATCTTGTAATAATCTACATTGGCGCACCTGTGGGCAAAAATCTCGGTAACGCTGTTGGTCAGCACGGGATTTTCGTTGAGAGATTGATGGCGCTCGATGATCTGGACGTGCGAATTTTCGTGGGCAACAATTAGGTTTCGGGGCTGTAAAAGCAATGCGGCCTCGGAGCCTGTTGAAAAGTTGATGATCTCGATTGGTTTGTCAACCACCTTGTTTTTGGGAATGTTAATATAAGCGCCTTCAAGCGAGAATGCGGTGTTGAGGCTTGTGAGGCTTTCGTCTTTGCTAGCAATCTGGTTGAAATATTGGTCGACCTCTGCCTTGTACTTTGGCTTGGTGAGCGCGGAGGACATAAGGCAAACATCGAGCCCGTCATGGGTTGTTGAGGACAAAAAAGAACTGAATATTCCGTCGACAAAAATGACCTTGTAGGTGTCGATCTCGTGGAGGAAGTATTTTTTGACGGTCGAGAATTCGATGGAGTTCTCCTTTTTTGGGAAGACGGAATAATCATGTTTCAAAATGCTGCCGAGCGATGTGTATTTCCAAGCCTCGTCTTTTTTGGTGGGAAAACCTTTGCTTTCAAAGTTATCCATCGCGGCTGTTCTAACATCGTGAAGGTCTGAATGAACATCTACTTGTTCTTCGAAGGCCATGAAGGAGGAAACCAATTTATCTTTTAAATCCAAAATGAGTTTGTTTAAAGTTTTAAAAATGGGCTAGACCAATTCGGTTTTGATCCAGTCGTAACCTTTTTCTTCAAGTTCGTAAGCGAGTTCCTTGCCGCCGGACTTTACGATTCGACCATCCATGAGAACGTGGACGAAATCTGGAACGATATAGTCCAGAAGTCTTTGGTAGTGCGTGATGACGAGGACTGCATTTTTGTCTGACTTTAGCTTGTTGACGCCATTGGCCACGATCTTGAGCGCGTCGATGTCGAGGCCTGAATCGGTTTCGTCGAGGATGGCGAGCTTTGGTTCGAGCATCGCCATTTGGAAAATTTCATTGCGTTTTTTCTCGCCGCCGGAAAATCCTTCGTTCAAAGATCGTGAAAGGAACTTGCGGTCGATGTCGAGCATCTCGGATTTGTCGCGGATGAGCTTCAGCATTTCGTTGGCGGGCATATCTGCTTGTCCGCGGGCTTTTCGGGACTCGTTGATGGCGGTGCGCATAAAGTTGGTGACCGACACGCCGGGGATTTCCACCGGATATTGAAAAGAAAGGAAAACGCCTTTGTGGGCGCGCTCTTCTGGTGCAAAATCCGCGAGGTCTTCGCCCTCGAGCTCTACTTTGCCCTCGGTGATTTCGTAGGTTTCGTTGCCAGCGATGACTGCCGATAGGGTGCTTTTTCCGGAACCATTTGGTCCCATAATTGCGTGGACTTCGCCGGGATTTATTGTGAGGTTTATTCCTTTTAGGATTTCTTTTCCTTCGACACTCGCGTGAAGATTTTTGATTGTGAGCATAAATTATTGTTTTGTATCTATTTCTAAACAAGCCAGATCTTTTGATTCGCTTGCGATATTAAAATTGACTATTGATGTTTTTCTTCTAATTAAAATTTGAGCCAAATCTTTGGTCAGGATATTTCCCACTCGCAGCCAAATGATTTTTGGTGGAAAGCCTTTTATCATACTTAAATCATAGAAATCAGAATCAAATGTGACAATCGTATAATTCTCTTCCTTAGCGAAATCCCAAATCTGAAAGTCTTTTGAGTCTTTTAATTTCACATCACTAACGTGTTTGCATTCGGGAAAATGACTTGTCAGAAATTTTACGATTCTGTACGAAATATTTTCGTCGAACAGCAATATCATCAAGCGTATTTAACTTTATGTTCCTTATCTGCAGCATAGCTCAAACAAGCTTTAATGTCATCGTGCGTTAATTCTGGAAAATCCAAAACTATGTCGTCAAATGACATTCCCGCCGCTAAATATCCAAGAACATCATAAACCGTAATTCGCGTTTCGCGAACACAAGGTTTGCCAAATCTTTTTTCGGGGTCGATTTTTATTATATTTTGGTAGCTATTCATTTTTACAATAGTTTTAAATTATTTCTGCGTTTTCAAATTCCTCCTATCCAACCGAACCTTCCAACGAAATCTCCAATAATTTCTGCGCTTCCACTGCAAATTCCATTGGCAATTTGTTCAAAACTTCTTTGCTGAAACCGTTTACGATGAGCGCGATTGCTTTTTCGGTGGGAATCCCCCGTTGATTGCAATAGAAAACCTGGTCTTCGCCGATTTTGCTCGTCGTGGCCTCATGCTCTATCTTGGCCGATGGATTTTTTGATTCGATGTACGGAAAAGTGTGCGCGCCACAATTGTTGCCCATCAACAAGGAATCGCATTGCGAAAAGTTCCTGGCATTGTCCGCTCGAGCGCTGATCTGAACCAAACCTCTGTAACTGTTCTGCGATTTTCCGGCCGAAATTCCCTTTGAAATAATCGTCGATTTTGTGTTCTTGCCCAAGTGGATCATCTTGGTTCCGGTGTCGGCCTGCTGATAATTGTTGGTCACGGCGATGGAATAAAATTCCCCGACCGAATTGTCGCCCTTCAAAATGCACGAAGGATATTTCCACGTCACGGCCGATCCTGTTTCAACTTGTGTCCACGAAATCTTGGCGTTCTTCTCGCAGATTCCGCGCTTGGTCACAAAATTATAAACGCCGCCCTTGCCTTCCTTGTTTCCGGGAAACCAGTTCTGAACCGTAGAATATTTTATTTCGGCATCGTCCAAAGCTATCAACTCTACAACCGCAGCGTGCAACTGATTTTCATCTCGGCTTGGCGCAGTGCAACCTTCGAGGTACGAAACATAGCTGCCTTGGTCGGCGATAACGAGCGTTCTTTCAAATTGACCGGTGCCGGCTTGGTTGATTCGGAAGTACGTCGAAAGTTCCATTGGGCAACGCACGCCTTTTGGAATGTAACAGAAACTGCCATCTGAAAATACTGCCGAATTCAAGGCTGCATAAAAGTTGTCGCGTTGTGGCACAACCGATCCAAGATATTTTCTAACAAGTTCAGGATGTTCTTTTATCGCTTCGGAAATTGGACAGAAAATAATTCCTTTTTCGCCCAATGTTTTCTTGAACGTGGTTGCCACAGAGACAGAATCAACAACAATATCCATTGCGACATTGTTCATCATTTTCTGCTCGTCGACAGAAATCCCCAGCTTTTTGTACATCGCCAAAAGTTCTGGGTCAACGTCGTCAAGCGTTTTAGTGGTATCAATTTGCTTTGGAGCGGAATAATATGAAATAGCCTGAAAGTCGGGTTTTGTATAATGAACATTTGCCCATTCCGGCTCTATCATTTTTTGCCATTCGCGAAATGCCTCGATGCGCCAATCGGTCATCCATTGCGGTTCTTCTTTCTTCAGCGAAATTGCGCGCACGATGTCCTCGTTAAGACCGATAGGAAAAGTTTCCGACTCGATATCTGTATAAAATCCGTACTCGTATTCTTTATTTTCAAGCTCGACTTTTAGGTCGTCTTCGGTGTATTTGCTCATATGTTTAAATCTAAAAAAGCGAAAAAATTGAAAAAGCGAAAAAAAACAATCACTTTTATCATTTCTTTTATATATCGCTTAAGGTGACCTTTAAAATCATTTTTTGGTTTTTAATTTATCTTGTAATTCAATATTCTTCAAATACTTAATATAATTTCCTAACTGTTTTGAAATTTCGACGATTTGATTTTTATGATTCAAATAAACCGCCTCATCGATGTAATCTTGCAGTTTCAAAAAGTTCAAAATGTTTCTGCATTCACCGGCGCCGCCTTTGGAGAAATAGAGAAACCGAATCATTTCTTTTTTTGTTTCTCTGTCAAAACCTTCTGAGATATTGTTCGAAATTGATAACGCTGCCCTTTGAAACTGTCCGTTTATTCCAAAATCACTTGCCAACTTTTCATTGTTTTTTGTAAGGGTGTAAACATTTCCAGCAAATATCAATGCCTTTTGATAAACTTCCATTTCCTCAAAAGAACTGTATTTAGCCATATTTTACTCATGAGTTTCAATCAGAATGATTGGAGGGAATGCATCTTTTCGCTTTTTCAATTTTTTTGCTTTTTTCGCTTGTCTACAACGAAAATGATTCTCCACAACCACAAGTCCTGCTCGCATTTGGATTATTGAAAACAAATCCTTTACCGTTCAAACCGCCAGAGAATTCCAGAATGGTGCCGGCCAAATAGAGAAATGATTTCTTCTCAACGGCAATTTTCACATTGTTGTCCTCAAAAAGTTTGTCGTTCTCGCCAAGTGCATTGTCAAAGGTCAATTCGTACGACAAACCTGAGCAACCGCCGCTTTTTACACCAACACGAACATAATCTTTCGAGGCATCAAAACCGTCGTCCTTCATCATCTCGACAATCTTTCGGCTCGCTGTATCGCTAACTTTTATCATCTTATTTTGATTTTGTCTAAATTAACGCCAAAGATAAGGCAATTAAAGCTTTTCGCCCTTGCGGCTAACATTTTTATAACTATTGAACCGGTCTCGCTCTCGCGAAATTTTCGCAGCAGATCTTTGTTTCGTAAATTGCCCAAAACATTCAAAAATGCAACTATATCCCATCGAGGCCGGAAATTTCAAACTTGACGGCGGCGCGATGTTCGGCGTCGTGCCAAAACCAATCTGGAGCCGCACGAATCCCCCTGACAGCAACAACCTCATCGATATTGCCGCGCGCTGTCTTCTGATAGAAAACGGCGATCGTCTCATTCTGATCGACACCGGAATGGGCGACAAACAATCGGAAAAATTCTTTGGCTACTACTCGCTTTGGGGCGACCATTCGATTGACAAATCGCTGAAGCAGCTCGGTTTTCATCGCGATGACATTACAGATGTTTTTATGACGCACCTTCATTTTGACCATTGCGGCGGCAGCGTGGTTTGGAACAAAGATCGAACGGGTTATGATGTGGGTTTCAAGAATGCCACGTTTTGGTCCAACGAAGACCATTGGAGTTGGGCCACAGATCCGAACGACCGCGAAAAGGCTTCTTTTCTGAAGGAAAACATTTTGCCAATGCAAGAAAGCGGTCAGCTGAAATTTATTGAAAAAGCAAAAACCGACCTTGAATTTTCCAAAGAAATGGGGTTTGATATTTTTTATGTCAATGGCCACACCGATAAAATGATGGTCCCCATGATCGATTACAAAGGCACGAAACTTTGCTATATGGCAGACCTTTTGCCAACTGCCGGACATTTGCCGTTGCCATACGTAATGGGCTATGACACAAGACCTTTGCTCACAATGCCCGAGAAATCAAAGTTCTTGAACCTCGCTGCCGACAATAATTACCTGCTTATGCTCGAGCACGACGCGCACAATCCATTGATTTCGGTCAAGCACACCGAAAAGGGCGTTAGGCTCGACCAAATCCACGATGTATCGGTTTTGAAATAGATGTCGATGTCGATAAAATAATGTTAACGCTGCTTTGCTTTTATGCCAATTCTTTATTTTTGGAAAATCATAAAATTTCTTAAATGAAAATTACTTCAATGTTCCTCGCGCCTATTATCGGCGCTTTGATTCTCAGCGGTTGCGGCACTCAAAAAGCAATGGTCGTTAAAACACCGGTAAAAGTTCAATATTTTGCCAAAAAATCAGAGCTTTCAGCCAATGACCTACAACGTTGGAGCCAGCTGGATATGGCGAAAGATTCCATTCCAGGATTGAGCGTTGACAGGGCTTACGCCGAATTGCTAAAGGGGAAAACCAGCACAACCGTTATTGTGGGCGTTGTGGATTCTGGTGTTGACATTGACCACGAAGACCTTCGCGGAAAAATCTGGACAAATAGTAAAGAAATACCCGGGAACGGCATCGATGATGACAATAACGGATATATAGATGATGTTCATGGTTGGAACTTTTTGGGCAATAGCACCAACGAGAACCTTGAACTTACGCGAATCGTAAGAAAAGGCGATGATGGTTCTACAACCTACAAACAGGCAAAAGCCGAACTCGAGGAAAAACTTGCAGAGAACAAACAGGGACAAACGCAAGTGAACTTCATTATGGGCGCGAACAAAAAAATCGAAACATTCCTGAACAATCCAAATTATACGCTCGAAGACCTAAAAGGAATCAACTCGAGCGATCCGCAAATCAGCCAGAGCAAAATGGTGATGATGCAGGTCATTCCTCAAGCTGGCCCGGATTTTCATGAAAGCCTCAACGGTTTTGCAAAGCAAATGTCGGATATGGTTGACTATAACCTCAACGTTGATTTTGATGGTCGCAAAGTAGTTGGCGACAATCCAGATGATATCACCGATACCAAATATGGCAACAACAACGTGAAAGGTCCAGATGTTGAGGATGCGCTTCACGGAACGCACGTTGCCGGAATCATCGCGATGATACGGGGCAACGGAAAAGGCGCCGACGGCATTGCGGACAATGCTATGATCATGCCGGTTCGTGCAGTGCCAAATGGTGACGAATATGACAAGGACATCGCGCTCGGCATTCGGTATGCGGTTGACAACGGGGCAAAAGTGATCAACGGAAGTTTTGGAAAAAGCTATTCGCCTCATGCTGATTGGGTTCACGATGCTTTGAAATACGCTGCCAGCAAAGACGTACTTGTGGTTCTTGCCGCCGGAAACGATGGAACGGACCTCGATCTTCCGGACAGCAGAACTTTTCCGAATGATTTTGATGCAAACAACAAGGAAATAACGGACAATGTTATAATGGTCGGCGCAATTGGTTACAGCTATAGCGAAAACATTGTTGCGCCATTCTCCAATTATGGAGCGACCAAAGTCGATGTTTTTGCGCCTGGAATGGAAATTTATTCAACAGTGCCAAACAACAAATATCTTTACGAGCAGGGAACGTCGATGGCATCGCCCGAAGTGGCCGGAGTTGCTGCTTTGGTGCGAAGCTATTATCCAAAATTGACGGCGGTTCAGGTAAAACAAATCTTGAAAGATTCTGGAATAGCGCTTGATATGAGCACCAAAATGGCCGGACAAGATTCGCGTCCCTTTGCTAAAGCTTCAACATCGGGCAGAATCGTCAACGCTTACAATGCGCTGTTGATGGCAGAGAAAATGTCCAAGAAATAAACCTTATTTTCGCAAAAGTTTAATTTGGAAGGAGGTAATTCTCCTTCCTTTTTGTTTTATCAAATGAAGAAATTTCTTATTGTGCTCTCAATTCTGGGAAGCCTTTCGGCCAAAGCCCAATCCACAACATATTGGCAGCAACACGTTGATTATAAAATCGATGTGTCGATGGATATCAAAGACTACAATTATAAGGGAACAGAAAAATTGGTCTACCAGAACAATTCCCACGACACGCTTCGCAGGGTTTATTTCCATCTTTACAACAACGCTTTCCAGCCTGGAAGCGAAATGGATGCGCGCCTTCAGGCCATTTCAGATCCTGATGGAAGAATGGTGACCAAGGAAAAAATTGACGGCAAGGAAATCAAGAAAAGCAGGATCAATGCGCTTTTGCCGTCGGAAATCGGTTTCTTGAAGGTTACAAATTTGATGCAAGATGGCGTTGCCGCAAAATCGAACGTGTCAGGAACAATCTTGGAAGTAACCTTGGCGAAAGCGATCTTGCCAAACGCGAAAACAACTTTTACGATGAATTTCAACGGACAGGTTCCTGTACAAATTCGCAGATCTGGTCGAAACAATGCCGAAGGTGTCGAATTTTCGATGTCGCAATGGTATCCAAAAATGGCGGAATTCGATTTTGAAGGTTGGCACGCAGATCCATACATTGCCCGGGAATTCTTCGGTGTTTGGGGCAATTTTGATGTGAACATTACCCTCGATAAAGATTATGTTCTCGGCGGAACCGGCTATCTTCAGAACCCTAACGAAATCGGTCACGGTTATCAAGACAAAGGAAAAACCGTGGTTTATCCGAAGAATTCAGACAAGCTGACCTGGCATTTCAAGGCGCCGATGGTTCATGATTTTACTTGGGCGGCCGATAAAAAGTACAACCACGATATTTACGACGGGCCAAACGGTGTGAAGCTTCATTTCCTTTATTTGGACAATCCAAAATACAACGAGAATTGGAAAGGGCTACAGCCAAAAACCGCAGAGCTGATGGATTTTTACAACAAAACCGTGGGCAATTATCCGTACAAACAATATTCGGTTATACAAGCTGGCGATGGCGGAATGGAGTATGCTATGTGCACTTTGATACTTGGCAACGGCGAATTCGACGGACTTTTGGGCGTAACGGCGCACGAAATGGCGCACTCGTGGTTCCAGCACGTTCTGGGCAGCAACGAGAGCAAGCATTATTGGATGGACGAAGGTTTCACAACATATCTCGAAGATCTTGGGATGGACCATATTGCAGAGAAAAAAGTTGAGAATCCTTATGCCGGCTCATATCGAGGTTATTATTCTCTGGTCAATTCTGGGAAGGAACAACCGCAGACCATCCACGCCGACAGGTTTGACGCAAACCGAGCATACAGTATTTCCGCTTACAGCAAGGGCGAGATTTTTCTGTCGCAAATGGAATATCTGATCGGGAAAGGAAATGTGTTGAAAACCCTTAAGCGGTATTTTCGCGATTTCAAGTTCAAGCATCCAACACCAAACGATGTCACCCGAAGCGCAGAGCGGGTTTCGGGCGCAGAACTCAATTGGTATTTGAACGAATGGACAGAAACCACCAACACAATTGATTATGGAATAAAATCGGTTGATGATCAAAATGGTAAAACATTTGTTACCTTGGAAAGAATCGGAAGAACGCCAATGCCAATAGATCTGATGGTAGATTATTCAGACGGAACAAAAGAATATTTCTATATTCCCTTGACGCTTATGCATTTCCAGAAACCAAATCCATATCCAGAAACAAAACGAACGGTGCTTCCAGAATGGGATTGGGGACATCAAACATACGGTTTTCTTGTTCAAAATTCAAAGCAGAACATCGCCAAGGTTACCATCGACCCGAGCGGTCTGATGGCAGATATAAAACAGGACAACAACATTTTACCGCCAAAAGAAAAGTAAAACGAAAGCCCAAAAATCCGAGGATCCTTGGGCTTGTTCAGGTAAGTTTATGGCTTTCCTAATAAGGGTTTTCAAAAAGGGTTCGTTCACTTGTAATGTAGCAGTTGTTTCCTCAACTTGCGAACGGTGCTTTTATTTTGAACACTATGTTTTCGTTTTCTGATATTGTAAAAGTACTTTGCCGTTGCCGAAAAGCCCTTCCAAAATTGGACAAAATATTTGTATAACTTTAAGATAGAGATGCTTTCGCAAAAACCACACGCGTTTTCTTACGGAAAAAACGAAAAGCTCAAGAGCCGCAAACTAATTTCGCGGATTTTTGAAAAAGGCGAGAGCGTGTCGGCATTTCCTTTGCGTATGGTTTACATCCAAATCGAAAATCCGGCTAATGCAGTCAATTTGATCGGGGTCTCGGTTTCCAAAAAGCACTTCAAGCGCGCCGTGGACCGAAATCATCACAAGAGATTGCTTCGCGAATGCTATCGGCTCAACAAAAATATCATCGAAAATCATTCAGGTTATGCGATGATGATTCTTTACCAATCTTCGGAAAGTATTGGCTACGCGAAGATTGAACTTCAATTGAAAAAACTTCTTGAAAAATTCGTTGCGAAAGTAGCCACAAAAGCCGATTGAATTCCCTCACGAAGATTTAGTAACATTTGTGATTCGCAAATCCCCCTTTTGCTGAATAATCACTACTTTAGGCACAATTTTTTGAATACCCATAATATGCAAATGATGATGAAATTTAGAAAGAGTTACGTTTTTGGAATTGTGGCAAGTGCACTTCTGCTTGTTGGCGCGGGCGTTCGCGAGGACTTTTTTGAAGTGGCCAAACAAATTGAAATATTCACCACCCTATTTAAAGAGGTCAATGCCAACTATGTTGACGAGGTAAATCCGGCCGAACTGATGAACATCGCGATCAAGTCGATGCTCGCCGATCTCGATCCTTACACCAACTATTTCAACGAACAGGACGTTGTGAAGTTCAAGATCAACAACACCGGCGAATACACCGGAATTGGGGCGATGATAACGCGCAAAGATGACAAATTGATCATCAAAGAACCGTACAAGGGATTTCCGGCCGATAAAGCGGGACTTCGCGCCGGCGATGAAATCATTCAAATAGGCGACATCAACCTCTCGGATTTTAAAGAAGATGCATCGCAGTTGCTAAAGGGCGCGAAAAATTCGCAGGTCGTGGTGCAATATCTTCGACAGGGCAAACCGATGAAAGCAACCTTGCTGTTGACGGAGGTCGAGATAAAGGCGGTTCCCTATTACGGAAAGATCGACGAGAAAACCGGTTACATCGTGCTTTCGCAGTTCAACAGAAAAGCTTCGTTCGAAACCAAGGAAGCGCTCGAAAGTTTGAAGAAAGATGGCGTGACGAAAATCGTGCTCGACCTGCGTGGAAACCCGGGCGGACTTTTGGGCGAAGCCGTGAACATCTGCAATCTTTTTGTGCCAAAAGATGAGGTAATCGTGACCACAAAAAGCAAGATCGAAAAGCACAACAACACCTATAAAACCTTGCGCGAGCCTGTTGATACTCAAATTCCGTTGGTGATAATAGTTGACGCCAGAAGCGCATCGGCTTCAGAAATCGTGGCCGGCGCTCTTCAAGATCTTGACCGCGCAGTGATTGTTGGGAGCAGAAGTTTTGGAAAAGGACTTGTACAAAGACCAGTAGATCTGACCTATGGAACGCAGTTGAAAATCACGATCTCGCGATATTACACGCCTTCCGGCAGATGTATTCAAGCGCTTGATTATACCCACAAGGACGCGAGCGGAAAAGCAATCAGAACGGACGCGGCAAAATACAATGCTTTCAAGACCAGGACAGGCAGAACGGTTTATGATGGCGGCGGAATCCAGCCCGATGTGGAACTTGCCGAAACAAAATTGAGCACAATAACCGAGGCGCTCGTCAAGAACGACGGAATATTCAACTTCGTGACAACTTATTATTACAAACATCCGGACATGAAAGATCAGATTCCTGTTATAACTGATAGTGATTTCGCCGATTTCAAGACATTCTTGAAAAAAGAAAAATTCTCGTTCGATACAGAGACGGAAGTCGCGATGCGAAACACTTTGGCGGCGGCCAAAAAAGAAAAAATCGATGCATCGATCACCAACGAATACAAACAATTGCTGAATGCACTGCAGCGCAGCGAGGAAACGCAAATGGAACAGAGCAAAAAAGAAATCAAGAACCTTATGGTGGACGAGCTCATCAAGCGCTATCAGTACAAGGAAGGTCTATATTTTTATTACACAAAGAACAATTCAGAAATTCAAAAAGCGGTTTCGATATTGAACGATGCTCCGCAGTACACCAAATTGCTCAAGTAGTGACAAAGACCGTTTTTATCGCGCTGTTTCTAGGAATTTCGAGCCTTGCATTTTCGCAGGAAGAAGTGGTGCAAAGTGTCTATTTTGATTTTGACAAGTTCAAACTAGATGATAATCAGGGAAATGCCGTCGTGAAGTTCATTAAAAGCACTGACTCGACAAGAATAGAATCGGTCGAGATTTTTGGTTACACCGACGATATTGGAAAGGAAGCATACAACTACAAGCTTTCGACAAATCGGGCCAATGCAATCAAGGAAAAACTTACGCACAGCGGCATTCGCAACAAGATTATCGTCACGATCGAAGGAAAAGGCCGGATAATGATCGATGACGATGTGGTCGCAAATCTTCCTGAACGACGGTCAAAAAACCGCCGTGTGGACGTGGTGATAAATCTCACGGCTCCGCCAAAAATAGAGATCCCAGGATTCTTTACGTCCATCCAAAAAAAACATATAATTGGCGATCACATCTATTTGGAAAACTTATTGTTCGAGCGCGGCAGCAGCAAATTGACCACTGCTGCAAAGAACCAGCTCGACCAACTTGCGCGCCTTTTGATGAAGTACAAATCGCTTGAATTCGAGGTTCAAGGCCACGTTTGTTGCACGCCGCAGTACCAAAAAGAAGCAATTGATAAGGGAACGGGAAAACGAAATCTTTCGGAAAATCGCGCAGAATCGGTTTACAAATATTTGGTCTTCAAGAAAATCCCGAAAAAAAGAATGACGTTCAAAGGTTATGGCAATACCGTTCCGCTTGGAAAAGGCTCGGAATACGACCGTCGTGTGGAACTTGTGATTACCAAGATATAACTATCTACTTCCGATGCATCCGAATGTGCGGAATATCATCCTCAAGATAACCTTCGCCTTCTTGAAGAAATCCGTGCCGATTGTAGAAATTGCGCAAATATTCCTGCGCTGAAATCGTGATCGGGCTTTCGCCAAAAATTTTTTGGACACTTTCAATCGAAAATTTCATCAAATCGTCGCCAGTTTTGTTTCCGCGGAAGCTTTTATCTACGACCACGCGTCCTATCGAAGCATTTTCAAAATAATCTCCAGCGGCAAAAATCCGTGAATAGGCAACAGTTTTTCCGTCGTTGATTCCGATGACGTGCCAGGCCTTGCGATCTTTTCGGTCAGGATCGAGATAGGCGCAATTTTGCTCCACAACAAAGACATCGCTGCGCAGAATCAAGCAATCATATAATTCGCCCGCGGAAAGCTCCTCAAATCGTCTTAATTTCCATTCTGCCATTTTGCGGATTTTTCTTTACTGAATTTTGCGGATTCGATGATGGTTTTCAGACAAAAAATCAGGTCGCGCTTGTCCTTTGAAGGTGCGTAACAAAATCCCTCCACAACCAAATATCGATTTTTGGACGCGTCGAAGATGCTGTAATTCACAAAAGGTCCCGACATATAATCGTTCTTCAGTTCCCAAGTTCCCTTGGTTTCATAGGCAAATTTCCCGTCGATCGTGGTACTTGTTAGATATGGCGCGAAGCCGGATTCGGTGATCATTGGCGTATCGACGGCCGAACCGTTGATGTAAAGCGCGCCGATCGAATCGCGCATTTTGATGATATTGTTCACCGTCGAAGCATAGTTGTTCTTGATGGTTTCCGGTGGAACTTCATAAACGACGAGGCTCAAACTGCCGCTCGTGATCTCTCTTTTGTACCAAAGAAATTTTTCCTTTTGCAATACCTTTACAAAACCGCTCGGAATGTTGATCTTCACACCAAATACATTCTCGACAAGCTTACTGTCGATCAGCGCGGTGTCAATCTGCCTTAGGTTTTCGGCCATTTCGTTGGTCGTGATCGTCTTCATTATTTGGTCCGAATGTTTTTGCAGAAGCGCGATGATCGATGCCGAGGTTCTGCCCGTGATCCTGAAAACAGTTTGCGGACTTGCATACTCATTATCGTCCACACTATAGCTGTTGTTATCCTCTTTTTTTACCACGATTATGTTACGCGACGTAGTCATAAATCCTTCTAGAAGCCTTAACGGATATTGATTGATCGTGAACTGCGGTTCTTCTTGCTGAAGCCCGACAACGGGCGCGGCAAATTTTTTGCGAATGCTGTCACCGACCGCGCCGTTCCAAAGCTGGTCGTCGATAATAACCGAGATGTAGTTTATTTTGCCCGAGGTATTCTTGCTCTTTCCGTTGTTCTTGAAGTTGCACGACGCAAAGGCGATAAAAATTGTCACAAAAAAAAGGGCTTTATTCATGGAAATGATAAAGCCCTAAATTTATGAAGATTTGGCGAATCAACCGCTGATTTTAAGTTTCATTCCCGGTTTAACGCTGTTTCCACTGATGCCGTTCCATTTTTTGATGTCGGAAATCGTGATTCCCGGATATTTTTTGGCAATGCTGAAAAGCGAATCACCTTTTTTTACATAATAATGTTCGTCACGAGCCTGCGAAGCACGCGGCTTGTTGTTGGATTTTTGAACCAAAGTTTTGCTTTCATCTACAAGTATCCTTTTGCCAACAACCAACTTGTTTCCAATCTGAATATTGTTGTCGTTAAGGTCGTTCCAGTCTTTTAGATCTGATACCGCGACATTGTTGCGTTTCGCGATCAGCCCAAGATTATCGCCTCTTTGCACTACATATTCCACATCTTGAACGGTTGTTTTGACCTGTGTTTCGGCTACAGCATCACTTCCATCGATCATATCCGAGACCTTCAATTTGGTCTCGAACTGTAGTGTGTTGTTGTTCATGTTGTTGAGCGATTTCAGTTCGTCAACGGTAATATTGTATTTTCTCGCGA
>JBBSUW010000048.1:0-19636 GCA_038234025.1 Flavobacteriales bacterium
GAAGTTAAGCCCGCCAGCGCAGATGGTACTGCAGCGATGTGGGAGAGTATGTCGCCGCCTTCCTTTGGAAAGGCCCCCGAGCATTCGGGGGCCTTTTGTCGTTCGTTGATTTAAAGATTGAAGGATGGAAAAAGGGCGTAAATTAAGGTTAACGCGCTTGGGATCGAAGTTCTGCCACCCGAGCGCTACCCACGAAAAATCCGAATTAAGCGCAAGCGAAAGTGGCGGTTTCTACCATCCAAATTGCCATATTATAAAAATTTAAAACTAGAAGATTTAGTTCGTAACATGGCCGCCAATTCAAGTTTGCGCTTTGACGAATATCTTTTTTATTGAATTCTTCAGTTTAATATATCTTCGCCTTGCAAATCTATATATAGTATCCTTAACCTCTCCAACTTCGCCTTCTACCATAAGGCTTAAATTCTTAGAACCTACCGTTTTTCCTCTGTGGTCAAATTTAATCCACCTTTCGGGATAGTAGTCCTGATCACTGTTTTCTAGGGCGAACTTGCCACGAAAGTTTGCCATTGGCCTTATTATTTTTGAATGTGGCTTCTCTCCTAACCACGCTGCCCACCAAGAAAAAGTAGAATTGCTAATGATGAAATGGTCGCAGTTTTCTGCCATCATTAGTTGCTCCATTGGACCGAAATCTTCAAGGAAAAACGAATTTGGAAGAGACGAAAAATGGATTTTGCAATACTCTATATTGTCGCTGGTGAAAATAATATTGGAATTACCATGATCTGAGAAGTGTTCTTTCAAAGCCAAAAAATAATATTTGTACGAAAGCTGAAAATAATTTGGATGGCGCACAAAATCACCCCGTCGCACTGAAATTAATATGGTTGGTTTATCAAAAAGCGTTTTGTTCTTTAAAAGCAGCGGTTGCTGAATCGATTCTTTGAACGCGAACAGCCGGCGTGTCTTTTCAATATCAAAATATTTCTCCGATTGCAGCCAACCTTCCAGATCAAAATTCCCACCGCTTATTTGCCAATCGTAATAATTGAATTCTTTTTCGCGAAGAACTTCATATGAGGCATCTTTGTCACCGATGGGCAGAGGACTTTGCAAAAATTCTGAATATTTCCATTTTGGGAAAAAGTATTCGTGACCAAGTTTTTCGGCAAGACCAACGGTCGACGCAATCTGAAAGAACTGGTTTCCGAGGTTTCCTTTTCTACCTAATTTTGAGAATGTGAGCATTTGCGAATTATATAAATATTCTACTGGATTTTCTTATAATGATAAACTATGTCGAATTTGGAAATCTGCGAAAAAAACCTTCTTGTAATATCTATTCAAAATTGGTATTTATTAAAAATAATATTTTTCTAATTTAAAATAATTATTCAAACCCTCAATCCAATTACTTTTTAACCTTTAAATAAATATCAAACCAATTTACAAACTCATTCTCATCTTCCTCCATATTTTTCCAACCATGACCGGCGCCGTTTTTCACCACCAGTTTCACCGCCACATTCGCGGCCTTCAATCTTTGCTCCATCAGTTGCGATTGCTGCAAAGGCACAGTGACATCACTATCTCCGTGAATCAAGAAAGTAGGCGCATCGTCTGAAGTGGCCAGTTCGGCGGGCGACATCAGATTGTCGATTTTCGCTCTATCTTCCGTGTTCGTTACTATTTTGTAGGTGTTCGTTGCAGTATCCCAAAATGTATATTGAAAAGCACCGAGAAGATTCATTCGGCGCAACAATTCGAGTTGGCTCGTTGGATTGTAGCCCATTGCGCCAAAACTGATAAAGTCGGTCGGCGGACTGAAAACCGCAACTGCCTGAACTTTGGACGACACTTGTTCGACGGAATCTTTTGATTTTACGTTCATTATATCATCCGAAGTTCCCGCAAGCAATGATAAATGTCCGCCCGAAGATGTGCCTGTGATTCCGATATTGTCCTTGTCGATATGGTATTTGCCGGCATTGTAGCGCACAAACTGAACGGCGCGCTGAACATCTGCGAAAGCATCTGGAATGGCGTATCGCGGTGCGGAACCGTGCATTACCAAGAAAATCGTATAACCAGCATCAACGAAAGGCATCGCGCGGTGAAGATATTCATCATTGCGCGAAAAATTTGAAACCCAACCGCCGCTATTGAGCGCGATGATCGCCTTGCCGTTGGATTTTGTGGGCGTGACAACCACCATTGTTAGTGCAAGACCGTCTTTGTGACCGTAGACAACGTCGTTCTGTACACCGTGCTTTAAATCTTGACCATAATTGATAAATGATACAAGCAAAATAAGAACCAACAATATTCTCTTCATGGCCATTACTATTATTTGTAATTAAGAATTCGCTCTTCGTTTTATGGTATTAACGTACTATGGTTTGGTATTAAAAAAGAATTTAAATATTATTATTCCTCCTCCATCGTATGATAAACATTCTGCACATCGTCGTCTTCCTCAATTTTTTCCAATAGCTTTTCTACATCCGCAACTTCCTCGGCCGTAAGCTTTTTGGTAATCTGTGGAATCCTTTCAAAACCACTTGACAATATTTCCAGATTTCGATTCTCAAGTTCTTTTTGCAACGTTCCAAAACTATTGAATGGCGCATAAATAAGAATACCATCTTCGTCCTCAAAAACTTCCTCCGCGCCAAAATCGATAAGCTCAAGTTCGAGTTCTTCGGCGTCAATTCCCTCGCTCGGAACGCGGAAGTTGCAGGTGTGGTCGAACATAAATTCCACCGAACCCTGCGTTCCCATTGTGCCATTGCATTTGTTGAAATAGCTGCGAACGTTCGCCACTGTTCGGTTGTTGTTGTCCGTCGCGGTCTCGATCAATAGCGCGATGCCGTGCGGCGCATAACCTTCAAAAAGCACTTCCTTGTAGTTTGCCGTGTCCTTGTCGGTCGCTTTTTTAATGGCGCGCTCCACGTTTTCCTGTGGCATGTTCGCCGCCTTTGCATTTTGGATCACGGCGCGCAATCTTGAGTTGGCTTCCGGATTTGGACCGCCTTCTTTCACCGCCATAACAATGTCTTTGCCGATGCGAGTGAAGGCTTTTGCCATCGCCGACCAACGCTTCATTTTTCTTCCTTTCCTGAATTCGAACGCTCTTCCCATTTGTAAATTATTGCCTTTTGGACGTAAATTATATAATTATTGTTTTTTATAAAATGGCATTTTTACCACCACCGCTTTTACATCATTTTTGCGAATGCGAATATAGATTTCATCGCCAACTTTTGAATGTTCTTTCAAAACGTAGCCCATTCCAATTCCTTTTCCAATCGTTGGTGCCATCGTGCCCGAAGAAACATGCCCGATTATTTCTCCGTCTTTGTCGACGATTTCATATGTCTGGCGCGGCACACCACGTTCAATAAGCTCAAACCCGACAAGCTTTCTGAACACGCCTTCCTCTTTTTGTTTGTACAGATTTTCGCTGTTCACAAAATTCTTGTTGAACTTTGTGATCCATCCCAAACCTGCCTCAAGTGGCGAAGTCAGGTCGGTTATATCGTTGCCATAAAGGCAATATCCCATCTCCAGACGCAATGTGTCGCGCGCGGCAAGACCGATCGGTTTGATGCCAAAACTTGCGCCAGCGGCAAAAACCTTGTCCCAGATCATCTCCGCATCGTTGTTGTGGCAATAAATCTCAAGACCGCCTGATCCCGTGTAGCCAGTTGCCGAAATGATGCAATATTCGGCGCCGGCAAAATCACCGACGACAAAATGATAATATTCAATTTCCGAAAGATTTACCGACGTCAATGACTGCATTGCCTCAACAGCTTTGGGCCCTTGGATCGCAAGCAAAGAAAAGTTGTCGGAAATGTTGCGAAGATCAGCGCCAACATCGTTCATCTTTTCGAGCCAAGCCCAGTCTTTATCAATGTTTGAAGCGTTGACCACGAGCAGATATTCCTCTTCTTTCAATCTGTAAACGATCAGATCATCAACGATCCCGCCAATCATATTTGGAAAACATGAATACTGTGCGCGGCCAATCGTCAATGTCGAAGCATCGTTGGATGTTACTTTTTGGATCAGCGCCAATGCGTTTGCGCCGGTGACCAAAAATTCGCCCATGTGCGACACGTCAAAAACGCCGACAGCGTTCCGTACCGTTTCGTGCTCGGCGTTGATGCCCTCGTAAGTTATCGGCATATTGTAGCCGGCAAACTCCATCATCTTTGCGCCAAGCTTTTGATGAACGTGCGTGAGTGCAGTATTTTTCATATCCAATAGGTTTTGTTATCAGTCCGCAATTTATCAAAAAGTAGTCGTATTTCCACAAAATTTTTGCCAGGCATAGATTATAATCCATGGTTCATGATCTGGCTTTGGAGCTATTTCCCGCGGCACTTCGTGCGATAGTTTCGACACAAGGCAAGTCTTTGCCTTGAACTCACTAATACTGTATCTTTTTCCTTCCTCCGAAAAGGCGTAAGAAAAAAGGATGCCGTTCCCATCGGGGCCATTTTGAACTTCGATCAAAATCTTTTTAATTAAATCGTAATTTTTCGTCTAACAAAGATTTTAATCATGTAAATGTTAGAAATTAAAGAAGTGGAAGTAAAGCGTAATTTTAAACGCAATAAAAAATCTATGAAAACAGAAATCCTCGACCGCGCCGCAATCCTAAAAATCTATAAAAAACCCGCCGCTGATGCTTACAAGGGAACGCAAGGTCACGCGCTTCTGATAGGTGGAAGTTACGGCAAAATTGGTTCGGTCGTGTTGGCCACAAAAGCGGCGATCAAATCGGGCTGTGGACTTGCAACGGCCTTTATCCCAAAATGCGGTTATGAGATAATCCAGATTGCCGTTCCCGAAGCAATGGTTCTTGTCGATAAACATGAAAAATGCATTACACAGATCGAAATGGAACTTGAACCAGACGCGATCGGCATTGGATTCGGAATCGGAAAATCACCCCAGACGGCAAAGGCTTTCGGAAAATACATTTCCAAAAAACCGGCGCTCGTTATCGATGCGGACGGACTTAATATTCTGGCAGAAAATCCTGATTTCATCAAAAGACTTTTGCCCAGAACAATCCTAACGCCACACAAGGGCGAACTTGAAAGATTGATAGGGAAGTGGCAAACGGTCGAAGAAGAACACAAATTTACGAGCGCGTTTTCCAAAAAACATAAGCTCATAATCGTCAATAAAGGCGCGCCAACAGTTATTATTGATGGAGAAAATATTTACAAAAACACAACTGGAAATACTGCGCTCGCAACCGGCGGAAGCGGCGATTCGCTTACTGGAGTCATAACTTCGTTTTTGGCGCAGGGCTATAAACCGCTCGATGCTGCAAAACTTGGCGTTTATCTTCACGGCCTTACCGCGGATATTGCCGTTCCCGAGACCGGTACGCAATCTTTTACGGCCAGCGATATTCCTGAATATTTGGGAAAGGCATTTTTGGAGCTGGAGAAAAATGAAAAAGCTAAATAAGCCAAAAAATTGAAAAATTGAAAAGTTGAAGGATTGAAAGATTTGAGATCGTCTAATCGAGTGTGCAACGCGGGAAGTTATCACAGAACGCCAATAAATTTCGCGAAGATTTTCTCTCACTGTATTTTTTCCATGCTTTTTTCACTTCGTCCACCATATTAATGTAGTTCTGCTCGACTAAGCGTGAGTGCTTTGGAAGCGCATGGAATTCTTAAGTCGCCAAACTTTCAATCCTTGAATCTTCTTAGCTTTCAATCTTTCTTTTTAACTAAAAACCATAACTCCGATCCGCCACGGCTAACAGGACTCGTGGATATCCTCATGTAAAATGTTTCCTAATTTAATAATCGACCAATAAATATATGATCGATAATAGTGCTGGATTAATCATCGCGTTTTGAAAAAATCACAACGTTTAGCGGGAGAATGCTCAGAACAAAATCAATTTTAAGTTGATTATTTAACAATCGTTAAAAAAATGTTAAAAGTGAATTGTAAACTTTGCGCTATTTCTTTGCATATCACAAAGCGTTTGTGCAATTTTGAACAAAACCAATTCAAGGATGGAAAATTACCATTATATATCTTCGGACATGCTGACGCTTGAGATTGTCAGTGAGATTTTGGTCGAGCACAAAATTTTGGAACTCAGCGAAGAGGCCAAGGTCAATATTCAGAAGTGCCGCGAATATCTCGACAGTAAAATGGCCAGCAGCGACGATCCGATTTATGGAATCAATACTGGTTTTGGGTCGCTTTGCAATATTAAAGTTGAGAAGGACAAACTATCGTTGCTGCAAGAAAACCTCGTGAAATCGCACGCTTGCGGCACTGGGGATGAAATTCCGTCCGAGATTGTTAAAATTATGCTACTGCTCAAAATCCAATCGCTTTCCTATGGATTTTCCGGTGTGCAGATCGAAACAGTGAACCGACTTGTAGATTTCTACAATAACGATGTTCTACCGGTGATTTATACTTTTGGATCGCTTGGCGCTTCGGGCGATCTTGCTCCGTTGGCGCATCTTTCGCTACCGTTGCTGGGCGAGGGCGAAGTTTATTACGAGGGAAAGAAAGTTCATTCCAAAAATGTATTGGAAAAAATGGAATGGCTACCGATAAAATTGCAGTCAAAAGAAGGTCTTGCATTGCTCAACGGCACTCAGTTCATGGCCGCGTACGGAATTTTTACCTTGATGAAAGCTTGCAAGCTTTCGTACCTCGCGGATTTGATCGGGACGGTTTCGCTCGAGGGTTTTGATGGCCGCATCGAACCATTCAACGAGCTCATTCATTCGGTTCGACCGCATAAAGGACAGGTTGTTACGGCCGCTCGCGTGATGGAATTTCTCGACGGCAGCGAAATAATCTCTCACCCAAAACAGCACGTTCAGGATCCTTATTCTTTTCGATGCATTCCTCAGGTTCATGGTGCTTCAAAGGATACAATTGATTTTGTGAAAAAAACATTCAAGACAGAAATAAATTCAGTTACAGATAATCCCAATATTTTTATTGAAAATGATCTGATTATTTCAGGCGGAAATTTCCATGGACAACCGCTAGCCCTCGCGCTTGACTTTCTTGCGATCGCGCTTGCCGAACTTGGAAGTATTTCCGAAAGGAGAACTTACCAGCTCATTTCTGGATTGCGAAATTTACCGGCTTTCCTGATAGAAAATCCAGGGCTGAACTCTGGCTTTATGATTCCACAATATACGGCCGCCAGCATGGTGAGCCAGAACAAACAGCTTGCAACGCCTGCCAGTGTTGACAGTATTGTTTCTTCTAATGGTCAAGAAGATCACGTAAGCATGGGCGCGAACGCTGCAACAAAATGTTTTCAGGTTATGAACAATCTCGAAAGAATTTTGGCGATCGAACTTATGAACGCTTCGCAAGCTTTAAGTTTCAGACGACCGCTGAAATCGAGCGATTTCATCGAATCTTTTTTAAAAGCTTTTCAGGAAGATGTGCCGTTGCTTCACGAGGACAGGATTTTGCATTATGATATAGAAAGAGCAATAGCCTTTTTGCAGAATATGGAAGTAGAGGCGGAGCTTTTGAATTAGAGGTTGTATTGGATTGTTCTGATCGATATACTAAAATATTGAAATAATAAAATTAAACTTCACAACTTTGTGATGAATGTTTTTCACTGCGATATTTGCCAGAGTAACTTCAAGAAATCAACTAAAAACATTTAATCATACACAATTTAAATTTACAAACGACTGTGCATTTTTCGCAGGACGATCGAGTACTGCCCATTTTATTGTGGGAGTTTGTCAAAGCAATGCTAATTCTCTTTCATTTATCTTTTGTGATGTCTAACTTTAGGACTCAATTTAAAAAACATTTTATCATGGAAAATTCAAACTCGCATTCGGACGAAAATCTCTCGGAAAAAGAATATCAGAAAAAGCACAGCGATATTGAAAATATCGACTTGCACATCGACAAAGATGTGAGCGGCAACGACATCACACAAAAAGGTCGAGACGAAAGAACTCACGGTCAGCAGCACGGCAACAGACATTATAGAAGCTATACGAATCATTCTTCTACAGATGATCAACCGCGTGTTGATACCGGAGCATAACCAACGGTAAGTTTCGATAATTTAAAAACGGCATTTCATTCACGAACTGCCGTTTTTTTTTTATGGATTTGTTACCCAAACTGTGGCATCGGTTATAAATCCGACATCGTTCATCTCGAGCATCGCTTTTATGGTGTGCGCGATTTCTATCGGCTTTAATTTGTGGTCAACATTCGTTGCTTCGTGACCAAGTTTTTCGGCGAAAGGCGTTATTACTTCGCTCGGGTTGACCATCATTACCCGAACATTGTCCTTGCGAAGTTCGGCGCGCCAGCATTCTGTCATTCCAACGAGTGCAAATTTGCTTGAACAATAGGCGCTTCCGTTCGCAAAGCCTTTATGGCCAGCGGTTGAAGCTATATTAACGATATTTCCAGATTTCTGTTTTGAGAAAACTTTCGCGGCAGCTTTTCCCATCAGGAATGCACCATAAACATTTGTTTTCCAAACTCTCTCAAATTCTAAAGGATCACTTTCGACCAAACTTGCCATATATCCAATCCCAGCATTGTTGATAAGAACATTGATTCCGCCCATTTTCTCTATTGCAGCTGCCATTATATTTTCAACATCTATTTGATCCGAGATATCTCCCGATTGCCCGAAAACATCAATTTCTTGTGCCGCCTTCTGAACATCTGAATCTGTTCTGCCGCAGATCATAACCCGGGCGCCGGCGGACGATAAAAGTTTTGCGGTTTCAAAACCTATTCCGGTCGATCCTCCAGTAATCAATATTTTTGCATCTTTTAAATTCATACTGTTGTTGGTTGTGTGAGTTTATATTTTAATTGCTTTTCGATCGCGTGGATCATTGCTCCGGCAACATCCTTGTTGGTCGCACCTTCAATTCCTTCAAGTCCTGGCGATGAATTCACCTCCAAGAGCAATGGGCCTTTTGAAGACCTTATTATATCGACACCGGCAACTTTCAAATCCATTGCTTTTGCCGCGCGGACCGCGATTTTTCTTTCCTCGACCGTTGGTTTTATGACCGATGCCGTGCCGCCCAAGTGGATGTTCGCGCGAAATTCTCCCGGAAGCGCTTCCCGTTGGATTGTTGCGACGACTTTTCCATCAATAACGAATAATCTTAGATCCTTTCCATCAGCCTCTTTAATAAATTCCTGAACCAATATGTTGGCATTTAAGCTTTTAAAAGCATTTATAACGGACTCCGCAGCTTTCTTGGTTTCTGCCAATACGACGCCCTTTCCTTGTGTTCCTTCCAATAATTTGACAATCAATGGCGGACCGCCAACCATTTTAATGAGTTCTGCCGTATCCAATGGTGAATTTGCAAAACCAGTGGTTGGAATATCAACACCATGGTTGAGAAGCAATTGCAAAGAGTAAAGCTTGTCGCGAGATTGCGTGATGGCCATTGCTGAGTTCAGCGAGAAAACCTTGAGAGCCTCAAATTGTCTCGTGAGCGCGCAACCATAAAATGTCATACTGGGGCGAATTCGCGGAATCACAGCATCGAATTTTTCAAGGATATTCCCACCTCTATAATGTATTTGAGGCTGGTGCGCGTCGAGTTTTATGTAGCAGTCCTTGATATTTAGAAAATGCATTTCGTGGCCTCGGATCTCGCCGGCTTCCATGATTCTTTTGTTGCTATAAAGTTCTGGATTGCTAGCCAATAGCCCAATCTTGAAGCCAGAGATTTCCGTTTCTGAGTTTCTGTAAATATCCTTTAACATTGAAATAGACGGCGGATCCGAAAGCAAAAATCTTTCCTCAGGATCAACAAGAGCGCGACCACTCATTGCCTCGCGTCCCAGAAGCATCCGAAAACCCATCGAATCCCGATTTGTCAAGGTAAGTTCGACCGGCCATGAAGTATCCCCAAAATCGAGCATTGTCTGTATCACGAAACGCGGTTCGCGAAAACCGCTCGAACTTTTGACGATCCGTTTCCCAACAAGCGGTGCTTCGCAATGGATTAGGGTTCGCTGGTCTTTCTGAATTGGGTTGATGTCAAAACGTACCCATTGATTTTCATCCTTAATGAAAGGGTTGATATTGAGCGCGTGCAGCGCCGAGGTCTTTGCGCCAGAATCTACGCGAGCTTTTATTTTTGGAATGCCCAGCTCAGGGAATGAAAACCATTCCTCGCTGCCCAAAACTTTCTTTGCATTCATATTTTAACAGGATTGAATTGAAATCTAAAATACGGTTTATTTATCTGCTTATTGTCAATTAACATAGATTTATGGCAGAGAATAATGGGTAAATCGCAACTAAAATTCCTCATTATAAAAAACATCTGTGAATGACCCATTTATAGATTAAATATTGAGAACTTCGATTTTCAGGTGAGTACTTTTTTGTAATGTAAAATTTTTCGAGAAAAGAAAAAGCCCGCATCATTGCAGGCTTTCTTATATAAAATTGATTTTAAATTAATTCGGGGACGTTTCGTCCTTTTTGATTTGAATAGTTAGCTCTTCAGAACCTTCACCTTCAAGATCCATAAAAATCTCGTCTCCCGAAGCAATTTTGGAAGTAATTATTTCCTCCGCCAAAGCATCCTCGACATATTTCTGAATTGCTCTTTTCAAAGGTCGTGCACCGAATTGTCTGTCAAATCCTTTTTCGGCGATGAACGCTTTTGCCCTGTCAGAAAGAACCATTGTGTAACCAAGTTCGTGTATTCTGGCATAAAGCTTTTTCAACTCGATTTCGATAATAAGATCGATGTGTTCCTTTTCCAAAGCATTGAAAACGATTACATCGTCTATTCGGTTCAAAAATTCAGGTGCAAAGGTTTTCTTCAATGCATTTTCGATGATTCCTCTTGAATTTTCATCTGCTGCCGAAATTCTGGCAGCCGTTCCAAATCCGACACCTTGACCGAAATCTTTCAATTGTCGCGCACCAATATTCGACGTCATTATAATAATGGTGTTCTTGAAATCGATTTTTCGCCCAAGACTGTCCGTCAAATATCCATCGTCAAGAACCTGCAACAGCATATTGAAAACATCGGGATGCGCTTTTTCGATTTCGTCCAAAAGAACCACGCAATAAGGTTTTCTGCGAACTTTCTCTGTCAATTGCCCGCCCTCTTCGTAGCCAACATATCCTGGAGGCGCGCCGACCAATCTAGAAATCGCGAACTTTTCCATATACTCGCTCATATCTATTCTGATCAAAGCATCTTCGCTGTCAAAAAGCTCTTTGGCAAGAACTTTGGCAAGCTGCGTTTTTCCAACACCGGTTTGTCCGAGAAAGATGAAAGAACCAATAGGCCTGTTCGGATCCTTAAGTCCTGCACGATTTCTTTGGATAGAACGTGCAATTTTCAGTACCGCTTCTTTCTGACCAATTACTTTTTTACCAATAAGTTCCGGAAGGTTTGCAAGCTTGTTGCTTTCGGTTTGAGCAATTCTATTAACAGGAATTCCCGACATCATCGAAACAACATCGGCAACATTGTCCTCGGTCACCTCGATACGGTTGCTCTTGGAATCCTCTTCCCATTGTTCTTGTGCGATGGCGAGGTCTTTCTCCAATCGTTTTTCGTCGTCGCGAAGTCTTGCGGCTTCTTCATATTTCTGCTTTTTCACGACGGTGTTCTTCTGCTCTCGGACTTCTTCAAGTTGTCTTTCGAGATCGAGGATCTGTTTTGGCACCTCAATGTTGATAATGTGAACGCGCGATCCAGCTTCGTCCAGCGCATCGATGGCCTTGTCGGGCAAAAATCTGTCGGACATATATCTATTGGTGAGCTTTACGCACGCTTCGATCGCTTCTTGCGAGTAGGTCACATTGTGATGGTCTTCATACTTGTTCTTTATATTTTGTAGGATCGTGATGGTTTCCTCGACAGAGGTTGGTTCCACGATTATCTTTTGGAAACGTCTTTCGAGCGCACCGTCTTTCTCGATATATTGGCGGTATTCGTCCAAGGTCGTCGCGCCAATACATTGGATTTCGCCACGAGCAAGCGCCGGTTTGAACATATTTGAGGCATCGAGCGAACCTGTTGCGCCGCCAGCACCAACGATGGTGTGAATCTCGTCAATGAACAAAATTGTATCATCGTTCTTTTCGAGCTCGTTCATCACAGCCTTCATTCTTTCCTCGAATTGTCCACGGTATTTGGTTCCGGCAACAAGGCTTGCTAGATCGAGCGTTACGACCCTTTTGTTGAAAAGGATTCGCGAAACTTTCTTTTGGATTATTCGAAGCGCCAGCCCTTCGGCGATCGCAGATTTGCCAACACCTGGTTCACCGATAAGGAGCGGATTGTTTTTTTTGCGACGGCTCAAAATTTGCGACACGCGCTCGATTTCCTTTTCCCTGCCAACAACCGGATCGAGTTTTCCCTCTTCGGCCATTTCCGTAAGGTCGCGGCCAAAATTGTCGAGAACAGGGGTTTTCGATTTCTTGTTGCCCTTGGTCGGATTGTTGAAGTTGCCTTCCTTCAGGCTATCATCGCCGCCGGCATCTTCGTTGAAAGCTTCGTTCTTTGGCAAATTGTCCATAAAATTCTCATCGGCAGGACTCATATTGACATATTGTTCTTTGGCGTTGTCATAATCTATTTTTAGTTTGTTGAGAAGTTTGGTCGTAGGATCGTTCTCGTTGCGGAGAATGCACAGCAGCAAGTGCGCGGTAGAAATGTTTGGGCTTTGGAAAACCTTTGCTTCAAGAAAAGTTGTCTTCAAAGCTCTTTCTGCTTGTCGTGTAAGGTGAAGATTTTTCTTCTCGTTGCTCACGACAACGCTTGGATTTGCCGGGCTCAAGATTTCAACTTTGCGGCGCAAGTTGTCCAGGTCCACCGAAAGACTGTTCAAAATGGTGATCGCTTTTCCGGACCCATCGCGCAAAATGCCGAGCATCAGATGTTCGGTTCCTATAAAGTCGTGGCCAAGACGAAGTGCCTCTTCCTTGCTGTAAGTAATTACGTCCTTGACTCTTGGTGAAAAATTATCATCCATATTTTTATATTGAGGTATTCTCGAATTGTGGTTCAGTTTACATATTACAAAAACCATTCCCGACGTGACGAGGTGTCAGGCTAATAGACAAAAAAAAACGTATAATCCACGTTAAAGAATTACTAACTTATTAACGGAAACCAATCGGTACATTGTTAATAAAAGTTGGCGGCTTTGTAGTGGTTTTGGGCTA
Organism: Flavobacteriales bacterium; assembly: GCA_038234025.1. Lineage (GTDB taxonomy): Bacteria > Bacteroidota > Bacteroidia > Flavobacteriales > Flavobacteriaceae > Flavobacterium. Next base: position 13,202 of record JBBSUW010000048.1, read on the forward strand.
ATACTTGCGTCAAAAACGTTATATTAGCGGGATTTTTTAACTTACGTATTTTAACAGAAATAGATTTATGGCTGACGGAGAAAAGTTGATTCCTATCAACATTGAAGATGAAATGAAATCGGCATACATCGATTATTCGATGTCCGTAATTGTTTCCAGAGCGTTGCCCGATGTGCGCGATGGGCTCAAACCGGTTCACCGCCGAGTACTTTATGGAATGTACGATCTTGGCGTTTTCTCGAACCGTGCCTACAAAAAATCCGCAAGGATTGTTGGGGAGGTTCTGGGCAAATACCATCCGCACGGCGATACTTCCGTTTATGATGCAATGGTGAGAATGGCGCAAGAATGGAGCCTTCGATATCTTTTGGTCGATGGCCAGGGTAACTTCGGCTCTGTTGATGGTGATAGCCCGGCGGCAATGCGATATACCGAGGCCAGGATGAAAAAAATATCCGAGGACATTATGGCAGATATCGACAAGGAAACCGTCGATTTCCAGCTCAACTTTGACGATACGCTCTATGAGCCAAAGGTAATGCCGACGCGAGTGCCGAATCTTTTGATCAACGGTGCCTCGGGAATTGCAGTTGGTATGGCCACTAATATGCCACCGCACAATCTCAATGAGGTCATCGACGGAACGCTTGCCTATATAGACAACAACGACATCGAGATAGACGAACTGATCACGCACATAAAAGCGCCGGATTTCCCAACTGGTGGCGTTATTTATGGTTATGAAGGTGTTCGCGAAGCTTTCAAGACCGGTCGTGGCCGAATTGTCATGCGGGCAAAAGTGAGTTTTGAGGAAGTTGATGGACGAGAGTGCATCATCGTCACCGAAATTCCGTACCAGGTAAACAAGGCCGATATGATCAAGAAGACCGCCGACCTTGTGAACGACAAAAAGATAGAGGGCATTTCCAATATCCGAGATGAATCGGACAGGAATGGAATGCGCATCGTTTATATTCTGAAACGGGATGCGGTGCCGAACATCGTTCTCAACACCTTGTACAAATTCACACAGCTTCAATCGTCCTTTAGTGTGAACAATATCGCGCTGGTAAAAGGCCGTCCTCAAATGCTCAACCTAAAGGACCTTATCCACTATTTTGTGGAGCATCGTCATGATGTTGTCGTTCGGCGCACGCAGTATGAATTGCGAAAAGCGGAAGAAAGAGCGCACATTCTGGAAGGACTCATCATTGCCTCGGACAATATCGACGAAGTGATCGCGCTAATACGGTCGTCAAAAAATACCGAAGAAGCGCGCGAAAAATTGATGGAGCGTTTCAAACTTTCGGATATTCAATCGAAAGCAATTGTTGAAATGCGCCTGCGTCAACTTACGGGTCTTGAACAAGACAAGCTTCGCGCGGAATATGAAGAAATAATGAAGACAATCGACGGGTTGCGCGCACTCTTGGCTAGCAAAGAACTCAGGATGGAACTGATCAAAACCGAACTTATCGAGATTCGTGACAGATATGGAGACGAAAGACGTTCGGTCATAGAATATTCCGGTGGCGATGTAAGCATTGAAGATCTTATAGCCGATGAAAATGTGGTGATCACGATTTCGCACGCCGGTTATATCAAACGAACCGCGCTCTCTGAATACAAAACTCAAAATAGAGGAGGCGTTGGCCAAAAAAGTGCCGGCACGAGAGATGCAGATTTCCTCGAGCACATGTACGTGGCGACGAACCATCAATATATGATGTTCTTTACGCAAAAAGGAAAATGTTTCTGGATGCGCGTTTATGAAATTCCGGAAGGTTCCAAGACCAGCAAAGGCCGTGCGATACAGAATCTTATCAATATCGAGAATGACGATAAGGTAAAAGCGTTCATTTGTACGCAAGATCTAAAAAACGAAGAATATATCAATTCTCATTATGTGATCATGGTCACGAAAAAAGGGCAGGTAAAGAAAACCTCATTGGAGAAATATTCACGACCGCGCGTCAATGGCGTTGCCGGAATAACCATTCGCGAAGATGACGAGTTGCTCGAGGCAAAATTGACCACGGGCGAAAGCCAGGTTTTGGTAGCGGTAAAATCTGGAAAACTTGTACGCTTTGAAGAAAGCAAAACGCGACCAATGGGAAGAACAGCTTCCGGTGTCCGCGGGATCACGCTCAAAGATGACGCCGATGAAGTGATTGGAATGGTGACCGTAAATGACCAGAACAGCGAAATTCTAGTGGTTTCGGAAAACGGTTACGGAAAACGCTCGAGCCTTGATGATTATCGAATAACAAATCGTGGTGGAAAAGGCGTGAAAACGCTCAACATCACTGAAAAGACCGGCGCTTTGGTCTCGATCAACAGCGTAACCGACGCCGACGACCTCATGATCATCAACCGAAGCGGTCTTACAATAAGGATGGCCGTTGAAGACCTTCGCGTTATGGGAAGAGCGACGCAGGGCGTTCGATTGATAAAGGTCAAAGGAAATGATGGCATTGCCGCAGTTACCAAGGTCATGAAAGAAGAGGATTTGGTAGATGTAGAAGAAATCGAGCTTGACGAAAATGGCGAGGTAATTGTACACAGTCCGGCCGTTGAAGATGCGCTCGATGACAATGATAGCGATGACAACGACAAAAACGACAACGAAAACGAGGAAGAATAATTTAAAAATCAAAAGACAATGAAATTCAAATCATTAGCAACGGTCGCGCTTTTTGCGGTGGCAACATTGGGCTTTTCGCAAAAAGATGAGCTCAAGACATTGAAAAAACTCTATGAGAAGGAACCGATGGACAGCAAGGATCTTTCGGAATACAGTATGGCGCTGAACGCCCTCCAGCCCAAAACTTCTGCTGGCGAGTATGAGCTGACATATTATAACTTTTATAAAGGAATGCAGCCATTGCTTATTTTGATGGATGTTTATGCTAAAGGAGATCAAACTAAAATGATGCAATCGATGCAACAGCAGTTAACGGTTTCCAATATAAATCTACTGGCATCTGGATTGAACGGCATGCTTGACTATGAAAAAAAGACCGGGAAAGAAGTCTATACCAAGGACATCAAAGAAACCATCGTGAACTATAAGCCGATGATGTTGCAAGCGGCGTCGGCAATGGGTGACACAAATTTGGCAGAAACCGCTAAAGTATTGTACGCAACCTATCAGCTTGACAAATCAGATGTTGGAAATTTATACTTTGCTGCAAACTATGCTGTTAATGGGAAGGACTACAATCAAGCCTTGAAGTATTACCAAGAACTTCGCGACCTTAATTATTCGGGCGAGGGAACAGTTTATTACGCGATAAGCAAATTTGACGATAAAGAAGAAGCATTTGGTAACAAAGCAGATCGCGACAAGGCGCTCAAGATGACGCACGAAAAACCACGCGAAGAAAAAGTTCCATCCAAACGAGGAGAAATCTACAGGAACATTGCGCTGATCCTCATCGACCAAGGACATATGGATCAAGCCAAAAAAGCAATCGCCGAAGCGCGCGCACAAAATCCTGATGATGTATCGCTCGCGCTTACTGAAGCCGATATGTACCTTCAGGCCAAGGATATGACGAATTACAAGCGCGTGATCACCGAAATTCTCGCCAAGAATCCCAATGATGCAGATCTTCAGTACAATCTAGGTGTTGTAACAACAGCGACAGATCCCATCGAGGCGGAAGGTTATTACAAAAAAGCGATCCAGATCGACCCGAAATATGTGAACGCATATCTTAATCTTGCAGGTCTGAAACTTACAAAGGAAGCGTCTTTTGTGGAGCAAATGAACAAGCTTGGAACTTCCGCCGCCGACCAAAAGAAATATGATGCGCTCAAAAAACAGCGTGACGATATGTTCAAGAGCGCCATTCCGTATTTGGAAGATGCCAACAAACTTGATCCGAAGAACGAGGCCGTTATCACGACATTGTCAAATGTTTACAGTGCGCTCGATATGACCGAAAAACTTAAAGCGTTAAAAGCTCGTTCGGGAAAATAATCAAACTTCCGTTAAAAAAACGTCCCGAAACGGGACGTTTTTTTTGCTATATGATTTTCTTTATAACTCGCAGCCGATGGGTGTGCTTGTTGATCTCGGCATTGAAAATCCCCGAATGATCGAGTCTGTCAACCCGAACTTTTCCGCTCGCGTGAATGATGTAATTGTTCTCCATCATAATGCCAACGTGCACGATTTTGCCTTCCTCATTGTCAAAGAATGCAAGATCGCCGGGCTCGCTTTCTTCAATAAAACTCAGTGGTTCGCCCTGCATCGCCTGTTCAGATGCATCACGTTTAAGAAAATGACCGTTAAGTTTGTAAACCATTTGCGTCAAGCCCGAACAATCGATGCCAAATGGCGATTTTCCACCCCATAAATAAGGTGTGTTGAGATATTGAGAGGCCGTTTCGATCACCTTTGACTTTGGTTTCTGCCCACTTATACGGAGACCGTCATAAAAATATCCACTTGTGTTCAAGTCATAAATGTGCAAAAATGCCAGCGAACTTCCCATAACAACCGGCATCAAAATACTTTCTCTTATCGACAGATATTCAACCAGATCGCCGCTCAGCACAGTCGTGGAATTACAAAGCGAATCAAATCCATTGCGATCAATTTCCTGAAACTGTTTGGAATCGATCCAACCGACATAACCGTCAAAATGCATTTGGATATGACACCATGAACCTGCTTTTTCAAGCACCTTAAAATGCTCGCCAAATAAAAGCTGCGACACGATTTCACTTCTATCATTGGCCTCGGCGCGCATTGGCACCACCGCTAAGTTACAAATGCCAAACATTTTATAGTTTTGATTTGGAGCTTTATCCCGCTCTCTGCTGTATCTTTTTTTTTCGCCGAAATTGGCGAAAAAGAAAGGATGCCGCGTCGATCGGGGCTAGGGCTGAATGCTTATATTAATATTTTTCGATAACGATCGCGCTTGCACCACCACCGCCATTGCAAATCGCGGCAGCACCGATTCGTCCATCATTTTGAATCAGTACATTTAGCAACGTTACAACGATACGCGCACCAGAACATCCAAGCGGATGACCCAGCGAAACCGCACCACCGTTCACGTTCACCTTATCATTGTCAAGGTTCAAGATTTTTGAATTGGCGAGACCAACAACCGCAAATGCTTCGTTGAACTCAAAAAAGTCAACTTCTTCCAATGAGATTCCGGCTTTCAAAACCGCTTTTGGCAAAGCCTTTGACGGAGACGTGGTGAACCATTTTGGCTCTTGTTCCGCATCGGCAAAACCACGGATGTAGGCGAGAGGCGTCAATCCAAGTTCCAGGGCTTTTTCCTCGCTCATCAATATCACCGCCGCCGCGCCATCGTTTATGGTGGATGCGTTAGCAGCTGTAACTGTGCCATCTTTTGTAAAAGCAGGGTTCAACGACGGGATTTTTTCCATCTTCACATTCGTGAATTCTTCGTCTTTGGTGAACATAATTGGATCACCTTTTCTTTGCGGCACCGCGACAGGTATGACCTCATTGTCAAATTTCCCATCGTTCCATGCCTTTGCAGATCTTTCATAAGATTGAATCGCGTATTTGTCTTGGTCCTCGCGGGAAATATCATATTCTTTGGCGCAAAGATCGGCGCAAACCCCCATTGCATTATTGTCATAAGCATCCGAAAGTCCGTCCTTTTGCATTCCATCAATCATTTGAACGCCGCCAAATTTCTGACCGATTCTCATATGTACATAATGTGGAATAAGGCTCATATTTTCCATTCCGCCCGCCACAATGCAGTCAGCATCACCATTTGCAATGGCTTGCGCGCCTTGCATTATGGCTTTCATTCCAGAAGCGCAAACCTTGTTGACGGTCGTTGCCGGCACATTCATCGGAAGTCCGCCCGCGATCGCCGCCTGTCTTGCGGGAGCTTGACCAACGCCTGCTTGAAGCACATTTCCCATGATGACCTCGTCAACATGCTCGCCCGCCAGATTGATTTTGTCGAGCGCACCTTTAATTGCCGCACCGCCTAGCTGTGGTGCTGGAACCGTTGACAACGAACCCATAAAACTTCCTATTGGCGTGCGAACAGCCGATACTATAACAACATTTTTAGACATATTATCGATACATTTTAAGTTGTGGCGAATTTAGGCATTTTCACGGGAATTTTTAAATGATGCTTTATGCTCTAATTTTTTAAAGCGCTACAATCGAGAATTTTTGGAATCTTCAAGTTTTGGGTCTCAAATATTGCAAGAATTTATTTGTGCAATATTCAATTGAGCGTTACATTTGCAACCGCTTTGATGGTGTTCATTAATGCTTTGGAGAGTTGCCTGAGTGGCCGAAAGGACATGTTTGCTAAACATGCGTATGGGAAACTGTACCAAGGGTTCGAATCCCTTACTCTCCGCAGAATTTTCGGGGTGTAGCGTAGTCCGGTCATCGCGCCTGGTTTGGGACCA
>JBBSUW010000049.1:0-19006 GCA_038234025.1 Flavobacteriales bacterium
AACCAGAAGTTTTTTGATATTCATTTCTCTGTAATAAGTTTGAAGGTTGTTTTGTTTAGACTAAATCTAAATAATTCTGCAAATATATTATAGCGATCGTAAAGAACAAAACTATTTAGAATAAATCTTAATAAGTAATGTTTAAGCTTTGGGGTCAATGGCTGTTGTGGCAAAATGAGATTTCAGTATTATTGCTTTTTTCTTCATCTTGGAAAGTTTTTACTAAAATTAAAGTGAAGCGGGTTAATGGTTTAACATTTGACGAGAAGGATTTAATATGAAGGAACGCGCTCCAAGAATCTCTAATCTATTTTTTTGATAGCGCGCAAAATACTTTCCTCGCCAGATACTTTAGGCAATGGCCACGTGCCGGAATTTATCCGCCAGCAACCGCAATGTACTGCTGGCCTTTAGCAGAGTAAGGTATAATTCCACCTCCAAGTGCTTTTCCCGTGTCGGTTGACCAAAGCAGTTTTCCATTTTCTGGGTCAAATGCCATCAGCATCCCATTAAGATCAAACGGTAAATACAAGATTTCCTGCTGTAGGGGTTACTCCGGCAATCAACGGAGTCGGAAAGCGGTAGCCGATTTTGGTCAAGTTCGTTGTCAAACCCTATTATAAATAATCGTCAATCATTTCTAGCCAATATCTCTTTAATAATTCAGATTCACACCAAAGCCGATTCCCATATCGCTGTCGTAATGTGTGGTAATGCCAATATTTCGTGTTGCGATATATCTGAGACCGGTCATATATTCCTTGTCAGTATTGACCATAAAAGCCGATCGCAATCTTGACGAAATAGGAACGTCTTCTAGCATCAGTTGAAAGCGCAACTTTCCATCGGTGTGCATTTCTGTCTGGAATTTAACGAGCATCGGCAAGGTATATTCGGCGCCAATGCTGAACAATGCCCGTTGATCTTTTGTGCTTTTTTGCCCAAATATATTCTTATCAAAGTCGCCATTTTTTTGTCGATACCTCCAATCAAAGCCAATGAAAGGCATCAACCATTGGTATTTTCCCATATATTGTCCAATGTGGGTTTCTGTTTCATAACCGTGCTCGTCGTGATAGCCCAATCGCCATTCAGTCCCAAAACTCCAGCGTGTGTTCTGAAGCATTATCATTCCGTCATTACCGTTGGTGGCAAAATCATTTTCTGCCATAATTTCCCACTATGGTCGTTTGGATATTTGCCAACGCCATTGCATTGTCTGACATCTTAATTTCATTCATTGCAAGTCCGTCCGCACTTGTACTTGCGGGAATCAAATCCATTCCGCAGATAGGGCAATCGCCCGGTTCGGGCAACATAATTTGTGGGTGCATCGAGCAGGTCCACATTTGGTAGCCATCTGCAGTTTCTGAAATACCCGAAACGGTTTTAGCGTTTGCGGAATCTTTTGCAGAAGTTCCAAAAAACACATAGCCCAATACCAATCCCACAGCTAAAATTGCGATAAAGATTATGTACTTTTTCATATTATTTTAATTATAAATATCCGTGACGGGAAAAGCGGATAAATTATTTCTCAATTTCCAATCGCTTGATGTATTCTTTCATTTCTCCGATTTCTTTTTTCTGAGCTTTTATGATGCCATCTGCCAATTTTCTCACTTCAGGGTCTTTTATATCGGCTCTTTCACTAGTTAAAATTGCAGTCGAGTGGTGCGGAATCATTGCTTCCATCCATAAAACATCGCCAATGATTGGGCTTTGTGCCCTGACCAACCCGAGCGCTCCGACAAACAAAATAATACTTCCCACAACAATCATAATATTCTTTTTCTTGTTTTGTACATTCCCATCATAAATGAAAGCATTAAAATTACCATCGCAGCAATGCCCGAGCACGACATATAAAAACGCGTCAGGCTGAAATAAACGTGGTCCCAAGAATAGGTGTTGAGATACATCGTGATATATATTGCCACAAAAGACGCGACGAGCATCAAAATGAAGTTCGTGTAAAGGTTTTTTTGCATTGGCTGGTGATTCATTTTGTCGTTGTTTTCCATTGTTGCTAGTGTAGATTTTTTGATTAATTAATTGATTTTGTTTTTAATCTCAACGCGTTCGCAATAACCGAAACAGAACTGAAGCTCATTGCAAGGGCTGCAATCATTGGCGATAACAGAATCCCGAAAAAAGGATATAGTATGCCGGCGGCAATAGGGACGCCAAGGGCATTGTATATCAGTGCAAAAAACAGATTCTGCTTGATGTTTGTCATTACGGCATCGCTCAAATTTCTTGCTTTTACGATTCCGTGAAGGTCACCTTTGACCAATGTAATCATCGCGCTTTCAATGGCGACATCGGTTCCGGTGCCCATTGCGATGCCAACATCACTTTGGGCCAACGCCGGTGCATCATTGATGCCGTCTCCTGCCATTGCCACAACCTTTCCTTCCTTCTGTAATCTGGTAACTTCATTGAGTTTGTCCTCGGGCAACATTCCTGCCTTAAAATCTGTAAGGTTGAGTTCGCTCGCCACCGCCTGCGCGGTGTCGTGGTTGTCGCCCGTGAGCATAATTACTTCGATTCCATTTTCCTGCAATTCTTTGATGGCCTTGGCGCTAGTTTCTTTAATTTTATCGCCAATGACGACATAGCCAGAAACTTTTCCATCAATAGATAAATAAGAAACCGTTTTGCCCTGTCTTTGAAAGGATTGCACTTCAGTTTCCATTTCAGATGAAATGTCTGCCTTGGCATAGTCCATCATTTTGGCATTGCCGAGCGCAAGCTTTTTGCCATCAATAGTTCCTTCAACTCCTTTTCCGGTAACGGCGCTAAAATTCTCGGTTTTTGAGATTTCTATTTTCTGCTCCTTACCATATTTTACAGTTGCTTCTGCCAATGGATGTTCGCTGGAACTGTTGATCGATGCGATAAAATGCAGGATTTCATCCCGATAGCTATCGGGACTAAAAATATTGCCGAACACGCCTATTTTCTCAACGGTCGGTTTTCCTTCGGTTATGGTTCCTGTCTTGTCAATGATCAAAGTGTCCACCTTGTCCATTTTCTCGAGCGCTTCGGCATTTTTGATGAGGACACCATTTTGCGCCCCTTTGCCAACGCCCACCATTATTGACATCGGCGTCGCCAAACCCAATGCACAAGGACAGGCGATGATGAGCACGGCAATGGCATTGATCAACGCAAATACATAAGCAGGCTTTGGGCCCCAAATCGCCCAAACAGCAAAAGTAATTAATGAAATCGCCACCACCACCGGAACGAAATATCCTGAAACCGTATCTGTCAGTTTCTGGATGGACGCACGACTTCGGCTCGCATCGTTGACCATATTCACTATTTGCGAAAGCAAGGTGTCGTTGCCCACTTTTTCGGCTTTCATCAAAAAGGATTGGTTACCGTTTATCGTGCCACTGCTAACTTTGTCGTCTTCAGATTTATCAACGGGAATCGGTTCGCCCGTAATCATCGACTCATCAACCGTGGTATTTCCTTCCGTGATCACGCCATCCACTGGAATTTTGTCGCCTGGTTTGACCCGTAGAACATCTCCTTTTTGAATTTGGTCAATGCTTACTTTTTCCTCGTTTCCATCTACCACACGAAATGCATTGTTGGGCGCGAGTTTCAATAATTCCTTTACCGCTGAATTGGTTTTGCTGTGCGCGCGAGCTTCCAAAACTTGTCCCATCAAAACCAATGTGAGAATTACGGTTGCAGCTTCAAAATACACGTGGACGGCTCCAGAATCCGTTTTGAATTGTTCGGGAAAGAAATTAGGAAACAACATTCCGAACACACTGAACAGCCAAGCCACGCCTGCGCCGATTCCAATCAAAGTGAACATATTGAGGTTCCACGTTATAATGCTTTTATAAGCGCGCTCAAAGAACATCCAAGTGGCATAAAATACAACGGGAATGGACAATGCGAACTGAACCCAGTTCCAATATTTCTGCTCCATCAAGCTGTAGAGCGGATTGTTGGGAATCATTTCGCTCATTGCCATCAGAAAAATCGGTACCGTAAAAGCGAGTGCGATCCAGAATTTCTTCAACAGCTTTTTGTAGGTTTTTTCCTCTGCCGAAACATCTGGTTGCATCGGCACGAGATCCATCCCACAGATTGGGCAAGATCCAGGCTCATCTCTTATGATTTGCGGATGCATCGGGCATGTCCATTGTTCCGAATTTTTTGCCGATAGGTTTTGCTCTTCTACCAAATCCATTCCGCAAACTGTGCAATCGCCGGGTTTGAGATAGGTCTTATCACCTTCGCAATGCATTGGGCAGTAAAAAGTTCCGGTGCCGTTTACCTTTTTGGTTTTTGCGGCATTGGAATGGTTCTCTTTTTGGGGAAGGTCATCTTTATTATGAATGCTGTAATTTCCGCCATCTTTTTTTAATGCCTCTTGAAATTTTTCAATGGGAAAATGTTCATCCGTTTCGATGATAGCTTTCTCTTTTGCCAGATCGACCGTAACTTTTGAAACCCCTTTCACCCTAGAAAGTGTTTCTTCAACGTGACTGCGGCAACCGTTGCAGGTCATTCCATGAATGTGATAGATGTGTTTCATTGTGAGGAATTTATTTAATGTTTTGGAAACTTATTATTGGTTGTTCGGAAATCCACCCACCTTTTTTGATAAATTAAATTTTTCCGGTAAGGCGCTTTGTAAGGTTTCTGTACTCACGTGGTTGCTCATTGTGACTTCTGCTGGGGATTTTTGCACATTAGCATACACGTTTGTTACTTTTTCCAACTGGCCCAAATACTTTTCTACAGAAGCTTTGCAGCCTCCACAACTCATTCCTTGCACATTGTATGTGTATTTCATTTATTTCAAATTTTAGGTGTTATTAAATAAAGGTAGTGCGTATTTAATGTCCTGAGTGGTAATATCTTGGTAAATATCTATACAATTTGGTCAATCGATCCCTAAGCCTGTTAATACAATGTCCCGTCAAGTCGGCGAGATTAAAGCGGGAGTATATATTTATCGTTGCTTGCTTTTCCCGTTGCGCCAATCCAATTCGAGCGAATCACCGCTGTAGCAATTTCTGGCATCTAGAAATATCGTAGTGTATCAACCTTCAAAGGAGATATTGCAAATTATAGAGATTGGACAATTTATTTTAATCGTTTTCGCATCGCTTCCGAAATATTTTCGGCATAAACGCCATATGCGTCTACCAATAAGCCTTTAACCCCTTTTTTAGAATGAACGGCATACAGCACACTATTGTCGTCGGTGCTGCTCATGCCTTCAAACCGATAGAACTCATCTAGCTCAAAATCTTCTGGATGCAATTTCAATTTTAATGCGTTGCGCTCAATATGCTCGTGTTTTAAATTAAAATCACTTGTATAACCTCGTTTTTGCAAACGGCTGATGGCTTGTGAAAGGGCGTCATAGTTTTCCATATTGTTGTTTGCTATTGCTGATCGTGATAATCCGCGTCCGACATCTGAGAATGCATCCCGTCATGCGAACTTTCATTTTTGCTGTCCTTGCACGACATTGCGTTTAGGCTTACGAAAGCCATGGCCATAATCGCTGTTGTTACTCTTGCTTTTTTCATTTTGATGGTATTTAAAATATTTATTGTTTACTTATTTGTTAAAATCTCGCGGAGAGTCCACCACCGCCGCCAAATCGATTGTCATAGCTTGCCATCAATGAAAAATTTCGCGACAAGAAATATTCTGCGCCTGCGCTCCAGGTTACATCTTTGGCGAAATTATCGCCAGCGGGAAGTTTGTCCACCCAGCCAAAATTGGCCTGATATTCATATTTCCCAAAAATTGCGGTCCGCGGGAAGATTATAATCTCTCGGCTCAAACTGATTTGTGGTCGCAGTTTACTGTCCACGCGCACATCGAGATTGAAAAGGTATGGTAGCAAAAATCGAATTCCTGCGATGGCTGTGGTCGAAATTTCATCCAGACTGTCATCCATTTCATTTTCAATGTTCACACCTCCAAAAACTCTTAAATAATCGTGCAGATAACGTTCGTAGGTCACTTCTGTTTCAAGGTTTTTGTTCCAGCCGTATTCTGCGGAAATATTTAATTGGTTCCTAATGTTTGAAGACACCAAGTTAAACTCCGTCATGTGTGACGCGGCATCAACCATTGCCCAAGTGTAATATTGGTCTGCTTCATTGATCAGTTTTTTAACCGGATATTTTTCCAGTCGTGGGTCGCGAGGCGTTTCATAGGTTACAACTCTTGCCATTCCGCTCATCATATGATAAAGAACGTGGCAGTGAAAAAACCAATCGCCGTATTCATTGCCTTCATTGCCGTGAAACTCTATGGTCACCTGTTGCATCGGCGGCAGGTTGAGCGTATGTTTCAAGGGCGAATATTCTCCATTCTCATTGATGACCCTAAAGAAATGACCGTGCAGGTGCATCGGATGGTGCATCATCGTCAAATTGTTGAAAGTCATTCTGGTAACTTCCCCGCTCTTTATTTTGATATCATCGGCCTCGCTCAGCGGAACTCCATTTAAGCTCCAGATGTACCGTTGCATGTTTCCGGTAAGGTTCAACAGTATTTCCTTCACCGGTAGGTTCTTGTCGTACGATGTTTTTTTAATCGATTTTAGATAGTCGTAATTGTATTGGGAAAACATATCCATTCCGGCCATCTGATCATCAGCCATCGGCCCATCGTCCATTTTCATCCCTTTCATCCCTTTCATTTTCGAATGGTTCATTTTCATTTTCGAATGGTTCATTTTCATTTTCGAATGGTCCATTTTTTTGTTAACCATTGAATCTTTCGGCATATCGGTTTTCATTTTTCCATCGTCCATTTGCATCTTCATATCGTCATCTTTCATCTGTATTTTTCCGTCGTCCATTTGCATTTTTGAATGGTCCATCTTCATTCCGTCCATCTGCATCCCGTACTCTTCCTTCATTTCGAATCGTTCATCTTTATTTGGTTGAAATTTTAAGGCGTGCGCGCCCATTTTCATATCCATTCTTGCCATTTGCTGCATCATCTTGATTTTGTCGGGTTTTGCGACAACTTCCGCCGGGAGTATTTGGCCGTTTCCGATAAACGCGGTAGCAGTTCCCGATCCATCCTGCGCCATTGCTCTAAATTCAATCTTGCCATTTTGCGGCACCCTCACAATAAAATCGTATGTTTCGGCAATGGCTATAAATGTTTTGTTGTGCGCAACTGGAACAACATCATTTCCATCCGCAGAAACCAACAGTGGCGTTTCGCCGCCGAAGGTCAACCAAAACTGCGAAGATGCCGAACCGTTGATGATGCGCAATCGCAACTTTTCGCCAGGTTTATATTCTGGATATTCCATGGACTCTTTGCCGTTTATCAAAAAAGCAGGATAATAAACGTCTGCAATATCGGCGCCTTCCATCCGTTGTTTCCAAAAATTGAGCTGTGCGCCAAAAGCACCACGCGCAATCACTTTGTTCAACGCCGTCGATGTGCCTTTTTTCATTTGATACCATTCGTTTTTCCGCTTGAGGTTTCTCATTACATTCATCGGTTTTTCGTTTGTCCAATCGGAGAGCATCAGCACCAGATCTTTGTCATATTCCATAGATTTCACTTTCGGACTAATGACGATTGAACCAAAGACACCCTTTTGTTCTTGAAGCATGGTATGCGAATGATACCAATAAGTGCCGGATTGTTTTATGGGAAATTCATATTTAAAGGTAGTGCCGGGCTCAATGGGTGGCGTGGATAAATATGGAACACCATCCATAAAATTCGGCAACAATATTCCGTGCCAATGGACGGATGTTTCCACGCTCATTTCATTTTTTACATATATAACCGCGTATTCGCCTTCTGTAAATTCGATTGTTGGACCAGGAATGCTTCCGTTGACAGTCATTCCCATAACTTCTTTTCCTGCCTTGTTTACCATTTCTTCCCTGATGGTCAATGTGTATTCGTGAACTGGCAAATTATCTGCATTTCCTTCTTTTTGTGCAAATGCCGTATTGGTGCAAAGCAAGACTATAAGCGAATAAAGGATGTTTTTCATTGTGGTTAAATTATAGTTTCTAAAATTAAAGATTCAGTCCAACAACTTGTGCGCTAATATTGGTTCATATCTATATAATACGGTCCAACGAGGCCCTGTCATTTTTCTGTTGGGATTTGTAAATGGTTAGACTCATTCCCGTTTCGCTTTTAAATTGCTTGCTCAAATGGTTGATGTTGCTATAGTTCAGCAGCTGGCCAATCTCACTAAAATTTGTCTCTTGGTTCTCTATAAGCTCCTTTGCTTTTTCGATTTTGAGCTTGATGAAATATTTCTCTATGGTGATGCCCTCGGTAACCGAAAACAACTTGCTGGTCCTGGAATATTCACTTTTGAGTTTTTCTTCGAGATATGACGATAATTTCCCATTGACTTGCAAAGGCAAATCATTTAGTAACTTGATCAGTTCTATTTTTACTCGCTCTACCAATTGCTTTTCAGGACTTTCTATCAATGAGAAGTCATTTGCTTTCAAAATTGCAAGTAAGCATTCTGTGTCACGGGGGTTGTTTAGATTCAATTTTATCCTTCCAAGTTCAATTTCGAGCAACTCAATGTTCTTGTGCTTCAAATCATTCCGCAATACCGTTATGCAACGTTCGCATACCATGTTTTTTATATAGAAATCTTTTATCATGATTAAGTGGCTAATGGCTGTCATCGACCGGAAATGGTATTGCGCAAATTCTCACTGAAAGATCAGGCAAACAATTTGCGCAAGTATCCGATGGTCCGAACAGTTCCGTTTTAATATTACTTAATTGTTTCAACCGTTTTCCCACAGCCCTACATCTTCGAGCCGTAGAATGGATTTTTGATTTTCTCAACCCGGCTCAACCAATTGGCGCCTTCGCCATCATTTGCCATTGGGCAAATTGATAATAGATCATTGTTTCTTGTTTGGAAACTTTCATAATCGGGTAAAGATTTTCGGACAGTTTGCCAAAATGTTTTCGCTGTTCGCTTATATCTTTTGCGGAAGCAATCTGCCCTGCATTTTGTTTTAGATTTTCCAGTGCGTTCATCCACGCCATATGAACTTCCATCGATAGTTGGTCCATCCTTACGTTGTTGATCGCGGTCAGTAGACCTTTTGCGGTCATAATTGCCGATTGCGAATCGGTGTCGACCAATGCGTCTTTTAAACTGAAATATTTTGCGAGAATCGTCGAAAGTGGATCTGTATTTTTCAACTCTTCAAACGTATTTGTTCTTGATGCATTTTCATTTGCGGACATCTCCATATCCGACATTTCCATTGTTTTTTTTGGCCTATCGTATTGACAACACATGGGCAGATTTGCATATGTGTCGTTGGGCGCGAGGAAAGTTTCGCTGTCATAACCTGCCAGTGCAACGCGCTTGAGGATTTCATTTTTTGAAGTTTTCAGGCTGTCGAGAGACACCATCGCGATTTGGTTGTCCTTGTTCCAGATCACATATGCAACGTTCTTGATTTTTCCTGATTTCTCAATCTTGGCGTTGCACATTCCACAATTGCCATAAATTTTTAGGCTTTCTGTTTTTTTGTTCTTGATCTGGGCAATCGTGGTTGTGCCCGACAGCAATAGGATTGCCATCATCAGAATATTCAATGATTTCATTTTTGTAAAATATAAATTTAGAAAATAAGCCAATTCAGCCAAGGAGTGGTTTCCACGAAACGCATTTGTGGCTATAAGGGTTCGAATTCAGCTTATGTTTGGCGGTCGCCAAGAAGAGATATAGACCGGTTTCGGATTATTCTGACGATGGATCGAAACGTGATTGGAAACGTTCACATCATTTTGAAGCTGAAAATGAAAATTGAAAAAAACCGCGGCGGAAGTTACCGAGGTCGGGCAGTGGCACGATTTTTTGCCGCACGCGCCCTTGCAACTTTTATTTTTGGAATCTTTTTTGTCGCAGCACGATTTTTTTGTGGAATCTTTTTCAGAATTGCTGCAGCTATTCTCTGTGGAACGTTTGCTCGAGGTTTTGCCACAAGCGAAAGCAGCATTGGCTGGAACAATCAATAATATAAGAAAAGCGATAATAGTTTTTATTGACATATTCATATAAACGTTTCAAAGATAAGTTTTATAACGTTTTTTGAAGGATATTTTAACATTCCTGAAAATTATTCCCAGATCGTCTTTGAACAATTTGTTGTGATTATAACACTGCCTGCTACAATGTGAAGTACTTGCTGCATGCCATTGAACCGCGCCAGGGATGGAGGCGGCATCCTTTTTTTTCCGCCTTTTTTGGCGGTAAAAAAAGATTTAGCCGACCGGAGCGAACTGGCGACGCAAAGCCCGCCCAGACGCCCAAAATAGTTAAAAAAGATTCTTGATTCTGTTGTAATCGATATAATATCGAATGCTGACAGAAACAACGGTATCGAGGTTGCCAACAAAAAGGTCTTGAAGGTTTCGACGGTAGCTGGTATCAACGTCTCCCAAGTTTCGCAAAGACACGAGCGCGTTGTTTCGGTACAAAAAGCTGATCTGGCTTCCGGGCGCGAACCACCAAGAGTAGGAGAGGTCAACATTCCAGGTGCTGTAGGAAGTGTTTTTGTCGCGGTTGTAATTGCTTTGGGAAAGCGAACCATCATCATTAAGATTCTGAAAACTAGAATTTTGCGCATACGACCAATATTGTCGCGCGGCAAGATCAACCGTCATTCGGTTGTTGATCGCATATCGGCCGGACAATGTATGAATATATGTGTTTCGATTTCTGGTGGCCAACACAATATCGTTCAGACTTTGCCCTACATAGCCCACGTCGTGATTATAATGCTGAAAGAAAAACTCGTAGTCAATAAACACGTGGTCACTGATTCGATATTGCGGACTGATCCTGACGCCATTCGTATACCTGTTTTTTTGATCATAAGCTTCGCAGCTCACCTTAAAATCAAAAGCAAACTTCCTGTTGTAATTGGTCGAAACATACGCATTGGCTCGATATCGCTGTGGCAACGCCAAGAATCTTCCGTCCACTCGCGGTTCGTAAAAATCGTATATCTCAAATGGCCTTATCGTCAAACCGCCACCGTAGGAATCGTTCTTCTTGTTTGTAAGGTTTATATTGGTATTATAGTATGCTTCTTGTGCGCGGCCGGTCGTGTTCTGTAGCTCGGTGTATGCGTTCATATTGAGTTGGAGCGAATTGTAATGCTTGGTCGGGTTCAAGATTCGATAGTTCCAGTAAACGCTCGCCGTATGGTAATCTGTCTGGAAATTTATCCCAAGATCATTGTTGTCAAAGTATTTTGAAATATAGCCGCCACCAACACCATAGCGATAATTCCCGCTGGTTTCGTTAAGGTAAAGTCCGCCCGTGAAACCGTCGTAATCCTTGTTTGTCGGCAATTCGTCGATGTAGCTGTACTTAAAATTTCCGTTGACCGAATAGGTGTTTTTTTTTGTGCGAAGGTCGAAGAGCGCTGCCGTGACATAGGCATCGCGAAAATCGCCGCTTCTTGACACGCTTGTATTGACCAGAGAAACAGAGTTGTTGTTGCCAAAACGTTGGTCGAGAACAAGAACATTGTAATTTGAGGGCGGCTCGACCACAACTTTTCTCTCGACGTTGGACAGCGTGTCCCGAAGTGTCGCAAAGGTTTTTTCTGTAATGGCATTGAGCACGCCAATCCCAAGTCCTTTTTTGGTTCGGCCCGAGAGTTTCAGCGCATTTATCAGGTTTACGGTCGGTGGGTATTTGCTCAGCACTTCGTTGTCGCGCTCCTGCGGGATTGTGGAAGGTTCGCCACCAATTCTTCGAGAATACAAAAGATCGCCCTTGTTGAAAAGGTCTACACCTTCGGTGAAGAATGGTCGATTCTCGTTGAACTGTTGTTCAAATGGGCCGAGGTTCAGCTCTACATTGTCGAATTTGGTCTGGCTAAAATCGGGCACCAAGATAGCATCCAGCGTGAACGAATCATTGATGCCATATTTAATGTCCATTCCGCCCTTTACGGTATAATCCTGCTTGCCCGAATTGTCCTCATAGTAAAAACTTCCGTAGGGAATGAAGAACAATCGCGTTGGTGGATCGATATTTTTGATGCCTTCCAGAATTCCCGTTTGCGCAAGCTCGTTGTTGATCTTGGTATCGATAAGGTTCCAGGTGAACTGCCGGCGCTCACGACGAAGCTCGCGGTAAAAGTTGAGCCCCCATTTTTGTTCGGCAGCTTTTGGAAAACGAAGCGCGGCGTATGGAATGCGAAATTCGGCGACCCAGCCAAAATCGGTGATCGCGACCTTGCTCTGCCAAATGCCGTCCCAACTGAAATCCTCGCCGTTGCTATCGGTCGCGTTGGCGTCCATCTGAACACCTGCGGCACTCAAAAAAAATCTAAAATCCTGTTGGCCATCGTTATAGCCGTTTATAAAAACGCCAAAGTGATCTGCCGTGCCAAAATCATCGCGCTGCGTGAGTTGTGTAAGTATTTTTGAGGGTTCGGGATCGTACATTTTTGCCGAAATATAAATAGCGGACTTGTCATAAGAAACGTGAACCTCGGTCTGCATCGACTTATCAATCTGCTTGCCATTATCCGGATAAAATTCAACAAAGTCTGTCGCAACGGGCGCGGTTTCCCAAATGGATTCTGTAAGTTTTCCGTCAATCACTATTGGATCTGTCGTGAATTCCGCTTGCAGCGTTTTTCTTTGGCCGTAGCCAATACCGCAAACCAATAGAATTGAGTACAACAGGACGCGCTTTGCAGATGTCATTAAGAACCGATTTCGTGATTGAGCGCAAAAATATATAAATTATTGGCATTAACCATTCTTTCACAACAATCGGCACCTTTCAACGTTATCTGACCGCATCTGTTTATAAAACTTTCTTGAGTTTTTACATGACTAATATATTTTTTAACAGAATTTTTAGGTTATTTAACACAGTTTTAAAGTCCAAAATTTTGATTCACACGTTATTATAGATAAGTTTGCCACCCCAAGTTATTAACTTATAAAACCTACAACAAATATGGTATACAAAATTCTTCCTCTAGTCGCGTCGCTTTTGTTCTCTTTCTATTCGAACACAACCCCAGAAAGCACCGCAACTACCGCAGTAGAAGCCAATGCCGCAACAGCATTGGAAACCAAAATCTCAACTGTTTATCAGATTCTTCAGACCAACAATGCATCTGCTCCGCAGATAGAAAGCTTTTCGCACGCCTTGAAAGGTTTTTATGCCCTAAAGGAAAAAGGTTTGGTGACCAAGAACATTCTTACCATTGTTGATTTTAGCCTTTCGTCTAACGAAAAGAGGCTTTGGGTAATCAACCTTGACAACAATACAGTTTTGTTCAACTCGCTTGTGGCGCACGGTCGCAACTCGGGAGAAGAGTTTGCAAAATCCTTTTCAAACGCTGGCGAGTCGTATAAAAGCAGTCTTGGTTTTTATGCTACCGGCGAAATCTACACCGGAAAGCACGGAATGTCGATGAAGCTCGATGGTCTTGAAAAAGGCGTTAATGACCATGCCCGCGATAGAGCGGTTGTGATGCACGGCGCTGACTATGTTTCGGAAAGCTTTATCCGCAACAACCACAGGTTGGGCAGAAGCTTGGGTTGTCCTGCAATTCCAGAGGAGCTTACCGCAAAAATCGTTAGTGTGATCAAGGACGGTTCTTGTCTCTTCATTTATCATCCAAGCCAGAGCGGAAACAACCTTCCGTCATTTGTTTAACCTCTTATAAAGGTCTTTGTCAAGATTGTAGATGTCCTCGGCAAACTGCAACTTTCCGCTTTTTGAAAATGATGCCGTCCAATACAACTGGTACAGATAGATTTTTTCGTTAAAATAAATTATCTCGGTTTTTCCAATATCCACCTTTTTTTGTAGTGAATCCAGCTTGTAGCGCTTTTCGTCATCGAGCAAGGTTTCGGCAAATGGCAACGGATTCTCCACCCTTACACAGCCTGAACTTAACGACCGATAATTTCTTGCGAAGAAATCCCGATGGTTCGTATCGTGAAGATAGACCATAAAACGGTTTGGGAAGTTGAACTTTACAATCCCAAGCGAATTCTCGTAGCTCGGTTTCTGGACATATCGATAATATTCATATCGTTCGGGATTCCAATCTTCTGGTGTCACCGTATCCATTTTGGAATCAAGTATCACGATATCTTTTCTCGCAAAATAGCCTCTGTTTTTTGTCGCCGCCGGAAGAATATCCTCTTTCAGTATCGTAGGCGGAACAGTCCACGTCGGGTTGATAACGATATTCGAGAATTTTGAGGTCAAGATCGGCGTTTGCCGGTCGAGCTTGCCAACGACCACGCGCTTTTCAACGATGGTTTCGCCTTCTTTTATATATTGCAATCGGTAATCGGGAATGTTCACTATTATGTACTGTTTCGCGAACTTTCGCGGAAACCATCGCCATCTTTCAAGATTGGCAATGATCTGCTGTTTTCGTTGTGCCTTGGTGAAATTGAGCGCGGCGATAGTTGTTCGGCCAATGATGCCATCGGGCGTGAGTCCATGTCGCCGTTGGAATGCTCGCACCGAAATCTGCGCGTCCTTTCCATATTTGTCGGTCAGCGAATCCTGTTTGAGATCTTTCCAAAAAACCAGAATCTTCTTCACTTTCAGAACAACCGCGCCCGAATCATTCGGCATGATTTTCTCCGTATATTCTATTTTCTCTAATTTTTGATCACCGAACTTGTCGATTGCCACCAAGGCCTTTTTCAGATCGTGATAATTTGGATGATCGGGTTTTGCCTTTTCAAATAAATATTCGAGCGAATCGTTTTGCACTGCATCCGAAAGCATCTTGGACACATCGGGACTTTTTCTGTAGAAATCCCAAGAACCATAGCTTTTCGTTTGATCAATTTTGCCCATGTATAGATCGTGCAGATAATCCAGCGCAGCTTTGGACATCGCGACATCATATCTGGCACGCGCTTGCACCGAAACAATGGGATAGCGCAACGCCAGCATTTTATAATTGTAGTCTGTTTTTGAAAGACCTTCAACCTCAGATTCGGAGATTGCTTTCAACACTTTGTCACGCAAAGCTTTTTTGTTCCAAACGGTGTGAAAAGTATAGGCACGATAAAAGTCGTTCACCGCTTCGCTTTTTGACTCGAAAGCAACGGTCGAATCGAAAGCAACGCTCTCGGCATCGGTGATCACGATTGGGACTATTGTTTTTTTGGGAACTTTCGGCGTGTCTTTTTTGCATCCAAGAACCGTCGCCGAAACAATCAGCAACACTAAAAATTTGAGGATGATATATCGAAGATTTGCTTTCATAATTTTTTGAACATCACGCTGTGCGTTCCAACTTTCTCGATTTCAAAAAGCTCGCCAACGCGTTCATAAGCACATTTCTGATAAAAACCAAATGCGATTTTCCGTGCATTGAACCACATCAGATCTGCGTTTTTTTGTTTAGCAAATTGCTCTGCGTGCTTTAAAATCTTTTCGCCCAGTCGCAAACCCTGCATTTCTTTTAGAACCGCCATCCCGCGCAGCTGCAACTGATTTTCACTCTCCAAAAGTGGCGTGGAATTTTCAAAAACCGAAGCAACGCCCGACAATTTATCATCGACATAAATCCCAAAATGAACCGTCGTTTCGGCATCATCATCGGGAAAACGACAGCTTTCGAGCGGTTTGCCTTCTCGCAAAACAGGATGTCTCACCGCATAGGATTCGGCGGAGGAAATATTTAGAATATTGACGGCCATAACCATAAATTCGCAGCACAAATATCAGACAAAATATGGGGAAAAATTTGCAGCGACAAAAACTTAATTATTATATTTGCACCCACCAAACGCGGAAGTAGCTCAGTTGGTAGAGCTCCAGCCTTCCAAGCTGGTTGTCGCGAGTTCGAGCCTCGTCTTCCGCTCCAGAATCCCAAGCAATTTGTTTGGGATTTTTTTTGGGCGTGCCCTTCGGTCGCGCTTTTCGCTGTATCTTTTTTCTTCGTGCCTCAGAAAAAAAGGATGCCGCTTCAATCGCTCACGCGGTGTTGAACAGCACCATGTTTCTTTTTGAATTTTGGCCTTCTCTTTTATTTAAGATCTGTTAAATCAATGCCAGATTCCAGCTCGACCGGCGATTTGTCCTTTTCGAACAGTCGCGCTTTCAGCTTTCCTTCCAAGGTTATTTTTCCATCTATTGCGCGCAACCACGAGCCTTCGCGCAAGCCAAGAACCGGGACGCTATTGACCGCGTGGAATTCCTTGATCCTTGTTTCCCTCGTTTCGCCCATATGATTGCTGCCCATATCTGGATCGAGATAATGCGGGTTCAGATTAAAAGGGATCAAGCCCATCGTTTGGAAACTTGGCGGATAAATAATCGGCATATCGTTGGTTGTCTGCATCGTCAAACCAGCAATATTGCTTCCGGCGCTCGTGCCAAGATATGGCGTTCCGCCTTTGGTTTTTTGCGCAAGCACATCCATCAAGTTGTGTTTGTACAATTGCGCCACGAGCAGAAAGGTATTGCCGCCGCCTGTAAAAATCCCTTCCGCATCGGCGAGCGCCATTCTGGGTTCGTCATATTGATGAACTCCGCGCACGGCAATGTTCATTTGCTGAAATGCACCGTGGACTTTTGCCGAATATTCTTCGTGGCTCAAACCGCCCGGTCTTGCATAGGGAACAAAAATCACTTCGCGAACACCTTTATATAAGGTTGCGATTTCGTCCAGCAGATAATCAAGGTAAACGCCGTTGTGAACGGTAGATGTGCTTGCGAGCAGAAAATTCTTCATCATAAAAGTTTTGCTACAATTTACAAAATTTTTCAAGCCATATCTAATCAAGTCACATTTGTACAATTAACATTTTTTTAAAAGCCAATTGGTATTTTATTGGCAGCACTTAGGAATATTTTTGACCAAATTCATACAGCGCTTGCGGCCTACAACAATCTCCCTTTACTTTCTTTCCATTATTCTGAGCGGGTCGTTAGCGACCGCGCAACCTTTACAACGAAAACAAATCAAGGGAAAAGTGAGTTCCAATGTTTATGATCTTTCGGGAATTCACATCGTCAACAATTATACGCGACAAAGCACTGAAACCATCAGCGAAGGATACTTTGCGATCAATGCGCGGCCTGGTGATACTTTGATAATCAGTGATGTTAATTATGTCGGTCTCAAATTTGGAATTTCAAAGGAAGTTTACCAAGGCGATCTGCTCTATGTCAAAGCGGAAGGTGTCGCCCACAGAATCGAGGAAGTCACGATCAACCAATTCAGTCACATCAATGCAGTGTCGATGGGCATTTTGCAAAAACAACCAAAAAGCTATACCAAGGCCGAGCGCGCTTTAAAAGCGGGCGGCGTTTTTGAAGGTCAATTCGGTACCAATATGGCAATAGGGCTGGATCCGCTGTTCAACGCACTGACGGGACGAACAAAAATTTTAATCGCAGACCTGGCGGTCGAACGAAAATTGACAACCATCGAAAAACTCGAGAACCTTTTTTCCAATGAATACTTGCGCGACCAAATGCACATACCAGAGGATCGAGTGGAAGGTTTCAAATTCTATCTCGTTGAGGACGGCGCTTTTTCATCGGCCATAAAAAACAGGAACAAAACATTGGCAACTTGGCTTATGGCGGGAATCGCCGACAAATACAATCAAATAGGGAAGTTGGGTTTACCAAAAACCGAGTGAAAATTGCCTTACTTTTGCAGTTCAAATTTTTGTTGTTGAAAAAACTTCCTCTCCTGCTTTTTCTATTATTTGCAAGCGCGATCTCAATGTCATTTGCGCACAAATTCTATGTCGCGATCTTTCAGATCAACCACAATTCGGACAAAAAAACAATCGAGATCACGACCAGAATATTTGTCGATGATCTAAATAATGCGCTTTCAAAAAGATATTCGACCAAGACACATTTGGCGGAAGCCACAGAATCTTCCGAAGATATTGCATTGATGAACAAATATTTGCAGGATAAATTTCGAATAAAAATCAATGGACGACTTCTGCCGTATCAGTTTGTAAGCAAAGAAGTTGAGGGCGGTACAATCATTTGTTATTACAAAATTCCGAATATTCCAAACGTCAAGGAAATCGATGTGCGAAACACAACATTGATAGACTGGAATGACGAACAGCAGAACATCATTCAGTTGAAAGTGGGCGACGAGAAACAAAGCATGCTTTTAAAGGATGGCGATTCAACTGGATCGGCAACATTTGGCCAATAAAATTCCCATAAAATCACTACTTTTCAGATCGAAAAATTTTTCATAAAAATGAATTTCAAGAACATTTCAAAGTCTTTCGCAATCTTGCTCTGGGCGCAATTTTCTATTGGCCAAACGACAGAGGTCGTAAAAGAAGGCGGACATTCGGACATCAATAAATTCCGGCAGAACTACGATCTTTATGCCACGCCAAATATGTACCGAACGGCTTCGGGCGCGCCCGGACCCGAATATTATCAGCAGCAGGCCGATTACAAAATAAATGTTGAGCTCGACGACAAACTTGCCCGACTTTATGGCACGGAAACCATTACCTATCACAACAACGCCAAGGAACCACTCGAGTATCTTTGGGTTCAGCTCGACCAGAACATCAATTCCAAAGATTCGGAAAGTCCGCTCGCGCGCGACAACAAAATGGAATCCTCGATGGGCGTGGCGTCCTTCTCGCGAAAATATCTGGCAGAAGGTTTTGATGGCGGTTTCAAGCTTGATTATGTAAAAGATGCTTCCGGCAAACCACTTTCGTACACCGTGAACCACACGATGATGCGCATCGATCTTCCAAAACCATTGAAGCACGGCGAAAAATTCTCCATCGATATAAAATGGTGGTACAACATCAATGACTATACGGTAATCGGCGGAAGATCGGGCTACGAACCTTTTCCCGACGGAAACAATCTCTATGTTCTGGCGCAATTCTATCCACGAATGGCGGTTTACAACGATGTTCAAGGTTGGCAGAACATGCAATTCTGGGGCAG